>JBDTUE010000373.1:0-3960 GCA_040007895.1 Saprospiraceae bacterium | reverse complement strand
CCGGATGCCTGGCATCATCCAGGATTTGATATTCCAATCCTATACCTGATTTTCCACCAGAATCATATTGTTCGTCTACAAAATATTTTACTCCTGAATTAGCCCCTTCCGTCAGTTTAAATTCAAACACTAATTCAAAACTTCCATATTTATTTTTCGTCACAATATCATTGCCTGTTTCACTTCCGTTGGATTTATCAACGACAATAGTCCCGTCATGTACAGACCATCTTTTATCAGGGGAAGAAGTACTATGCACATTTCTCCATGCAGATAAATCCTGACCATTAAAAAGCAATTCAAATCCCTGGCTTTTTTCCTGTTGGCTCAAATTATTCGCTAACAGGTTTACTAAGGGTATATGGTCGACAGCACTTGGTTTGAGATTAGTCGTTTGAATTCTAATATTTTTCCATTTAATCTCAGTTCCTTCCTTTTGTGTACCAGAGATAGCATGAACCTGTAGTGCAATAAAACCGGAAGCAGTCATATCATCTATCAAATTTGAAATGGGGATTCCGTTGACCCAGGTTCGCAGTACATTCCCGATAGCTTCAATGCGGTATTTATTCCATTGACCTTTTTTAAATGCTGTTTTAGCCAATGGATTGATATTTGGGATATATAACCAGTCCCTCCTTGCTTCATCATAGATACCCCCGGACCACGCTCTGTCGGATGGATCGATTTCCATTTGATAACCGTGTACCCTCCCCTCTTTAACTTCCGGCAAAGACAAACTTCTGAATTGAATACCTGAATTCATGCTATTATCAACCTTCAGGTCGAGCTCCAGAATAAAATCTCCATAATTTTTTTCTGAGACCAGAAATGAATTAGGTGTATTAGCAACTGTACTACCAATGATCTGACCATGTTCGACACGGTACTTTGCTTTGCCATTTAATTGTTTCCAACCATGCAGCGTCCTACCGTCAAAGAGACTTGTCCAGGATTGACTTTGAGCGGATGCAAAAAAGAAAGTAATAAGTAGAATCAAATAATTTTTCATTGTAATCAATTGAACGGTTTTATATAAATAGGTCTAAAAGAAAAGGTCTCGAATCCGAGACCTTTTATATTTTATACTAATCTGAATAAGAAACAGCCAACATCAATACCCTGCATTTTGAGTAAATGCGCCTGGGTCTGACCGATCTATTTGGGTCTGTGGAATAGGCCTTACATTATGTTTGTCCGAAATGGCTGAAGCCTGTGGATTATATTTTTTAACCCGTTCTACTAACAATCCCCATCGTTTAAGGTCCAACCAGCGTGTCATTTCGCCGGCAAGTTCCCGTGCTCTTTCTTCTATCAGCAATTCGAAATTCATCTGAGCTTCTGTAATTTTCATAAGATCTTTTTTGCCTGGCCATCCAGCTCTAAACCGAACTGCATTCACTGCATCGGTTGCTTCTTTCACTTTACCGAGTTTCAACTGAGCTTCTGCAAGCATTAGATAAATGTCGGCCAGCCTCCATACGACGTAATCCCGTGAACCGCGTGGCTCGGTGAGGTCTGCCCGTTTGGTGTCAAAAAATTTCTGCAAAGTTGGGAATAAAGCTTCATTGTATGCACTGGGTACCAATACCTGGTATTTTTTAGTAGCCCGTTCTTCTTTACTCATTTCATATCCGGGAATATAAATGCAGGTATCACCGGAAGCGAATGTAAGTTTGGTCTTGGAATTATCAAATGATGCATTGAGGTTGGATCCCGGGTTATTACTTTTCCAGGTGTCTCTGAAAGATTTGTAATACCTGGAATCATTCGTCCGTTCTGCAAATGCCGTGTTCAGCAGATAAGCGGTCGGTCGTAACCGTTTGAACGGTCGGCCATAGAACACATCCCGTTTCAACCCAGGCTGAATATCGTATTGCATACCAAAGAATAAATGGAGGTTATTTCCACCTCCATCTGTTCCGGAGGCATTATTAGAAGCATTATATATCTGGTCAGTTACAAATTGCACGGCATATACCACTTCTGCATTTACCTGGTTATTTTCATCATGCACAGAAGCAAAGTCATCCAGCAATTTAAATCCATAATTGTTAATGATATTGGTACAGAGGTCCGCGGCTTTTTGAAAATCATCTGCCGCTTTAGCAGGTCCATAAGCCTTTGCCAGATACACTTTAGCGAGTAATGCTTCAGCGGATGCTTTCGTAGCCCGTCCATAATCAGAAGATTGGCCCTTGTTTTCGAGATCTGCTATTGCTTCCGTACAATCTTTGATAACCTGGGCATATATTTCAGCATCGGATGAACGTTTGGTAGCCTTAGTAGGTCCGACGACTTCAGTCAGTCTAAGCTCTATTCCTCCAAATTGCTGATGTAAAATATAAAAATAGTGTGCCCGCAAAAATTTAGCTTCAGCCACCCGCAATTTTTTAGTAGCATCAGTTACTCCGGTTACAGCTGGAGCCCGGCCGATAATGGCATTGCAGGTATTGATCCCTTTATAGAGTTCATCCCAAACTACAAATAAATAATCAACAGTAGGCTGCAATTGTGCGTCATAAAAATGAAATCCTTTGTAAGATCCATCAGCACCAGTAGCATATATATCAGTACCGTATTCCGTTAATGTCAACCCTAGCTGAGTACCATAGAATGTTCTCAGGGAAGAATAAGCGGCTCGCACGGCGTCTTCAAATCCTTTAGGTGTATTTATATAGTCGTTTCCGATACTGGAAATAACGGTTTCTTTTAAAATGTCTTTTCCACAAGAAAAGAAACTAAACATTAAGCAAGCCATCAAACCTGCTTTTAATTTGTTTTTTAATAAATTTTTCATTCTCAAAAAATTATTATTAGAGTTAAAATTTAAAATTAAAACCAAAGGTAATTACGCGGGTCGCTGGCGTGATGCCATTGTTGACTGAAGTAGTACCGTTGGATGAACTGGTGATAGTAGCTTCCGGGTCCACACCATTGTATTTAGATCGGAATTCTGAAAAGATCGCCGGCTGCTGAATGCTGGTGTAAATACGTACTGATTCTGCCTTCATTTTTTTCGCCAGGTGCTCCGGTAAGGTATATCCGAAATTAATATTCCTTATTTTCAGGAAACTACCGTCGAAATAAATTAGAGCCGTATTATTAACCGGAAACTCTTGTGAACTCTTAGGTCTTGGGAATTCGTTGGTTGGATTAATTGGTGTCCAGTAATCCACTTTGATTTGCTGATAACGGCCGGCCAATGCATTGTTGTTTTGGTGGAAACCGGAAACGATGTATTGTCCCACGCTAGCATACAGGAATATACTTAAGTCTAATCCTTTATAACTAAACCTGTTGGTTAAACCTGCCTGGAAATCGGGAATGTCACTACCCAATATGACGCGGTCGGAGGCATTGATTTTACCATCCCCGTTAGTATCCTGAATTTTTATCTGGCCTACTTCTGATCCAAAGGATTTTGCTGCATCTGCTTCATTGGATTGCCAGATACCCACTTTTTTATAATCAAAATAGGTATTCAGCGGTTGACCAATAAACCAACGGTTTCCCAGGTCGTCTACTTTACCATTATAAAGCTCTACAATGGCTTCTTTGTTTTTAGTAAAGGAGAGATCTGTGGACCACTTAAAGCTATTCGTATTAACATTGACTGTGCTGACATTAATTTCGATCCCCTTGTTACGGGTATGACCTACATTGCGTGTGACTGAGTTAAATCCGGTACTTCCTGGTAGGAAATCGGATAAAAGTAACGATTTGGTATCTGTTTTATAAAATTCAAGGGATCCCTGTACTCTACCTTTGAAGATAGAGTAATCAAGACCTATATTGGTGGTCGCTGATGATTCCCACTGGAGATCGGGGTTTCCGATTGTATTAGGCCTGTAACCATAAGCTGCATTATTGCCGAATGCGTAGGTAGTACGGCTTAATAACCCCTGAGTTTGATACGGGACCACACCCTGGTTTCCTACTTCACCCCAACCGGCCCTG
>JBDTUE010000372.1:0-3963 GCA_040007895.1 Saprospiraceae bacterium | reverse complement strand
GTTGTTGTTGTTCGAGTAACGTCATTGATTTGTCTGGCATATAATCTGACTTTTAATAATGATTTTAATAACTATGAATGTAAACAACGAATGGGAATATTTGTTTAGGTATGTTTTGCTCAATATATTTTGGCTTAAATCAATATTTAATCAACGAGGTAAAGTTCTTTTGTTTAATGTTTGGTATTGAATGTAAGCATGCTGAATAGACAGTTCACTATTCAATTTGATTTGTTTTTACTTTTTGGTTTAGGAGTAATGGAAGTTAGATACGCCTGGTGCAAAGCATCTTTGAGTATATCCTTTCTAACGGTTTTTAATTCCACATAGGTAGCGCCTTTCTTTCCCCATTTATTCGGAACAGGATAAATTACAGCTTTGTCAAAAGCACAAAAAACTGACTGATCAATCTCAGATAACATTAGGCAAGCACGGTTACTTTTAAGATCCAACGTTGCAAATATCTTTTTTACTTTAAATGCCTGTTTATCAAAATGAGGTTGCTCTGATGTATCAGGAAACGAAAGCGCTAATAATCTAAATGCTTCACTAGTGACCATAGAATTATATTACATGGTATGTGCTGTACCATGGTATCTTACAATAACGTTTATTAACCCGGATTAGAGCTAATTCATTATATCCTCTTATGACGAGTTTGTAATATATCTCCTGAATATTAAGGCCAGGAGATAAGGATCAGGGCTACCACTAAAAGTGAAACAAGTTGATATCCTGTATTAATTGCAAAAAGTTTCCAGGAATGTTTCTCCCAGGCTATAGCGCCTAATTCACCGGGAACATAAAATCCCAGCCAGGTGAATATGGCAGTAGAAAATGTATTGGACATTGTTCCCATTTCTTTTATCCCAGGTACATATGACCAGGCAAGAATATTATGAGCTAAAACATACGCAAAAAGAATATTGCCGATGACCATAAATGCCATGCCCTTCATTAAAAGCGATTTGTCTGCCGGTACGTTGGGATCATATCCCATTTCTTTTCCCCATGCTTTCCCAAATAAGGGAGTGTACCATATAAAGCCGATGACGAAATTTACAACTACTGCTACCAGTATTGCAATCATGTTTACATGTAAATCCATTACGTATAATTATTTAAGTTGGTCCTACTCATATGGCTTTTCGGAAACGCCCCGTTTTTTCAAGTGGTTGCTGGACTCCACGATAGATTTTCTCTAGAGGTCTCTAAAGGTCGAAAAGAAATGATATATATTAAAATCTTTTTTTCTTTTTTTAAATTGTGATACCACTTATCAAATTTGCCCGTACTTAAATAATAAGCTAGTTTCAATAAATGATGATCCGGACAATTTGAATTTTTATTCGGTCATGGTGGATGTTTTATCAATGAAATCCTTGAGAAATAAATACCCTTTGAAATATAATGTCCTTCAAGAACTTGTTTTCTCAATTAGTTTTAAATACTTTCTTCAATACACGGGATGCATTGTCGCCCATGATTTTGCCAATGTCACTCACTGAAAGGCCTTTGTTTTTAAATGCGTTGGCGAGAGTAGAGAATTGTATATAACTGGACAATACAGGTTTGAAATTTCCATCCATATCCGTGCCGATCCCTACATGATCTATACCTACGACATCTGCCATGCGAAGGATATTGTCAACATACTCTTCAAAGCTTTTATTGAATCCGGAAGGCCAGGCACCAATCAACCCTCCGGTCTTTGCCACTAGTTGAGCATGTTCTTTGGAGATTGCCCTCTTTGCAATAGGTCGATCTGAATCCATTTCTAAAATACTATGAGAAAGCATGATCGGTGCATCACTCAGACCGGCCACAGCTTTGGTAGTTTGTAATGTAGCATGAGCAACGTCAATCAGAATGCCCAGCTTATTCATTTTACGAACTACATCCTTGCCAAAGGATGAAAGACCATTGTGCATACTCGTTGAAGTTTGTAAATCACCAAGGTCGTTTGGGGCATAATGAACCAATTGAATAGATCGCACTCCATCCTGGTATACTTCATCTAATCGATCCACCTGACCTTCTAAGAAGTCCCCTCCTTCCACGGAGATATAAGCCGCTAAAGGACCGGATGGTTTTAGATCGCTTGATTTAGTCGATTGATGTACAGAAGATTTTTCCAGGAAATCTTTCATGTCCTTCAACTGTCTTTTATATTCTGACCAGGCTTCACCGGATTCATACTTTCCAGCGATTATAACTCCCGTTGGACCAAGTTTAATTAATTTGGAATCAGCAACCAACGAAAAAAATGCACCGCTTATGTGGGCTGAAATCATTT
Source organism: Saprospiraceae bacterium (assembly GCA_040007895.1). Classification (GTDB taxonomy): domain Bacteria; phylum Bacteroidota; class Bacteroidia; order Chitinophagales; family Saprospiraceae; genus JADJLQ01. Next base: position 1,667 of record JBDTUE010000372.1, on the reverse strand, counting down.
CATGGATGGTTTGACCGGGCACAAGCGGTGCGCCAAAATTATTTCCGACTTCAAATAATCTGCCTGGATGACAATGTAAATCAAAGGAAACATAAGGATATGGAGGTGTTGTCATCAAAGGTGGCATTCCCTTTAGTCCATACAATGCTACACCTGAGGCTATTGATAAAGTATTTTTTAAAAATTGTTTCCTGGTTTGCATAAGATGTATTTATTAAAATTTGAATTATAAGGTGCTTAAAATTTTTAGTGAGTCATTTTTTTTGTTTTAACTGGAAAACATTTCCTTCAGGATCTTCGCCATCGCAAAGCATAAAGTCGTAATTATCAAATGTTTTTATTTCTCTCATCAATACCTGTTCATTCAATAAACGTTCCCTGATTTTATAGATATCTTCATCAACCATGAAAACAATTTTAGAATTGTTTTCAAATTTGGACTTTCCTTTATAATGTTCCAGGTATTGATCGCCCATTTTATGAAGCCCAATATGGCAATTGCCTGCTTTTAATAATAGCCATTCAGATTTAATTTCTTCAACAATTTCAAGTTTTAAAATGTCAACATAAAATGTTTTAAGGTTGTCTACATTTTGAACGAATAAGATGATGGTGTCTAAATTTAGTCTCATAGTTTTGAAATACGAACTTTAGTCAACTTGATAATAGTGAAATTTAGAAAAAATTTATGATTCATTTTTTTGAATATTCCAATCCACCTGGAATGTCAGGATAGCAAGGTAGTATTAAACTTGCCATATTTTGTGACTACATCCTTAACCCACGATTTTGGATGGGTATTAAACAAAAAGTCTTTAGTTTTTTATTAATTTGCAATATTCAATCCTGACCCTGATGAAATCTTTTATCCATGTTGCCCTGTTCACCTGTTTTTTCCTTACCCATTTATTATCTGTTCATGGTCAAACTCCTGCTGCGATCGAAATTAAGAAAGATATTGTATATGGTCATGCCGGGGGAGTAGAGCAGAAACTGGATATTGGTCGACCAGAAGGCAAAGGTCCTTTTCCTGTTATTCTTTTTTTTCATGGAGGAGGTTGGCAACAGGGAGCTAAATGGCATATGCACAGATGGATACAAAAATTTGTGCCATTGGGTTATGTCGGTGTAGCAGTTCAATATAGGTTTGCTCCTCAGTTTAAATGGCCGTCGCAAGTAGAAGATGCTAAACAAGCTGTTCGATATCTGAGAGCTCATGCCGCTGAATTAAATATAGATCCTGATCGAATAGGTGCAATGGGTGAATCTGCAGGAGCATATCTTGCCCTGATGCTAGGAGTAACCTCACCTGCTGATGGATTAGAAGGCCAGACTGATATCCCTGAATTTTCCAGTAGTGTTAAAGCCGTAGTCAGTTTTTTCTCAGGAACGGATTTTACTTTGCCCGGACTTCCACTTACAGCCCAACAGGACTCGGATATGCTTAAATATTATCATAAGCCTTTGAAGGAAGTACGTATGGATTTTACGGGTGCTACCGGACCGGACGACCCAATACTTAAAAAAATATCTGTATTGACCTATGTAGATAAAAATGACCCGCCGATATTGATGTTCCATGGAGATAAAGATCCTTTTGTTTCTTTGGAACATCCTCGCAGGCTACAGCAAGCTCTTGAAAAAGTCCATGTTCCCAATGAACTTGT
>JBDTUE010000371.1:0-3966 GCA_040007895.1 Saprospiraceae bacterium | reverse complement strand
TGATCTTTATTCACTTCAAGAAAAGACCACTTTTTTGAAATGGTCAGAATGCCTGGTTGAATTATTTTCAGTGTTTCAGTTATTAGAACATTAAGATAAAGCGCTAATGCAGTAAACTTAGTTTTATTGCAAAGCCAACTCACCTATTTTATCTGATAGTTCTTCGTTATGCTTAAAACTTTCTAAGGAATGTCCTATGATTTTAAAGGCTTCCTATACATTTCCTGATTTTTGGGCTAAGGGTATCAAGAGTAAAAAATGTCTCTGATATTTCATAATTGTAGCCAAAATTATATTTTCATGTCATGTATATTATCACCCAATGGGGTATATAAAAATCAATTGAATAATGCCAACTTTGGTTTTTTAAACGCAAATGGATATACGAGTCGCTATTTTCGAGGATAACAAGTTGGTGCGGGATGCTCTCAACGCTATTCTGAATGGCACTCAAGGTTATATCTGTTGTGCTTCATTTCCAAATGGCGACAATTGGGATATAAATGTTCAGATATCCCGTCCGGATGTAATCTTAATGGATATCGAAATGCCCGGGCTTAGTGGTATAGAACTTTCTCAAAATATCAAAATTAAATATCCTGACATTAAGATTCTCGTTCAAACTGTTTTCGCAGATAATGATAAGATATTCAATGCACTCTGTGCAGGTGCTTCCGGCTATATACTTAAAAATGAACCACCCCATAAATATATGGAAGCAATAAATGAAGTATATAGTGGTGGAGCTCCTATGAGTGCAGCCATAGCAAAAAAGGTGTTGAGCTTTTTTACCTCAAAGAATATAATCATAGTCCAACCCGGTACGGAAGACTATCATTTAAGTGAGCGGGAAGGGGAAATTTTAAAAATGATGGTAGATGGAGATAATTTTTATAACATTGCTAAAAAAGCATTCATTAGCTATGAAACTGTACGGACCCATGTAAAGCGAATCTATAAAAAAATGCATGTTGCCAGTAAATCAGAAGCAGTGATGAAAGCATTGCAAAAAGGAATATTCTAAATTGTATATAGGTCTGGATTTGTTTTATGGAATAAAAACTCAATGGTGAGTATTTAGCTAACTCTTTTTAAGTCCTAAACCCCAAGTCTTTCCTTTCTCGGTTGCTTTCACACCGGTATCCATCCATTCCGGCATTGGAGCTCCTTTCAAATAATGATCAAAAAATTGTTGTTCACGAATAGAAATATCTTTTTGATTGCGACGCTCCGTGAGATTATGCCCTTCATTATTATATGTAAGCATCCAGATTTTTTTATCAAGCCGGCGCATATCAGTAAATAGCTCGATGCCCTGATACCAAGGCACAGCTCCATCAGCATCATTGGCCATGATGGTAAGCGGAGTAGTTATATTCTGCAAATAAAAAAGAGGAGAGTTTTCAATATAAAGATCACGACGTTGCCATGGTGTAGCACCAAGCCTGCTCTGGGATTTTTCATATTGCATCTGGCGATTGCGACCGGATTCCCAACGGATACCACCATAAGCGCTAAACATATTGACTACGGGAGCACCAGCCCAGGCTGCTTTAAATTGATTTGTTTTAGTAATAGTGTAGAGTGTTTGATATCCTCCCCACGATTGACCCTGAAGAGCGATATTAGTTTTATCAACCCATGGGTTTTTCTTTAAAGCATTTACTCCGGAGACGATGTAATCATAAGCACTTGGCCCGGGATGACCAATCTCATAAGCTATATCTGGAGTAAACACAAGATAACCTCTGCTTACAAAAAATGGAATATTGAGCCGCGATCCTGTAGGAGTGGGAGGTTGGTAAGCATAGCGGCCATTCGTTAGTTTTTCATAAAAGTAAACGATCATGGGATAGGTCTTGGTGCTATCAAAATTTTCGGGTTTATAGAGTAAACCCTCAGTCTTATGGCCTTTGAATGTAGTCCAGTGAACGAGATCCACAGTACCCCAGTTATAGTTTTGCTGTTGAGGATTGATACTGCTATGTTTTGTTTCAGAGAAAAGCAGATTGCTGGTATAGATGTCAGGAGATTTTATATAGTTGCCTTTTATGTAAGTCAGTACATCCGCTTGTTCCGCTTTGAGAACAGGACCAAAACTATATTCATCGATGATTAATTTAATTGGATCAGCAATACCATCTAATGCACAAGAATAGAAGCCTCTTTTTTTATCCAGGTTTTGTAAAGCAGATAATAATAAAGTCTGTCCGGGTAAAATAAACCTTGCTTTTGGGTCAAGGGTTATACGTCGCAATTCCGTTTTAGATTTTCTACCATATCCTTTTGTAATACACTTTACATCGGATAGTTTAGAGGGATTGACGGACCAGATATCATAGCGATCATTGATATAAACCAGGCTATCATGAACATACCACCCACTGATTCCATACGATGAAGGGTCATCAGGCATATCATTTTCCTCATCCGCTAAAGGAGTTTTTATTCTGGCTGAAAGCAGAAGGGTAGTATCCTTCTCATTGTCGTGGATGTAATATTGCCGTTTTGAATTATCGTACCAGATGATATATTTTCCTTCCGGACTGATAGAGGCGTTGCCATCGAGATCATCTTTTATTAGTTTTTTAATACCTGTTTTCAGATCCAGTTTATAAATATCTTCTTTAGTATCACCCTCCCATTGCAATGCTATTCGTTGACCTTTATCCGTCCGGCCTAACGCATATCTACCACTTTCTTCATTAGATATTGTTACATTTTCAAGGTTTTCATCACTGAGTTGTTGGAACAATTGATCTTGAGTGGACACTGCGAGGTATGATCGTTTGAGGTCCTGATCAAGGGTTTTTAGTTGCATAGGCTGGAGGTAATCATCATTGTAATGCCAGACATCAACTTGCGCTTTTTCAAAATCAGGGATAGTCGTATCCTTTGGGGTCGGAATCATAGCCGTTCCGAATAATAAGCGGGTACCGTCTTTACTGAATCGCACTGTACCATTATCGCTGACATGCCATCCGGCTTTCAGGCCGGGAGTATTATTATCAATTCGAATGATTGCGCTATCCATTCCTGGTTGATAATACCGGAGATGATACTTTTTTACTTGAGCGGTTGTACTGTCTAAGGTCGCTACAAATGCAAGTTGATCACCTTCTTCGTTAAAGCATAATTTTTTAGCATCGATACTACCATGGGTAATCGTGTCAATTTTACCTGAAAGTAAATTCATTAAAAAGACTCCTGGCAGTTGAAGGCTATCTTTTTTTGACGCACTTGTTGTAAAAGCCAGACTATTTCCTTTTTTGCTTAACGCATATTCAAAGACATGATTGAAGGAAAGATCTGATCCATTGAGAAGTGAATGTATTATGAGTGTACTCCCTTCTTTGGTATTTGGTTCAGGCTTTTTAGTCTTAGTCGAATCGGAGATCTTAGTTTTAGTGGTATCAACTCCTTTTTTATCCGAGACATAAACTAATACATTCCAGCCTTCTTCCGGTAATGCAAATGATTTTAGTAGAGGTGATTTGATGATAGAATTTGAAGTAAGCTCGCAGATCAACAAAGAATCTTTAGGCATATCCTCTGCTTTTTTCTTTTCAATTTTAGCTTGTCTTATTTGACTAAACGTTGGTTTAATTTTAGCAATGAGGTATTGTGAGTTTTTGGAAAAAGTGGCATCATAACCTCTTGGTATGTTTGTCGATTTATTCGTTGAAAGTGATTTAATTATAAGATTGTTATCTCCTTCCTGGGGATCAATGGTATAGGCGAGATATTTTCCGTCGGGACTAAGCCATCGATTGGCTATACGTTGCCATGCATCATATACAGAGTGATCAAGAGGAGGTTTAGATTGAGATTGAAGGGACGTAGATAAGGTAAGGAAAGTGAAAAGAAGGAATAATGTATATTTCATTGTTTAAGAATGAGAGATGAAGAATGTTTATAACTATGAAAATACAATATACTAAATAATGTGGTTTCCCATGAAGGACG
>JBDTUE010000370.1:0-3979 GCA_040007895.1 Saprospiraceae bacterium | reverse complement strand
GAGTCACCCCTTCACTTGTCCGGGATGGGATCCCTCCGGGAGGTTGTAGAAATTGCCTGCAGAAAAAGTATTTTTACAATAAAATATCAAGACTGTGAAAAATATTCAATATTATCTGCTCCGACTCATCGTAATACCTGTTTTTTTGATTACTGTATTATACTCCTCATCGATCATTGCCCAATCAACACCTAAACGTTCGTTATTGGCACTTTCAAAAACTAACCATACATTATCTATCGTAGATCCGGTCACATTAAAAATCATTGCCCGTATTCCTGTTGGCATCGACCCACATGAAGTAGTAGCCTCTGCGGATGGAAAGACAGCTTATGTTTGTATTTATGGAGGTGGAAGTTTTCATGAAATAAATGTCATTGATCTGGTGGCCAAAAAACCACTACGTACTATTGATACCAGACCGCTCTATGGTCCCCATGATATTACGTTTGTAAAAGGTAAAGTATGGTTCACTGCTGAAGGTTCCAAATCTGTAGGTCGCTACGATCCTGCAACCAATAAATTGGATTGGAGTATGGGCACGGGCGAAAACAGGACGCATATGATCTATGTTACGCCTGATGGAAAAAAGATTTACACGACAAATATTACTTCCGGTACAGTGAGTATTCTGACAGATACCTTGATCCAACCTGGAAGAATGGCTCCTCCTAATACTAAGCCAAGAGAAGATTGGATGCAAACTATAGTGCCTACTGCAAAAGGTTCAGAGGGATTTGATGTATCATTGGATGGCAGCGAGCTCTGGACGGCTTCCAGTGAAACTGGAATTATTTCCATCATTGATCTTATTGCAAAAAAACCGGGATTAAAAATTGATGCAAAGGTAAATGGTGCTAACAGGGTGAGGTTTACACCGGATGGAAATTTAGTATTCGTATCGAGTCTTCAAACCGGTGAACTGACCATATTTGATGCTAAATCTTACAAAGAAATAAAACGACTAAAAATCGGTCATGGTGCAGCAGGTATACTTATGGATGCACCTGGTTCACGTGCCTTTGTAGCTTGTTCTCCTGATAATTATATAGCTATAGTAGATCTCAAAACACTTGAAGTAACTGGTCAGTTAGATGTGGGTGGTGTACCGGATGGTCTTGCTTGGGCACTTCGACCATAAAGGAAGGGACTACATTTAGTATTGAAGATATTCGATTAAACTCGAGCTGCTAATTTTTTTGAATTTGATTTTGTACTTGAATTTGTATTTTAAATAAATTAGGTCACCTACAAACTCAAATTCAAAATCAAAAGCAAAAAGCAAGTTCAACGTTCAGTTTTGGTATTGTAATTCATCCCTTCACTATTCTGCTCATCCCTGTATAAGTATTATTAGCAACTAAACTCTTTAAATATTGCATATAACTCGATAGGATAATTTTTTGAATTTGATCCGATAGATATCGGATTTACATTTGAATTTTTGTTTACTTGGCAAGACGGCTCTCAAGTTATTCTAAAAATTCTTCCGCAACGTTATTCCATAATTTTTAGGATCTCCAAGGTGAGCAGCTCCAAAATCGTATGCATATGAAATATACTTCGCATCACCGAGATTTCGCCCCCAGAAAAACAATTCCATATCCTTATATGTCAGTCCAATCCTTGCGTTCAGCAGGCTGTAACCAGGCTGTTTGATCGTATTGGCCAAATCAAAATATTGTTCGCCTAAATGCATCCATTCGAGCCGCGTAATCAATTTGATACGTTGAGCTGTTGAAAGATTCAAGCTGTATTGTGCCGCCAACATGGATGTAATATCCGGTGTAAATAACTGACGATTCCCTTTAAAGTCAACTTCAGATCCGTTTTTTGAAAGTTTCAAAATAGTATACTTCGCATCTGTATACCCAAAATTATAATCGACCTGAAGATTCGGAATTGGAGTTGTCGATAGTTCAGCTTCAAACCCTTTGCTTTCCAATTCTCCTGCGTTCCTGGTCACAGTAATTGCCTGAGGTAATACCAGCGTTGGAACTTGTACATCCGAAGCGCGTATTAAAAATGCTGCTACATTAAGTCGAATTCTATTCTCCAAAAATGTTTCTTTCAACCCAATTTCAAGATTGCTACTGTATTCCGGTTTATAAGAATACAACGGTGGTTGTGAGGGATCAGGAGAAAATTGAGTAAGGCCTCCCGTTCTGAATCCTCTTGAATAATTAAAATAGAGATTGGTTTTTTCACTTATACGATAAACAAGGCCGAGTTTAGGTGAGATGGCACTAAAATCAGCAGTACCTGATGTATCCGGCAACGTAGTGAATGGTGCATCAGGTTCTATTTGAAACTCACCCATCACACTTTGGGTTTTATGTTCAAAATCATATCGCAAACCAGCAATCACATCCAGGTTTTCTAAAAAACTATACGTTGCCTGGCCAAAGAATGCATAACCCGTCGTTTTACCGGTAGAAGTACTGATGATGTTTGAATTCGGAATGGCATTTGGATCAATGAAGGATGCATCTGCACCAAAGTGTGTGGCTTGTTTAGCAGGGCTTTCCTGATGAAACAAATAAATTCCTCCGGTCCATCTAAAGGCAGAAGTAGAAGCAGGTGAAGTAAATTTGAATTCCTGGGTCCAGGCCTTAGTATTATTCCAGTCTCTGCCATAATTGTTGATAAGGGTTAACCCATCAATCGGCGAAAAATCTACATCGATAGGTTGTCGGTAATATCTCCAATTGGATTGATAGGTGGTCTGTGATGTGAAATTAAATCCATGTCCTGTATAGTTGGCTGATAAAGAACCATTGAAAACATTATCAACCATCGTCGTCACTCCGTTTTGGTTTACATGGTAACCCTCATTGAATGGATCATACGATAAAGGGAATGTACCCTGGTTGCGGTTCTCATTATGCTTGAGATTTAAAGTAAAGGACCAGGCAGGGCTCGCCAGGTAACGCAAAGAATAAATACCAAAAATGCTATGTTTTTTATCAAAATGAGAATTATCAAAATCATTAGTGTAAAACCCATTGGATTGGTCATACATAGCGGAAACTCCAAGATAAAGTCTGTTTTTAATTAAAGGAGTATGGATGCCGGCACTAAATCGCTGTTGTCCATAATTTCCAATATTTATTTCTCCAAAACCCGTTGTCTTATTTTCAGGTTGTCTCGTAATAATATTAATCACACCCCCCATCGCATTTCTTCCATATAAAGTCCCCTGAGGGCCTCTCAAAACTTCTATCCGCTCAATATCCAACAATGAACCGATATACGTATCCAGACCAAATTGGTTCACTCCGTCAATATTAGTTGAAATGGATGGATCATACGAAGTAGTGGTAATGCCACGTATCGAGGTTACATTTCGGCCATCTCCAGGGTTGGCTGAATACAAATTAGGAACAACAGCTGTAATGTCTCTGCTATTCCACATCCGGTATTGCTGAACCTTAGCAGCAGAAATCACACTTACACTCAGAGATAATTTTTGATTTTCCTCTTCTGTTTTTTGAGCTGTCACGATTACATCTTCCAATTGAATAGAAGTTTCAGATAGTTGGAAATTGATAGTTGCGCCTTGCTGATCCACCTTAATCTCTTTCTCTAATGTTGCATAACCCACAGCTGAAACCTGCACATGGTACGATCCGGGGATTACATCCTTCAATTCAAAATTCCCTTGTTCGTCGGAAGCAACACTTAGGTTACTGTTCAACAAATGGACCTTAACTCCGGAGAGTGGTTCCGATTTAGAAGAAGTGACCACTCCTTTTATGGATTGACTAAAAACAAGGAAATGGGCGAAAATAAATAGTGATAAAAAGGCGAATCGAATTAAAAAAACGCCTGAACTATTGGACTTGTTGGGAGATCCGACTTCGGCAGTAAGGTTTTGTATAAATTTTGTCATATTATGATCCGGAAAGGTATCGATTCTCTTTCAAGTATGCCGAAACTTTTTCATGATATCCTCGGTCCTGAATTTGCCTCCATGTTG
>JBDTUE010000369.1:0-3981 GCA_040007895.1 Saprospiraceae bacterium | reverse complement strand
AGCATTCTATTTAAAAACAAAATTCGAAAAACTGGACGGTCGTATTTTTGAAACTAAAGTGACCGCCATTACTATTCCTACGGATAGTGCTTCAATCGTAAGAGGCAGAGTGTTGACAGTGAGCTGTAAACATTGTCATGGCGATGATTATGCAGGCAAAGCATTTTTTGATGATCCTACGATTGGATATATGGCCAGTGCAAATCTTTCAAGGTCTGCCGGAAGTGCCACAGAAAAGTATACCGATCTTGATTGGGTGAGAACACTTCGCCATGGCCTGAATCCATCCGGGAGAGCTCTAATGATCATGCCAGCAGAAAATATTGGCCAGGCAAGCGATGAAGATCTTGGATGCATCATCGCATATATGAAGACTGTAAAACCAATTGAAAAAGCTAAGGGCCCTACACAATTTACTTTGTTTGCTAAACTATTAGCGGGTGCTGGTGCATTTGGCGATCTATATCCTTATGATGTCATTAAACATGAGGATTTGCAACATGTGACTGCTCCACTTAAATCTCCTCAGGCAGATTATGGAAATTACCTGACCAGGTTTCATGGTTGCAGATCCTGTCATGGCCCACAGTTTAATGGAGGAAAACATCCGGCTCCTACAGCACCACCGGTACCTAATATTACAGGCGGAGGGCATGTGGGCAAATGGAGTCTTGCAGAATTTAAATCAACTATACGGAACGGTAAAACTCCGGAAGGTAAATCACTTGATCCTGAATTCATGCCCTGGCCAGGGATCGGAGCGCACGAAGATGTTGAATTAGAAGCCATTTACAATTACATAAAATCATTACCGTCTTTACCAAATTCCGCAGAATTAGAGAAGGCAATTAAAAGCCAACCCAAGGGATAATCGATTCCATATTCTCAATATAGACTTTTACCGGATTGTATCAACACCTGGTCAATGTGTGGTGCATATGGATCATTTCCTGAACAAGGACGGTCAATGTATCATTTTGTGTACTGAATATCTTAAATCTAATGCTTGGTTTTCCAGAGTGCGATCATGAATCTTTGAAGCATGGAAAATTAATTTAAAAAAATACGCAGAACTGCGTAGTAAAATTCAGTACTTCCTCTTACTAAGCTTGAAATTCACATCATTAGCTTTGATTTATAAATTCAATACAATGAAAATTAAATCAAGGCTACAAGACAGTTTAACCTGGCTTTTCATTTTTGTAAATATCATAGGTATAGGGTTGACGCTTTATAAAATAATGATTTTTGCTCCTTTATTTTTATCCACTCTAAAATCAATTACAATCACTCTTGACCTGAAGGGTTATCTGGGATGACTTTTAGATCAATATAATATCTCCTTGAATGCCATTTATCCTGTTCATTGCAATTGAGCAAGATGGAATAAAATAAATTAATATTTTGGCTAAGAATCAATCTTTAATAAAACATTAAACCCATTAAATATGACTGCTTCCATGATTTTTGCAATTTCCATTTTTACATATTTTAGCGGAATTGGCCTTTTATTTGGTATTATCTGGAGTATAAAACCGACAAAAGCCTATAGCATGCTGAGTATGGCTGCCGGATTCGATTTACAACAAATTGCATCAAGTTCTGAGGATACTGGAAAAGCGATGCGCCATTTATTAATAGATTTTACCAGCCAGATGCTTGGCCTTAATTTATTTGCATTATTTATTTTGTGGAATCCGTTCCGGCACGGCGAATTATGGTCATGGATTATTCTTTGGTTTTATCCAGTAATGTTTGCCTGGCATTATTTTCACTACGCTAAAAAAACAAAAATCTCTACGGCTCAGGTTATATATTGTATACTTAGTAGTGCAGCTTTAATCTTGAGTTACTCATCATTTAAATAGTGTTGCTATTCATTATAAAAAGAGTGGTTTATTCATTCATTCATTCATTCAACGATTATGATTATGAAACCCGGAACAAAAAAAATATTCAAATGGATTGGAATCAGTATCGGTTCGTTATTGCTGATAGCTATCCTATTAGGTACATATATCAATTCTATTACTCCAAAATTTAAAAGCATACCTGTCGTTTTACAGGAAAATCTTTTTAAAAAACCTACTCAGGATTTTCCTATGAATGGAAAATACATTTTTAAGAGTGCAACCGAGTTGGCTACAATGCTAAAAAACAAACAAATCACTTCGAAGGAACTTATTATCGAGTATATAAATAATATCAAAAACAACAATTATAAATACAATGCCCTGATTTATTTGAGGGAACAGGAGGCGTTGGAAGAAGCGGCGAAAGCGGATGAAGCTATTGTAAAAGGTGATACTTTAAACCGGCCCCTGCTTGGAGTACCCATTACCATTAAAGAAATGTTTTGGGTCAAAGGTTCTCCCAATACCATGAATGCGAAAATGTATGGATTCACCGCTCCCAGAAATGCGGAAATAGTCAATCAATTAAAAAATGCCGGAGCCATCATTCTTGGTACTACGAATGTGCCTTATATGCTCTCGGATTACCAAACAATAGGTGAAGTATACCCTGTGGCCAGTAATCCTTTTGATACATCCAGGACTCCCGGTGGAAGTACTGGGGGTGGAGCAGCCGCAGTAGCAGCAGGTTTTAGTTCTCTTGAATTGGGTAGTGATTTAGGAGGCAGTATTCGTATACCGGCCGTGTTTTGTGGATTGTGGTCTTTGAAACCAAGTTTTGGAACAATTAATCTCACTGATGGTTCAAGTCCTGATTCAGCATTTGTATTTACCAGGTTAGCCATGGCTTCACCCGGACCTCTCGCCCGATCCGCAGAAGATCTTCAATTAGTGTGGAGTGTACTCCGTAACACTAAAATCGATAAACGATTTCAAAAACAAATTGATTGGAAATCTCCATCCAATAAATCATTAAACCAATACAAAATAGCCTGGATGGATAGCTGGAAAACAAATAATGATAGTGCTACCGTGAGCCTTGACATGAAACAAAAATTATTCACTTTTATAGATTCACTTAAAGGACACCAGGTGGTAGTAGAAAAAAATGCTCCGGATATTTATAAGGATTTACAAAAAATGTTCCTGAGCTCTTTTGCTTCCATGATGGGGGAAAATCAACCCTGGCTGATCCGGAAGTTTATTGATATGGATTTTAAAAAAACAGATGATGGCAGCGGAAACTTTGAAGCCTTTCATGCCAGTATAATGGATCCCTCCGATGAGGCCTGGAAGAAAATAGAGGCTGAAAGACAAAAATTGATTAATACCTGGGAAGACTTTTTCAAACATTATGACTTCTTCATTTGTCCTGTCACCTACGATGCTGCATTCAAAAAACAGGAATCCTGGAAACCAATCAAAGCAGATGATGGTACACTGATGCCATATATGAAATACGTTCCCTATTCTTATATTATAAACGCTACTGGTCATCCCGTGATTACTGTTCCATTGGGGTTAAATAAAGCAGGTTTGCCTCTTGGAATTCAAATTATAGGGCGATATTATTCAGAACCTGAACTACTCAGGTTCGCAAACTTCTTGAAAGATATTACTCCGGGGTTTATTAAGCCGGGTTCATTATAATTCTATTCAATAAGGTGTGGATTTTATTTCCTTGTGAAATAGAAATGGTTAATCGAAAAAATGGTTTTTAAAATAAATTATTCGTTTTAAACAAATTGATACAAATAGGAAAATATGTTTGCCAACATGTTTGTTTTATCAAAATAATAGCCATTACACCTCATTTAGGGGCAAATCCACCCCATAAGGGTAGGAATACTGAATTTTATTATATTTAATATTGAACCAAATCATTTTATAATGCTCAAATTTATATTATCCACTATTGGCTTTGCGCTGTTATCCTCTTGCTCCTCTTCACATCCGGCAGCAAGTGCTTCCGGTTGGTCTTACCTCGGTGATAAATGGGTCAATTTTGGAGCCGACCATGACGAATTGTTCCTCGGTAACATTAAAGATGACTATCGTCAAATCCAAC
>JBDTUE010000368.1:0-4005 GCA_040007895.1 Saprospiraceae bacterium | reverse complement strand
CATCCACTTCCGGATCATGAATGAGATCATCTGCATTATCATACCATTTCGGAACACCATGTCTTTGAGCATAGTCCCGGGCAAGTGCAGCATTACGTCGCATGACTGCTACTAGCTTTGATCCTTCTAGGGTGTTAAATGCAGGACCACTTTTGATTTCGCATACATCACCGACTCCAATAATGCCCCAGCCGATTTCCTTTTTTTTTGAAAACATAGACTCAAGATATAAATTAGTAGAATAAATAATAAATATGATCAATCTACACCATACTTCACACCCAGCATCATATTAAATCTCCGGTTATTGTATCCGGGCACATCAAAATATTCTTTATTGGTTATATTATTTAGTTGAAGAAACAGATTAAATGGTTTATTGAGTTTATAACCTACATAACAATCCCAAATAGTATAGGAGTCTAAATATAATGGGCCGGGATCGAAAGGGCCTTTAAGTCTTTTTCCAATATAACGGATGGATGGAATGAAAGTCCAGCTTTTGGTTGGATGAAAAGATAAGTAGGAATTAGCACTAAACTCCGGTCGATGATATAAATTATCCACCTTCAATTGATCTTCTATTCCATGACCCGTTACGTAAGTAATATTTGATTTCCAGAATATTTTTTTACTTATTGAAAATGAATGTTCCAATTCAAGGCCATGATCATATTGTTTGTCCCGGTTGATATACCTGCTTTCAAAATTGATTGGATTAAAATAGAAAACAATCAGATCATTTATATTTCGCTTAAATGCCGTAAGTCTCATTACCTGCCGCATAGATGAACTGTTCCATTGTAAACTACTTTCAAAATTTATACTTTCTTCGGGCCGAAGCGATTTATTGCCATATTCGCTATACAATTGATAAATCGAAGGTGTTTTAAACGCCGTTGAAATATTAATTGAAATTCTGGTGGCGGCAGTGAGGTAAAAAGAAGGGTTGAACGTAAATGTTGTATTGTTTCCATAAATAGAATGATGATTAAACCTTAAACCAACCTCTGCACTATATTTATGTTGATGGCTCAAGGAAAGGGAACTATAAAATGAGAGATTAGAAATCTTGCTGGTATCGCCCAATGCAGTTTCAAATGGTCCAAAAGAACTGATAATGTAATAATGTTGATTGGTATGTTGATTCTGCCTTTGTAATCCGGAGACCAGTGTTAACTTTTTTGTGAATTTATATACTCCATACAATTCAGATACCTGGGATTTTCCGATATAGTCGCCTTTCGAATAAAGAGTAAACCCACCGACATCCGAGCTATCATCTGTAAATTCCCGATGAGCATTAACTATACTATGATTAAAATATAATTTAAGTCTTGATTGCTGATAGGATAGCTGAACATTGCCCAGGAGATTTTTATTCTTTGTAGTATAGTCTTTGTCATCCGCGAATCCTCCGGCATCGATATCTGTATGATAGATCGATCCATGGATCAATGTACTTACGTTAAAATTTTTATTTAATCGATATTGAAGACTTAATTGAACATTATCCTGTTTATATCCATCTTTATCATACGTATTCAAATCCTGAGCATCTGTTGCAGCAGAAAACCCGTGGCTTTTATCCCGTGCATAACCTGCACGATAGGAAAGTTGACCAAGATTGCCATGAATACCGACATTACTTCGGATAGAAGCATAACTACCTGCAGCAAGCACGGCATCGGCACTTATTTTTTTATCATCAGACTTTTTGCTTATAATATTAATTACTCCTGCTACAGCATCGCTACCCCATAGAGTGCTTTGAGCACCTTTTAATATTTCGATATGATCGATCTGGTAAACATTCAGGTGATTCAGGTCAAAGGAATTATTGATCTGCGAGGGATCATGTACTACTATACCATCCATTACAATAAGGACGTTACCATGACTGGCACCTCTTAAATAAAATTCCTTATTTGATCCCTGTACACCGTTAGCTCCGTTAATATACCCACCAGAATAAGATTGAATAATTTCAGCGACAGACTTGCCTGCATTTGCATGCAGTTCATTCCGGTCAATGATAGAAATAATTTTACCGGTAGAATTTGATTTTTGATTAAAACGATTTGCCGTTACAATGATTTCATTTAACGATTTCACGGACACACTATCCTGTGCCCGAATCTGAATGATGTAAAACAGGGCTCCTAATAAAACACCCATCTTTTTCATAAAGAAAAAAATTGAAAATTGTGAATGCTTTGAGGAAAAATGAAAAAACCTGAGATGCCCGTCATCTAAGTAATCTTCATGCCTTTCACCCGAAAGCCGAATTATGTTGTATAGATCAAAGGCAGGTCTTCTGACTTACTCCCACCGGACCTGGCCTTCCCGGAATTCATTGAATCATTCAATTAGTTTGATACTTTCTGATCCAATATAATAATTCCAGTGGCCCTACAATTTAGGTCCAGTGATCTGTGATGGAGCTTACAGCTACGGGGATAGTTCCGGATTCTGCTTTTTATGGCATACACCGGATTCCCTTTTCAGGTTGAATCAATATATTTCTATACTGATAAAACCTTCATTCTTATTTTTGAAAAAAAACAAGAAACCAACGATCTGATTGCGAAGGTATGTAATTAGTCCTGGACACTATTCTTATTATCAATTCATTGACACATTAAAATTGAATATGCATTATTGCAATCCTCATCTTTGCACCCATGAAATCCCATGAACGCCTCGTAATCTTTCTACTCGCTGCTATAAATTTTACGCATATCCTCGACTTCATGATCATGATGCCATTGGGCAATTATCTCATGCCGTATTTCAGTATTAGCCCTATGCAGTTTAGTGTATTAGTAGGAGCATATACATTGACTGCAGCATTTTCTGGTTTTATCGCAGCATTTTTTGTTGATAGTTATGACCGGAAGAAAGTATTAATCTATGCGTTTATTGGTTTTTTACTTGGGACTATTGCTTGCGGTTTATCGCCAACGTTTGGTCTGTTGATGGCATCCAGAGTATTAGCGGGATTGTTTGGAGGATTAATCGGAGCTCAGGTATTTTCTATCATCTCTGATATATTTGTGTATGGACGTAGAGGAGCAGCGATGGGAGCGGTGATGAGTTCATTTGCAATCGCATCAACATTCGGTGTGCCCTTTGCCTTGTACTTAGCCAATGCGATCAGTTGGCATGCACCGTTTTTATTGGTAGGAATTCTGGGATTTGTATTAGTACCATTATTGCAAAAATATATTCCTGAGATGAAAGACCATGTATCGTCCGAAGCTCCATCATCCAAAATCAAGATTATCAAAGAAGTCATTCATAACCCTCACCAGGTCTATGCTTTAATTTTTTCTTTTTTAATTATGATGGGACATTTCCTGATTATTCCATTGGTTAATCCCTTTCTTGAGTTTAATAAAGGAATACCTAAGTCAAATACACCTTTTGTTTATTTGGTAGGCGGTTTGTCTGCATTAGCGGCTTCATTTGTTTTTGGGAAATTAGCAGATCGTATTGGTAAGGTGCCGGTATTCAGTTATTCCGTATTAGCATGTGTGGTCCTGGTAGGTATTATTACCCAGTTGCCTGATGTCCCATTTGGTATTACGTTATTATTTTTTGGTTTGTGGTTTGCATTCGCTACCGGCAGAGCAGTTACAGCGCAGGCTATGTTGAGCAATGTACCCGAGCAGGCACAACGGGGTAGCTTTATGAGTTTTAATAGCAGTGTTCAACAATTAGGCACATCTGCTGCATCGTTTGTGGCCGGATTATTGGTAATCAAAGCATCGGATGGAAGATTGGTTGGATTTAATTGGGTAGGATATGTATCCATGGCGATCTTATTGATTTCATTGGCCATGGGCAGGTGGTTATTTGGCGGAGAAGGTGAATCAATTAAAAAACCAAGTTATCAGGCTTCTTCTAACTAGATATTTTACTGCATCACAAGCCTGAATAAAATTCATGGTTCTTCGCTGTTTTATGTGGGTAAAATCGCATTAAAAACTTTGAACCATAATT
>JBDTUE010000367.1:0-4006 GCA_040007895.1 Saprospiraceae bacterium | reverse complement strand
CTGAAACAGAAAAGAAAATGAAAGCTGCAGCCAAAGATCTTGACTTTATTACAGCAGCTCAATATAGAGACGAAATGTTAGCTTTAAAAAAGAAGATTTGAGCCCGGGTTAATTTACATTTGGGTTAAAAATTATCTAAATAATCCTTATACATTACTGATCAACTTTAACGTAATCAGAAACAACTTGGTATTGAAGAATGACACCATATCTAATTGAATAAATAATGAGTTGATGCGAATACAGATTTTTTTTTATTTAATCCTATGCGGTTTATTATGCAATGTTCAAAGTAATGCACAGGATTTTTACACTATGGACCGGATACAGGAAATTAAAATTTATTTTAATCAACCTGACTGGCGAAAATTACTTATTGAGGCCGCTGATTCCCCGGCTGAATCATTCACCCTAGCAAATAAAATATCTATTAATGGAATTGTTTTTGATTCTGTCGGTGCTAAGTTTAAAGGTTTTTCCTCTTTTAGTCCGACGAATAAAAAAAATCCATGGCATATTGAATTAGATCATGTGAAAGATCAGGATTACCAGGGATACAAGGATATCAAATTGGGCAATGGATTTGATGATCCAACATTTCTAAGGGAGGCACTTAGTTATGATCTGATCGGGAAGTATACCGATGTACCGAAATCTAATTTTGCGAAAGTATGGGTGAATGACACCTTGATGGGTTTTTACTCAAATACGGAAGCCATCACAAAATCATTCTGTAAAAAACATTTTTATTCCTCAGAAAATAATGTCTTTATTAAATGTACCCCCCCAGGAGAAATAGGAGAAAATATTTCTTCTTTGAACTATCTGGGTAGCGACTCTTCCAAGTATTTTAAATCCTATGAAATGAAATCAAAGTCTGGATGGGGTCAATTAATACATTTATGCGATACACTAAACAATTTTCCGGGTGAGATAGAAAAAATACTGGATGTCGACCGCACACTCTGGATGCTGGCATTTAATATTTTATTTGTCAACCTGGATTCATATACCGGCGCTTTTACTCAAAATTATTATCTCTGGCGGGATGAAAACCGGCAATTCATTCCAATTATTTGGGACCTCAATTTATCTTTTGGCGCATTTGGCAACACAGGTTATACCCGTGGACCAGGATTCCCAGGCGCAGAACTTGACTCTAATTCGCTCGCCAGGCTGGACCCCTATACCCATGAAGCTAATCCTACTAAGCCATTAATCTCAATATTATTATCCAACCCAAGGTATAGAAAAATGTATCGTGCTCATTTAATGACGATGTACCGGGAAGTATTCAAATCAGAAAATTATATAACCAGAGCATTAGAAATACAAAAAATCATTGATCCATTTATAAAAGAAGATGTTCATCCTTTCTATACCTATGACCAATTCAAACAAAATCTTTATTTTGGTTTAACTCACCCTGGTTTTGATGTCGGAGTTCCTGTCGGTATCATAAGTTTAATGAAACAACGAATTGCTTATCTCGATACCCTAACAGATTTGAAATGGCCTGTACCTGAAATTTCCGCAGTATCTGCCATTTCAGCCGCTTTACAGGATACAGTTTGGATTAAAACATCAGTATCCGGGCTTTCAGGTAATGGGGTATTTCTTGGATACCGTAATAAGACATCAGATTTTTTTACACGCATCATGATGTTTGATGATGGCAAACATCATGATGGCAATGCCAATGATGGTCTTTTTGCTTATGGATTAAAAATGAGCACCCCGGTTATTCAATATTATATCTGGGCTGAAAATAATAATGCCGGAGTATTTTCTCCTGCAAGAGCAGAACATGAATATTATGAAGTTGCAGCTCAGCCAATCGCCGGTGATATCGTCATTAATGAATTAATGGCTTCCAACACTATGACCGTTAAAGATCCAAAGGGTCAGTATGATGACTGGATTGAACTTTACAATAAATCCAATACTTCAGTAGATATCAGCGGATGGTTTATCAGCGATAACCCCGATAAAACAAATAAATGGACTTTTCCAAAAGACACCCGAATTCCAGGGCAAGGTTATCTGATCCTGTGGGCAGATGAAGACAGCAGTCAGAATACATCTACCAGTTTTCATACCAATTTCAAATTATCTGCCAGTGGAGAAACGTTGATTTTATCCAAACCCGATTTGACTATTTCAGACCAGGTATCGTTTGGAATTCAAAAAACAGATTTCAGCGATGCCAGAGTACCGAATGGAACCGGCCCCTTTATCATCTCCGCGCCTACCTTTAATATGAATAACAATCAAATCACATCTTCGAAAGATATTATAGCACAATATCCTGTTCATATTTATCCTAATCCTGTCAGTAGCCATACTTTTCACATTCTTACGAGCAATGATAGAAGCAGCAGGATTAGTGTTCGCAATACATTAGGTCAGATTATTTATCAGGATTATATCCTCAAAGAAAAACAAATCAATACGAATAATTGGTCAAGCGGTGTTTATATTATTTCTTTATTGAATACATCCTTTAAAATCGTGGTTCCATGATTCATTGTATTTATCTGAAGGATCATCAAACCATTCTCACAAATCACTTTTTGATAAGATTGTTTGTATTCGTGCAACCTTTGCCCGTTGTATTCACCTTACAGTATTCATTCCATACTCAGGAATAATCATTATTTTTCAGGTTATAACAAACTGTATTCTGCTTGATAGACTTTTCATTGACTGATATCAATACTGAACATCCATCGCTATGGTCAGTGACGTACGTGATGTTGATGGCATTTGTATTGTCATCCTGCCTTGCATTGGTATATCATCTGACCACACCCCGAAGAGGTGGATTGGGGCAGTTCATTCAAACCATGATCCTGGGTTCATTGGGTACTACCATTATAGTGCTTGCCATTGGTGACAGCATTGGAAGAGGATTAGGCATCTTTGGAGCTCTGGCTATTATCCGGTTCAGAACTACCTTAAGACAACCCCGGGATATTATTTTCGTTTTTTCTGCCCTCGGTATTGGTATGGCTTGTGGTGTATATGGAATAAATATCGCCGTGATTGGAACGATATTATTTTGCACCTTGACTATCCTTTTTCGCTTCACTTCTTTACATGGTATACCACAACAAAGACAAATGCTTCGTATAAATTTTCCATTAAGTTCAATGATAACCGCCGGAAGTGTCGAAGCCTATTTGAAAAAAAACAATATTGACTTTCAAACCCTGCGTACTGAAACATCAAAAGATCTCAAATCTGAACAAACGGAAATCACCTATTTATTAACAAAGCCGTTGCCAAATGGAGTCAACCTTATTAAAGACCTCTCTCAACTGGATGATAAAGTCAATATCCGTATTTGGTCCAGAAATGAAAATGACAATGAGTAATCCCATGAAGAAAATATGTATTAGTTTTTTAGCTCTTGCTTTTATTGTTCGACTATCAGCCCAATCGTTGCCTGATGAGTATGTGATATCAGCAGATGGTCGTCGACTGACCCAGGCTGCCAATGAAGTAAATGGATTATATAATGATAAAATCATTCGCAGGGTTGACATCACATTCGGACAAACCAACTGGAAAAATTTACTTACCCAAAATTATTCTTCTAAAACCGACCTGCCTGCTACCTTAACTATGGAAGGTAAATCCTATCCGAATGTAGGTGTCCGGTATAAAGGTCAGACTTCTTATCAACGGGTGAGTACAGATAAAAAATCTTTTAATATCACCATGGACCTGATAGACTCCAAACAGGACCTGAAAGGATATAGCACACTCAATTTTAATAATAGTTATGAAGACAATAGTTTTATGCGTGAAATGTTTTATGAAAATATTACGCGTAAACACAGTCCATCTCTTAAGGTAGCTTATGTCAATTTATACATCAATGGTGAGAACTATGGGCTGTACCCTCATGTCCAGGCTCTCGATGGTACCTATATCAAGGAATGGTTCCTGAGTAATGATGGTGTACGGTGGAGATGTGAACGGACTGGAAATACTCCGGGAG
>JBDTUE010000366.1:0-4009 GCA_040007895.1 Saprospiraceae bacterium | reverse complement strand
CCAGATCCCGTGATAAATCGCAATAAAATAAGCTGTTTATAACTGGAGCATATAGAAACAAAGAGCATTCCACTGGTAATCAGGATCAGGGAAAGGACGAATATTTTTTTTCTGCCCCAAGTATCACCAAAGGGAGCTATTGCCAAAGCTCCTACCATCATTCCCAATAAGCCAGCGCTAAATACATAACCCATTTCAGCTTTAGTCAGGTCCCATTCCCGAATGATATCCGTACTGGAGTACGACACGATCAGTACATCTATTCCATCATTAAAATTGAGGATGACACACAGGACTACAATCAACCATTGATATCCGGTCATGGTCTTATTATCTAATAAATCCTTCAACCACCAAATAATTAATAATCAAACAATAGTAAATAGAAGATGTAGCAAACCATTGATTTCAATGTATCATACAGGGAACATTCCTGTTTTTCATGATTAACAAAGTTTCGGCATCTCGTCCAAGATACGATCACTTTAGCTTTCAGGGTTACGAATGACTCAAACCATTTCTATTCTCAATGCCGCATAATAGGACGATGATCTTTAGATTTTAAGTAACGTTTCAGATTTTCTTTACACATAGATTAAATAATTTTATCCAATGGCAACCCTGCATCATATTTATTGGTGGAACCTTGAAAATTTATTTGATATTGAATTTTCACCCCGTCGTCCGGAATGGCTCCAAAAAGAACTCAAAACTGAATTAAAAGGTTGGACGGAAGCCATCCTGGATAAAAAAATAGATCAATTATGCAGCATCCTTAAAAAGATGAATGGAGGGGCGGGACCAGATATCCTTGGAGTTTGCGAAATCGAGAATGAATTTGTTGTTCAAAAATTAATGGACAAAGTTGGTAGTGAAATAGGACGCACGTATAAAGTATTGCACAGGGATACTAAAGATCAGCGGGGTATTGATATTGCTATTATTTATGATCAGACGATGTATCATGATGACGGTAAAATATTTTCTCTCGAAATCATGAAACGAACTCACACGCGGGATTTATTCCAGGTAAACCTGACGTCAACCGCAGGTAATGAATTAATCACAATCGGTAACCATTGGCCATCGCGGTTAGGAGGGAAATACGAATCGGAACATTACCGGATCATGGTGGCGGAGACCCTGAGTTATTGGATTCAACGAATACATGAAATCAAAGCTGAGGAGGAACAAATAGAAGATCCTGCCATCGTGGTTATGGGAGATTTTAATGACCAACCGTATGACCGGTCAATCAACGATTATCTTAAAAGTACGTCCAATATAGAACGGGTAAAAAATGCAAGGACTCCTACTTTATTTAATACGATGTTTCCTTTTCTCGATGAAAAATTCGGAACTCATGTATTCGGTAATGAAATCAATTTGTTGGATCAATTTCATGTCTCCAAATCATTAATCGTAAATTCATTAAATCATCCTTATAAGTTTATTTCAAGTCAGATCATTAAATTTCCTGAGTTGGTCAAAGGTGAATACAATACACCAAAACGATTTTCCCGGCCATCTGAATCAGATTTTAATGTTAGCGGATATAGCGACCATTTACCGATTGAATTAATTATTCAGGAAGATTAACAAGGCATTCTTCATAAAAATAATCATTGAAGGCAATGCTCAATGATATTTTGCCTGACTGGCAATCTCTACATCTTTTGCCACATCATCCCGGAGATATTTCCAATGAAATCTCAAGTGATCATTCTCCTGCCACGGTTTACTATCCTGCTCACTGTAATGAACCAACGGCATATCTTTATAAATAGGTTTGGTAATTTTTATTACTTCATCCCAATAGATCAAACCTTGTTTTAAATATTGAACTGCATTTGTTTTTTGCTGGGCATTGCCATTCATCCTATAAGTCTGAAGCGCCTGACCTCCTTTTATTTTTTCTGCAAAGTGAAGACCCAGGTATGCCCATGTCCTGATATCGGCTACTTCATACATCAATGCCTTATTCTTTTTAGTATCTATATATTTTACCAACTCCAAAGCTTTATGGCAATCCGTTTCAAGCATTTTAGCTAACAGAGGAGGTGTGATTTTAGATGTATCTGGTTTCTTACCTGCTAACATCATGTTCACATAATTTTCAATAGAAACATAATCGGTGTCTAATGGAGCTTGATGAATCAGGCGATCCACGGAGATATATCCGACGCGTTTGGTTTTGTCATCGAGTGCCATCATTCCTTCAGCGTATAATGTAAAATCCCATCGAATATCAAAATCAGAAGCTAATCTCAAAGGAGTTTTTCCTGCCAGGGATGATGCAGTTAATAAATTTTTGCCCTGCTGACCATAGCGATGAATAAATTCATTTTGAAATATCTCTTCTTTGATAGTGGGATTATACATCGTCCTTCCCCAAAGCTTATAAAACAACCACTGTCGTTCAAAAGCATAATGCCATGGAAGATTCACGCTGTCCATTGTGAAATAGTCTTTAGCCGGAATATAGGTTTCAGAACCAACTAAGTACCCTCCGGAGTAACCTTTTTTATTCAATAACACATGCTCTTTAATAAATGAAGGCACCCCCCATCGCAGGCAAAAGAAATCTTCATTGCGTGCTGTCCATATGATTTTATATTTGGACGGCGTGGGTTTAAAATAGGTATCGTAGAGTTTTCCGCCATGCACTTTAAAAAGTTTCGGAGTAGAGTGAGCGTGAGACCAGTTAAATTTAAGATCGGCCCATATAGGACTTTGAATGAATGCTAAATCAGCTTCACTTTCAATGATATTCCTGGTTAATTGTTCCGTTTCTATACTGGTAGCACCACCTGATCCTGTATTACTGGATAGTGGTATCCTGTGAATAAATTTAGATGGCCGGTGTGCAAGTCGCATTCCATCAATAAATGTTTTGCGAACCCATGCTTCACGTTGATCTGGTGTCATACCTCCCATTCCTTCACCTAAAGTCAAACCAAGTCCTGTCAGATCCGGGTATTCATCCAATAGTTGTGTGATACATTCCCTGGTATATCTGACTATAATTTCCGAAGTATCACCTTTGACAAAAAAATTATGCTCAAGGTTATCCAATGCAACCTGATGGGCCAGTGCAAATTCTTTAGTGACGAATATATTGAATGGAATGATATAAGTATCAATGGCACGTACTTTGGCCATACGCATAATGGAATGAAACAGTTTTTGCCAGGCTGTCATTTCATCTGCAGACCATGGGCTCGCCTCGGGAAAGTTTTTTGGTTTTATCAGATATGTATACGGATGAAGATTCCATAGAGTGAGACTATTGAATCTATTTTCAACCATCATATCCAGAAAGGAAGCCCAATAAGCAGTATCCCGGCATATCTGGTCATGTTGACTCAATGCATAACTATGCCGGTACGTGTCCCAGGGAAGATCATATTTAATTCCCCGAAATGGCAGGAAAGCTTGTTCAGATCTGGGTTCAATATTCAACAATGTAATCCCACGTCGGAGATCATCAGCTATAGATTGCGACGCATAAATCAAATCCCGATCGTCACTGCCGGCGAGTTGAATTAGTTTTAATTGTTTTTCAACCTGAATAGCAAATCGTTCTTCGGTTGAAGGAGATTTTTTTATCTGCAGGGCTATTTTTATTTCTCCATTGTCACTTAATTTATATCCTTGTTTCAGTAATGCTTTTTTTAAAACAGATACAGCATAAGACTGTTGTATGGAAAGGGAATCATAAGTAATTTTTACCATTTGCGCACTCAGGCTTAATGGCATTAAACTAAAGAGGACCGCTATAAATCGATTGTAAGTAATACCAGCCATGTTTAAAAAATCAATATTTATCAATCTGCTAAAGATGGATAGATTTTCAGAAATAGACAGCCATTTTTTTCGATATATATAATTGCCGCAAAGACAAAATATGGAAAGTATAAGCAATGGGAACCAATACACCCGGTAATAAAATGAATGGAAATTGTGCAACGACAGCTGCCGAGGGTTCATTCATAAAATACCGGAAAGG
>JBDTUE010000365.1:0-4017 GCA_040007895.1 Saprospiraceae bacterium | reverse complement strand
ACTGGATCAAATGAACTTTATTACAATCTTTTTATACCCAGCGTTCCTGCCAAAGCTCTGGCATCATGGGCATTTTATTGTTGGCTGAAGGAGAAATATTTGAGGTGGTCTTTATTACTGATCCTTTCCGGATATCTGCAACCATTGGTCGGATTGCAGGTTTTTTTGCTAACAGGAATTGTTTTGATTCTGGAAAAAATATTTTATAAAAATACCAATCCTCTTCCATGGAAATATATTCTGTTTTATGTATTGACTAGCATACCCTGGTATTATGCTTTGGCAAAAAATAATGGAAGTCATTCAGATTCTGTGTTATTTATGAACATCATGGAATTCAGATTGTCACATCATTTTTTCGCTTCCTATTTTGGATGGTTCAATTTATTGTTGGGTGCACTATTTGCAATTATAGGTTTCCTGTTTTATAGCGGGAAGATGAAATGGATTTTTGTCACCATTGTCATTGGGTGTGTCGGATATGAGATCGGAGTTGAAGTATTGAGATGGCCATTAGTATTGTATACACAATGGTGGAAGACTACGATCTGGATGGAAGCATTTGCTTTTGTTGCTATAATTGCTCAGATTGAGAAAATCGAACTTCTCAATAGTCTCTTCAGGAGAATGAATCTCAGTTTGCCTCTTTTGCTTTTGGCTTTTGTTTGCCTATACAGATTGTCAGGGCTTTTCGGTTCTAAGCCTGATTATATGTTTCCCTGGTCATCTGCTGTATCCGATGATGTTGACATAAGTGAAATGGCAAAACAAATGACTCCTGCGGATGCTGTATTCATTGTTCCTCCGGAATTAACTGCTTTCAGATGGTATTCCAAACATAGTCTGTATGTGGACTATAAAGCAATGATCCATAATGAGACCTTCCTGAAAGACTGGTATGAAAGAATAGGAAGCGTCTATGATTACGATCTTGAATCAAAAAGATCCGGATTAAATTTTTCGAAGCAGACTGACGCCATTTTATCCTCTCCCACGTCTGACAGAATTGCCCAATGGAAAAACCTTGGTATTACACATTTCATTTCTCCCAAAACCAATCTTTCAAATCTTCAGGCCATAGCAGGAAATGAAAAATTCAGTATTTATAAGATCCCTTGAGGGTTGATTCCCCGTTTTAACGACTGCTCTTACAACAATGTTTGAAACACCTTTGTTAGAGTTTGCTTAAATAAAACTGAACCACGAAAACCAAAACAGCGCAATCATCGTAAGTATGTATGCCCGAGGTTAAATTGGGTTTCGTCGAAATCAAACTCATAGATAGTTGCCTGTTCTCTTTATTTACACGCGCTCTCTTTTAAAAGGCTTTAAACTTTAAACCACATTCAAAATGAAACTAACAAGTACTCTTCGCGTTTATTTTATTTCCTCCTGCCTGTTGTTCTTTGCAATATCAGGTTTCTCCCATAATATCATTCTTGGTCGGGTAACGGATGCTGCGTCCGGTGAGATTATTACAGGTGCAACTGTTTTTATTCCTTCCATTCAAAAAGGTACCATCACAGATGAGCTTGGAGCATTTAAGATCACCGATCTGCCAGATGCCGAATATGACATCACTATTTCCTTTTTGGGTTTTGTAACGCAAAGCATTCATGCTACTTCGAATGTGAAAGTTGAAGTTCAAATGGAGCCTGCTACACTCAATTTGTCCGAAGTCGTGGTCAACAATCAGCGTGATATTTCAAAAACAATGACTATCATCAGTAAGATTGATCTTGAATTACGCCCCACCCACTCATCACAGGATATTCTTCGTATGATACCCGGATTAGTAACAGCTCAACATGCAGGTGGAGGCAAAGCTGAACAAATTTATTTGCGAGGATTTGACATTGATCATGGAACAGATATAAGAGTGTCCGTAGATGGCATGCCGGTCAATATGGTCAGTCATGCACATGGACAAGGCTATGCAGATCTTCATTTCCTGATACCTGAACTGATCGATTATGTGGATTTCAATAAAGGCCCATATTACACCCAGCAAGGTGATTTTTGTACCTCCGGGTATGCCAATTTTATTACAAAAAATGCGCTTGACAGAAGTTCTATAAAATTGGAAGCCGGCAGATTCGATACCTATCGTGCAGTGGGTTTGATTGATCTTCTGGGTAATAATCCGGACAATCATAGCAATGCATTTTTTGCTTCGGACCTCACATTCACAAATGGTCCATTTGAAAGTCCACAACATTTCAACCGCATCAACCTGATGGGGAAATACAACGGACTGATCGGTGATAATAAAGTCCTTACCATATCATTATCAACATTTGCAAGTCGTTGGGAAGCTTCAGGGCAGATTCCGGACAGGGCTGTAAAAAGTGGATTGATCCATCGATTCGGAGCTATTGATGACAATGAAGGTGGAAATACAACCCGGACAAATGCCAATATTCAATTGCTGCAGATCCTTGACAATGGCGATCAATTGCGCAACCAGTTTTATTATACTCGTTACCAATTTAGCCTGTATTCCAATTTTACATTTTTCCTGAATGATCCTGTCCATGGTGATGAGATACATCAGGTTGAAGGAA
The DNA here is from genome assembly GCA_040007895.1 of Saprospiraceae bacterium. Lineage (GTDB taxonomy): Bacteria > Bacteroidota > Bacteroidia > Chitinophagales > Saprospiraceae > JADJLQ01. The sequence goes on along the minus strand of JBDTUE010000365.1, from coordinate 1,453 downwards.
GAGACCTATTTGGATATAATCTTTCCTACAGTAAACAAAGTAATATGGGTAAAATGGCCTTGCGTTCAGAAGCCGGTATGAATATTCGTTTTGACAAAACAAAAAATAGTGAATTGGCTCATACGCAGAAACGCAATACTTTCCTGGGTGATTATGCTTTAGGAAATATTGATGAATTGAATGCTTCTCTTTATATAGATGAAGTGCTGAAAGTCAGTGATCGTTTTTCCATCAATGCCGGTCTTCGGTTTGATCAGTTTGCATTTGGTTATGTCAATTTGCTGGATAGTCTTTATAGTCATCCGGTCGTCAACGCAAACACATTTAGTCCTAAGCTCAATTTCTATTATAATGTAAATGAGAGTGTACAGCTTTATGTAAAAACGGGTATAGGGTTCCATTCAAATGATGCCAGAGTTGTAGTGCCTCAGGATGGTGTGCAGATCCTACCAAAAGCTTATGGCATTGACATTGGAACATTTGTCAAACCATTTCACAATATGATATTGAATCTTGCCGGATGGTTTCTGGATCTTGATCAGGAGTTTGTATATGTCGGTGATGAAGCCGTTGTAGAACCTTCCGGAAGGACACGTCGCTATGGACTAGATGTTTCGGCCCGATACCAGGTAGCAAAATGGCTTTTCCTTGATATGGACATGAATTATACCGTGCCCCGAAGCCGGGACGATGCTGAAGGAGAGAACTTTATTCCATTGGCTCCAACATTCACAAGTATTGCAGGGATTACCACCAAATTTGGAAAAGGATTCAATGCCAGTCTAAGATACCGACTTGTTGGTGACAGGCCCGCTAATGAAAATAATACAGTCACTGCACTAGGTTATTTCCTTTTAGACGGCGGAGTTACCTACACAGCTAAAAAGGCTGAGTTTGGTATCTCATTGGAGAATATTCTGAATGTGGATTGGAATGAAGCCCAATTTGATACAGAAAGTCGACTCTTTGATGAGCCTGCTCCTGTTTCAGAATTGCATTATACTCCTGGTACTCCATTTTTCATAAAAGGCAGTGCTACTTTTTACTTTTAATCAATATTTTAAGTAAAATTATTTTGAAAATAACTATTGAAATATAATTAGACAGGTATGAAATATTACCTGTCTAACTTTTCAGTTTTTTGTCTAACGAATGAATTATATAAACATAGTTAGTAATTGTGTAAGCATTAAACACAGTAAGCTCTCCATCTTTGTCCGGGTTCAATAACTGATCCTTTTCTAACATTTCGGGTTCAAATAGCCGGTATAAAGATTTTTCCCTTATTCTTTTTATAAAAATTTCAAATTTCTAAATCCAAGGTATTCTTCCCTCTCGTATATAAATCCAAATATGTAATTGCAATTCTCTTTCAATTCATTTATTCACTTATTACCAAACCAAACATGATGAGTACAAACTATTACCTTCATTTGATCAGCCGGAAGGCCAG
>JBDTUE010000364.1:0-4038 GCA_040007895.1 Saprospiraceae bacterium | reverse complement strand
CCAGAAAGTCACAGTTTCAGAAGAAATAGCGTTGAGGACAGATCTAGCCTATGACCTCGTAGGGAAAATCGACAGTCAGGTCATTTTATTCCGGGACAGGGGCAACAAATTTGAAGCAAAGATTTTTGATGAATCTCTTCGGTTTAAGACCGATATAGAAATCAGCCTGGCTGATAGAAATTGCACGATCATGGCAACACTGCAGCATGACACTACATTTAGTGTTTTTTACGGATTCCGGCATCGGGGCAACTATTATTTGCAGGTAGACCGTTTTAATGGTAATTGTTCCAAACTTAGCGGTGATACAATAAAGATCTACGATGATATATTATTAAATCCAACAATAAAATATACGCGCTCTGAAGATAAATCCAAGATCCTTTTCTTCACAACGGAACATGATCATGATATGCAGGTCAGCGTATTTGATCTCAATAGCCGCCAAACGATATTTGACCGGAAGATCTTATTTAAAGAAACAGATATTTCTGAAGATTTTAGAAGTATGCTGGTTACTAACGAGGGTGAAATCATCACTATCTTCGAAAAGGAGAATTATAAATCAAAAAAAGGAAAACATTCACTTGAAGTATTTCAATTCTTAGCCGGCAATGAGATGGCGCAGAGCTATTTAATTCCTCTTAGCAAATTAGTCAGTTTTCATAACAAGTTTGTTTATGATAATGTAAATAAACAATTGGTCGGAGGAGGTATATACACTCAAAAAAACCTTAATCGTGCAGAAGGGATTTATTTTATAAAACACAGTCTCCGTGCTGGTGCGGATGTCCGGTTGACAACATTCCCATTCGAAACACGGTTTGATGAAGAAATTACCAGGCGCGCTAAAGACAAAAATGAATTTAACCAACTTGAAGTCAGTGACATTGCCCTGAAACAAGACGGAGGAGCACTGCTCATTACAGAGATAAAAAAAGAATATGAACGAAGGTCTGCATACGGGGGCGTTCCACGGGCAATAGGCAATCCTTACAACAGCGGACTCAGGTCAGCCTTATTGGTAGATTATTATTATGAAGACATGGCCTTGTTCGATATCAACAAAGATGGCAATCTCGCCTGGTCCGATATCTTACATAAAAAACAATATTCGCATGATGACGATGGTGTGTTTTCATCCTATTTTTTATTTAAAAATCCTTCGAAGCTCAGGTTAGTATACAACGATGAAATCAGTACGGAAAACACTGTGAGTGAATATATCGTCCATGCCGGTGGACAGTACCAACGCAAAAGCGTCCTGAGCACAGAATATGTAAGGTTGCAGCTTCGGTTTAAAGATGCGATACAGATTTCTTCCAATGCATTTGTAGTCCCTTCGCAACGAAGTGCCAGATTGAGTTTGGTGAAGATTGAATATTTGTAAGGGGATTTAATTTTCTTTCCATCCGAATTATACTTTAGTTGTGGCTTCAACTATAAATTATCCTAATGTATATAAAAACTATAATTGATTTTTAATCATGAGCTTAAGTCATAAGGCAAGCTTTTGAACGGTGTTTATTTTTAAAAAATTGACCTAAATTTTAGAAATAACATTTAAGTAAGCCCTTTTTTACCAAAAATCAAACCTGAAATTAGAGTTTACACGTAAAAACTATAATTTTACAGCCGATTTTCAACCAAAATTCAAAAAAATGGCAATTAGTAGATTTAAAGCCTTGGATCTGGCTCAAAATAGACCTGCTCCCAATGTCAAACTCCCCGATCAGAAGATCACCGAGTACTATGGTAGCAATACTTTTAATGATGATGTAATGAAATCTCTGCTTAGTCCGGATGCGTACAAAAAGATAGCGGAAGCTATTTCCGCCGGATCTAAGATTGATCGTGAAGCTGCTGATGAAGTAGCCGCAGCAATGAAATCATGGGCCGTATCTAAAGGTGCAACCCATTATACACACTGGTTCCAACCTTTAACCGGATCTACTGCTGAAAAACACGATGCATTTTTTGACATCGACTTTAAAACCGGTAAAGCAATTGAAAAGTTTAAAGGATCAGCTCTCGTTCAGCAGGAACCGGATGCTTCTTCTTTTCCTTCCGGAGGTATAAGGTCTACTTTCGAAGCAAGAGGATATACAGCATGGGATCCTTCTTCTGCGGCATTTATCATGGAAAACCTAGGTGGCACTGCTACACTTTGTATTCCATCCGTGTTTGTTTCCTATACCGGAGAGGCATTGGATTATAAGACTCCCTTGCTCAAAGCGATTGCTTTAGTGGACAAAGCTGCTACAGCTATCATGAAAGATTACTTTGACAGGGATGTAAAACGAGTCATTGCAACCCTTGGCCCTGAACAGGAATATTTTGTAATTGATGAAGCTCTGTTCAACGCTCGTCCTGACCTTATGATGGCAGGAAGAACGGTATTTGGACATGCACCTGCTAAAGGCCAACAATTAGAAGATCATTATTTCGGTTCTATTGCTCCACGTATAAATGCCTTTATGGTTGACTTCGAAATTGAAGGTCAAAAACTTGGGATGCCTGTACGTACTCGTCACAATGAAGTGGCTCCGGCTCAATTTGAAGTGGCTCCTACTTTTGAAGAACTCAATATTGCATGTGATCATAACCAATTGCTGATGGACCTCATGAATAAAGTAGCAGCGAGACATAAACTCAAAGTACTTTTCCATGAAAAACCATTTGCAGGTATCAATGGATCCGGCAAACATAATAACTGGTCTTTAGGTACTGACACCGGGATTAATTTATTAGGCCCCAGCTCAAAACCGAAAGAGAATCTGAGATTCCTTACTTTCTTTGTAAATGTTGTTAAAGCAGTATGCGATAATTCAGATTTACTCAGAGCTTCTATCGCTTCGCCGGGCAATGAACATCGTCTCGGTGCCAACGAAGCACCTCCTGCGATCATGTCTGTATTCGTAGGTAATACGATGAACAGAGTACTCAATGAATTTGAAAAGAACAAAGAGATTACGCTGGAGAAAGGGGATAATGTTTACATGAAATTAGGAGTCAATAAAATCCCTGCTTTATTATTGGATAATACAGATCGCAACAGGACTTCTCCATTTGCTTTTACGGGTAATAAATTTGAATTCCGCGCAGTAGGTGGTAGCGCCAACTGTGCTCAGCCTATGACGGTATTAAATACCATGGTAGCTGATCAGTTGTTTAAATTTAAAGCGGATGTAGACAAACTAATTGAGAAAGGAACTAAAAAAGAACTGGCTATTACTGAAGTACTTCAGGGGTATATCAAATCTTCCAAGAAAATCATTTTTGAAGGAAACAACTATTCCGAAGAATGGGTTAAAGAAGCGAAAAAACGTGGTCTCGGTAATATTAAAGACACCCCGACTGCTCTTGAAATCTACCTCAGAAAGGAGAATGTGGAATTATTTGAAAAACATGGTATCTACAATGGCAAAGAGTTACATGCCCGGGTAGAGATTGAATGGGAAAATTATATCAAAAAAGTCCAGATTGAAAGCCGGGTACTTGGTGATTTGGCCATCAATCATATAGTATCTACTTCCCTGAAATATCAAACCAGTCTGATCCAAAATGTAAGCGGACTAAAAAGTATAGGTATTGCCGCTAAGATTTACCAACCGACTGTTGATACGATTAAGAAGATCTCTGAATATACCGGTAAGATCATAACTATGGTAGACCAAATGACCGAAGCTCGCAAAAAGGCTAATGCGATCGAAGACGCACACAAACGGGCTCTGGCTTATAATCAAAAAGTAAAAAGTTTCTTTGATCCGATCCGTTACCAGGTAGATAAACTTGAGTTGATTGTAGATGACGATGAGTGGCCATTACCTAAATATCGCGAATTATTGATGATTAGATAATCAAGCTAATAATTAAAAACAGACAGCACCTCTTCCTTTGGGAGGAGGTGCTTTTTTTTTGAATTGTATCAGAATTAATGAACAACCTATTGACAGGTTAGAACGAGTGTTGTTCAGCTTGTCAGATTCAAATATTATAGGTATAGTTTAGCTCTGAATTGTTGTGTCTTTGTTGTGT
>JBDTUE010000363.1:0-4061 GCA_040007895.1 Saprospiraceae bacterium | reverse complement strand
TTAAAAGAAAATCGTTTCTTTTAATTTCTTTATACTGGAATGTACTTGCAATTTCATTTGCAGTCGGAGCGGAAACGAGGTTAGAGTTGCGCAGGAATTGTATCAACGATGGATTGACCATGATGGAATAAACTGGAGTAAAGATAAAGATACTACGGGTGATCCAGCTGAAGTCAAGTCTGAGCTAACGCTTTGAGGGAAGCTCTTGACTTCAAAGGCAAGCAATTTGCTTAAAGACCTATAAGGTGCGATTGTTTGTCATTACAATCATATGGCGGAAATGATTTTCTGATAATACTAATTGTTCTTTAAGGTTTCTTGACCAATAACTCCATCGTATCAGCTGCAAATCCTGTAAATATGCCCAGGCCATTGGTGATATTGGTCTGTGGAGGATCCAGGTTCAATGAGCTATTCCCTGTATTTTCATATAAGGCAGCATATTCGGGTAACACATGCATTAATAAAATATCATGCCTTCCATAATATTCAAACTGGAAAGGTTGGATTTGTGCCGATGTACCCTGAGTCGGTTCATTAAATCTCAATCTGAATCTCCTGCCAAATTGAATGATGCCACCATTAATCGCTTCGGGAGCCAATTCAATATTTCTATAAGCGGATAAATAAAATGATTGATCGGGATTGGTCCAGGTTAAGTCTACGGGTTCAGGTAATCCAAATCCACCACCTCCGAAACTTCCCGGTCCCAGTGGTGCACGGGTAATCTCATGTACACTGATCTGAAAACCTTTCGGATATTCAGGTATCGTAGTAAAGGCTGTCACTTTCTTATCCTTATAAGTAAACTCTAATGTATACGTCTGGTTTTCCAGGATGATCGTAGGTGAAGTATACACACCACTATCTGCATCATGAAGCTGGAAACTATTATTATTTACTGTGATTTTTATATTTAATCCTGTAATAGGAACTCCCAGGGTGTCTGTTGATCCAAATGGAATCTCCTGGAATACCTGGATTGAAATGGAATCTCCTGCTCCCAAATAAGCTTCTACCACAGCCCTGGGTTCGAGGTCTGCTATTGTATCGACTTTGGTACATTGTATGATCAGTGAAATAAAAATTATTCCGAAGATGTACGGGAACCGGACAAAACTCAACTCTTTTAATTTGTTTAATGCAGATACCATGATACTGAGAGATTTGGTGTAAAACCTAAAAAATTGACATTCGTTTCGACTACCTGTCCTGATTCTATCTGGAACTCTTTGTACCAGGTATTGGTACGGTTCAAGACATTGAATAAAGACATGCTGATATTGCGTGGAGCTCCTTTGGCACTCTTCCAATTGTATGTTGCTGCCAGATCAAATCTATTATATGCAGGCAGACGTAATCCATTTTTATCGGTCACTGTAATAAAATCTTTTTTAGCTCCATCGAGCAAGGTCAATTGATATCCTCCGGTAGGTGCAGTATAAGGCCGACCTGTAGCATAAATCATAGTACCTGAAAAATCCCATCCTTTAATACTATAAATGCTTACTATTTTTAATTCATTTCGTACATCCTGGTTAGCATAAAATGGTTTGCCATAATCGACAAAATTATATTTGACTGACCCTAGAGAATACGATACCCATCCATTGAGTTTTCCGTATTTTTTTTGAAGTAAAAAATCAATGCCTTTGGCAACACCATCTCCTGCAGTAAATTTTTCATCAAAGACTAGTGAACGGGGAGAAGGTCGTATTCGCACTGAATATTCACTCAATCCGGATAAATCTTTGGAATATGCCTCTACATCGATCAACCATTTAGGTAATTCATACGACAATCCGAGGATATGATGTACCGCCCGGGACACAGGCAGTCTCTGATCATCAGCCAATACCCAAAAGTCTCTACTACCCTGCAAGATGTCTTCGCGAATTACCCGTTTGACAAATTGATAATAATATCCAAATGCGCCCTTAAGTTTTAAACGATCATTAATAATATAACTTGCGCTTATTCGTGGTTCAGCATATGTTTTAGCCGTAGGTGAAAAATAGTTATATCGAAGACCAGGCACCACACTTAGTTTGCCAATATCTATTTTATCTTGTATATATGCCGATGTCGTAGTCCCCTGTGTATGCCTGTCAATGACATGAGTGGTATCATTTTGAAGATAGGTGTAATCGATATGATTATAAGTCGTGTTTAATCCAAATTCTATAAAATTATGGGCATTGAGTTTATATTCCATATCTATCTTTCCGGAGTAATCCACCAGGTTGTTGTCTTCCAATGAACCAATTCGTGAATTAATTTCATTTCCAGTCGAATCAGTTCTGGTAACCGAGGAGGTACGATCTCTTGTAGAAAAATAATTTGAATAAGAAGCCAATGCATTGAGATAGAATTTTTGAGAAAAACGATGACTCCACTTTAAAGAACCTCCTGTATTTCCCCAATTCGTTTTATCATTAATATTAGTTCCAAAATTTCCAGGGCCGCCGCCACTACCTAATCCACCAAAGACATTGGCCCTGGAATTATCCATATTATCAGTTCCATTAAAAAAACTGGCTGTAATAATATCTTTATCAGTCGGCCTATACGTAACTCTTCCATTCAAATCGTAAAAAAATGATTTAGGTACCGTAGCGGCAATATTGAAACCTCTCCGACCACCACCAAACCCAACCGGTGTCACCTGATTGGTAGTACCGGCATACTTATTAAATATTTTCTGATATAGACTGGATTGATAAGAATGTCGTGCCGCTATTAACGTGGTGATTTTATCTCCAATAGGTATTTCAGCAATAGCATTGGCAGCTAGGAATCCGGCGTTTATTCCGAGATTGGTTTGTTTGGAATTACCTTCTTTACCGGTAATCTCGGCTACGGATGAAATCCTTCCGCCAAATTTAGATTCAAATCCTCCTTTATATAATTGAACATCTTTGATGGCATTGGGATTGAACGCTGAAAAGAAGCCAAACAAATGTTCTACATGATATACATTAAAGCCATCGTAGAGTACCAGGGTTTGATCCGGCGTGCCTCCTCGTACATAAAGACCGGAAGAGTTTTCATTGGCAGCGGATACTCCGGGCATGAGTTGAAAAGATCTCATGACATCTTTTTCACCGATGGATGGAAGAGCTGCTATTTTAGATGGTGATAACTTGAGCATCGATATTTTTTCATTCGCACGCAAAAGTTCTTCCCGATCAGCAGCAATAATGACTTCATCCAATACCTGGTTTTGAGGGACCATATTGATAGCCAGATTATTAAAATCAAGATTAGGTTTTAGATAAAATGTTTTTGTGGAATATCCGATATAAGAAAAGGATAAACCCATGGTATCTCTCGGTACATCTACTAAAGTAAAGTATCCATCAATATTCGTATTGGTACCCTGGGTAGTGCCGGATAAAGTAATATTTACATAAGGCAATGATTCACCGGAATACAGATCTTTCACAACACCACGTATTGAAAAGTTTTTATGTTTGGATGGACCAGCGTATCTCGTTTCCTCAGCTATTTTTTTGTTTTCTATATCTACTTTAGGATCAAAGATCAGGTAATTGCCCTTTTCATCTTTGCTATAGCTCAGCGGTGTTTCATTTAAACAAATTTTTATTGCCTGTTCAGGCCGCGTCCCTGTAAATAAATAAGTAAAGCGATAGGGTTTTACCTGGTCAGGGTTAAACTTGATATGCATACCATACTTTGATTGCAGCGAATCGAATACCTGGTTGAGAGGAGCATAGTTAAAATATTCTTTGATCAACACTGATTCTTCGCTCCGGGATTGGCTAGTACCATTACGTGGACTACATAAAAATGTAATGAATACGAATAGTAATAAAATAGAAGAATTAAGTTTCATACAAAACCATGAAAGAAATAAAAAATTGAGTACACCAATGATAAGAGAGAGCAGGATCAGATCCTTGCATTACAAGGTGCCTCACACCAGCAAAGGTTGCACGATGTATATTAAATAAATGCTGAGAATTATTAGATAGCCTTAAGTAAAACTATTCCATATTCCAATTTATTTATCATGACGCTGCGATCTTGGCGTCCTTGGC
>JBDTUE010000362.1:0-4081 GCA_040007895.1 Saprospiraceae bacterium | reverse complement strand
TGGTTCAATATTCTGTATGCGTCGCATTTACAATATGACTTTATGCGACTGTATGACAAAATTTACCATAAGGACCTATAATAATAACATCCACTCGTTGACTTAATAGGTTCATTAAACTTTAGTACCTATCCACCAAGAGAATCATTATTTCCGCCAGTTCGCCTATCACGATTTGCTAGAGTAGCTTCAGAAACTTCTTCTTCTTGTTCTTCAGGTAATTCATTCTGCTCTTGATTATCAAGATCTTCTTCCTGAGGGGTTTCAATCTCGTTATAATCAGCGTTATCCATTTTTATATCTGTATTCTCATGGTGGTTAGAATGCTCCTGGGATTTTTCAACGCCATTCTTACCGCTATGTCTCAATTCATTATCCTGACCCTGTGAAGGATAACTGGTAGCATTCGAACTTTTTCTATTTAAAATAGGAATGTCAGGATTTAATTCATTGCCTTTCACATTTGGAGGATGATGATTCGATCGATCAGGAGAATGTTGATTTTCCTTTTTATGTTGGTTTTGTTCCATTTTTTGACAAGGTTTATATAAGTTTTTTTTAATCCTAAAAAGTCTAATAAAAAGTAGGTAAAGGTATAAGGCTAATCACTTGTACTGGCTTACATAAAGCGAAATATCTCTTATAGTATTTCCATTTTCACTCATTCGATTTAAGATCTTAGCTAAAATAAATCAAGTTGAAAATATTTTTTTTACATTTTCATTATTACAAATGAATGTCAGTTAAATAAAAGCCATCTTGGATCACTTTGCTTACGCAAGAGGAACATTAGTGCTGCTGATAAGAATACTATTGTTAATAAATATTGTATTGTGACAGGTTATGTAAGAAGAAATTATGAATTGAATTTTCGAGAAAATACTTATGCACCTAACCTTGTTTATTTTCTGATGTAGGCCCAATCGGTTGGAATCCAATCGGTGTCTTCGTGGGATGATCGTCATCATAATCTTCCCATTCCGTTATACTCTTAATGAAGGTTTCAATGTGGCGTATAATGAACACGGGTTTAAGCTCTTCAGGCCTCAGGATTTCAAGGGTGATCGGAGCTTTAGGCTCTCCGTAGCCTTCAATAAATGGATTGACTACCATGATCATCACTTTGCCATTAAATAATTGCTGATAAATAAGGGCTCCATTACTTTTAATCATGGTCCTTTTTACATCAGTGTCTTCCATATTTTCGGAAATTCCGCTACTACTCCGTCCAAGATCCAACTCTATACTTTCAAGATTATCTATCTTATCCTGGACTTTAACTTCACCTTTCAATTCGGATTGGATCAGAAAATCATTGAGCACTCGCTGAATCATAGGCTTTAACTCATCCGGCCATTTTTTCCTGTACTCTACCGTATTCGATAAGATATTCTTATACATCTGAACTTTGGTTAATAGAGAACCAAAATTAAAATGCGTGGAATCAACTGCCATGAGAATGAAGATTTAAAAATGATAAGACAAGCTACAAAATTCATTTTTCATTTTCAGTCTCTCCTGCAATTATTTGCCATATAACTTTCCTTCATATAGAATTCAAATCATCTTTATCATATTAAATAAAAAATCCTGCCTTTGATTTCATCATAAGACAGGATTCCGATTAGAATTATAAATAAAGTAAAAGTCTACCCTTCTACACAAATGGTAGACTTTTAAAAATTTATTCCTTATCTCTTTCACGGGAAGCCGAATAACCACCCGATTTTTTATTTCGAGATGTATTAGAATGTTCCGTTACATGCTCTTCTGATAGCTCATCCTGATCTCGATTTTCAAGATCATCTTCCTCAGGGTTTTCAACATCAGTATCATCAGTGTCCCGCATTTCTATACCCGTGTTTTCCTGGTATGTTGAATGCTCCTGGCTTTGCTGATTTCCAAACTTTCCGTTTTGTGGTGATTTATGATCCTGATGCTGATTTCCTTGTTGGGAGTTTTGGCCAGATCTATTATCACGACTCTGTTGATGATCACTTTTCGAATCTGAACTTTTTCTATTTAAGCCAGGGTTATTAGAATTCGTTTCTTTCCACTTATCATCCTGGGTTTGTTGATTTGGTTGATGAGTAGGATGCTGATTCCCCTTGTTTTTTTGATTTTGTTCCATTGTGTTTTGATTTAGATGTTAAGATTTTTTATTCAAATTAATCGCAACTTCTTTTCAAGCGGTCAATTAATATTTGACTAAAGAAGCTTGCACTACCATAGCAGAGTCTAAGTGCATTTGTAAAGTAGGTAGCGTCTTAGTCGCAAATGCCTTTACATCGGCATTTTTCCCATTAGTGCTTTCCATTTTAAAAAGTTCGATCGCTTTATTATGTTCATTCACCATCATCTGCATATACTCTTTATCATATTCAGCACCTGTTTTAGCACTCATGTTATGCATATCCATGCCTTCCTTATTTTTATCCATTTTATCTCCCTCCATTTTGTTTTTATCAGTCCATTCAGCTTTATTTTTATCCATTTTATCCATATCCGTTTTATCTCTATCAGCAGTTAATTTAATATTATTCTTCTCGGCAATACCCTTTAATTCCTCATTTGCACTGGTGTGATCGCGTACCAGCATTTCAGCAAAACTTTTGACACGATCGCTGCTTGCTTTAGTAGTAGCTTCTGTACACATAGCTACTTCTTTCATTCCAGCTCTTGAAGCCTTCCATACAAATTGCTCATCAGTGAGTTTGTTGTTAGCCATATTGTCTGCCTTTTGGGCAAATGAACCTGCTGCGCAGATTAAAAAAACCAATGATAATTGAAAAGTTTTCATAATGTTTTATTTGTTTAAATGTTTTAATTAATTGTGTTTAGAATTTTTAAAAGGTTAATAGATGACCGTAAAGTAAACGCGTAATCTCTTCCGCTTATTTACATAATTTTATTTTTATCTTATAGCATTTCCATCTTAACTATTAATAAGTTAACATTCGCCTAGAACATAATAAATCATGATCGATAAAGTAAAAAGTTTTGTTAAACAACAATATAATATCGTTTTAGCGGTGGGTATTTATTTTCTAGAGTATAGTAGAATATATAGAGTGGTCATTTCATGCGGTATTAAAAACAATACACTATTAACTGTGGCATCAACCTAAATAAAAAACAGTCCTACGAGTTGATAACTTACTTTTTCTATTTCATTTGTTTTCAATAGCTCTTCGGTGTTGAAACTGAGAAGTAACTCATTCATGAGGAACCTATATAAATTATTTTCGAAAAAAAAACACTCAGGGAACCAAACATCGGATAACAGGCATTTCCAAATATGTTAAATTCTTTAATACTTTATGATAGCATGGACACTTTTTAATTTTAGTACTTTTGAAAGATCAAAATTCAATAGCACTTAATTCCATTATCCATTCTAATGAAAAAACAAATATTTCTCTTGCTGGTTATAGGTTTTTATGTATCAGCCTTTGGCCAGACTCCCAAAAAAATTACGTCTGCAGACATCCATGAAAACATCAAAAAACTAAATGTATTAGCTACAGCATTTTATGTTGCGGCTCATCCCGATGACGAAAATACAAGGATGATTTCATTGCTGGCCAATCAATACAAAGCAAATGTCTATTATCTCTCTATGACCCGCGGAGATGGAGGCCAAAACCTGATCGGCCCTGAGATTGAAGACCTATTAGGTGTCATTCGTACCAATGAACTATTACAAGCGAGAGGTGTAGATGGAGGAAATCAATTATTTACTCGTGCCAATGATTTTGGTTATAGTAAGAATCCTACTGAAACCATGAAGATCTGGAACCGGAATGAAGTATTGAGTGATATCGTCTGGCAAATACGGAATTATAAACCTGACATTATTATCAATCGGTTTAATAACGATCCCAACAGCGATACACATGGTCATCATACTACCTCAGCCATACTCTCTACGGAAGCATTTGATCTTACTAACCGAAAAGATATATTTCCTGATCAACTGAAATATGTGGATCCATGGCAGGCAAAAAGACTTTACTTCAATACTTTTTGGTGGTTTTTTGGCAGTGAAGAAGCATTTAATAAAATGGATAAATCCAAAATG
>JBDTUE010000361.1:0-4082 GCA_040007895.1 Saprospiraceae bacterium | reverse complement strand
TTGGGGGATATTTATACAAAACCTGTACAGTGGGGAGGACTGACTACTTTCGGTTCCAATGTTATTAAAGAATGTAACAAACTCGGTATACTTATTGATCTTACCCATTGTAATAATGACACCATCAACGCTGCTCTCAAAGTATCAACGAAACCATTAGTTATATCTCATACCGGGCTTGATACCCAATTAGGTCAGAATGGTAATATGGCTAAAATGATGATGCCAAGGCTTATCAGAAAAGAACAGGCTAAGATTGTTGCAGAAGCAGGAGGTATGATTGGTGTATGGACACATCTTTCAGATTCTCCCTTAGAGTATGCACAAAACATTCGTGCTTTGGTAGATATTGTCGGCGTTGATCATGTTTGTATTGGTACCGACACCAAAATGACACCATCGTACAGATCTGTTGATAATTCCGCCCCTAAACCTGAACAAAACAATTCTGACAATCGTAAAACTGGCCAACCACCCAACATCAATAATGGCAAAAATAACGGTAGAGTTGGTGAGCGAACAAATGAGTCTTGGCGAGATCAAACGGTTGGTTTCTACTATGCTGTCGTTGATGCTTTGTTACAGACTGGTTTTAACGAAGATGAGATTGGAAAGATAGGAGGAGGCAATTTCTGTCGGATTTTTGATGAAGCAACGAAAGGACATCAATAAGAATTCAAGCGGCATATCCATTTTTATTCCAAACAAACCATTACTAGCCTGAAAAAATAAGAAACAAGTAAGCCCACTTCCAAGAATGGTAGAAAATGAAAGCTTGAACTCTATCAAAGCCTAATTCAGTGTTACAGTGAATAAAATGTTTTTTTTCCTTTAATAAGCCCATCAGATCATTCTTTAAATTTAAATTTACATATGACTAAAAAAAATTTTGCGTTTTTATTTTTGTTATCCTTGACCTGGATTGTAAACGGTCAGGAAACAAAAATACTTCTTCGCGTAAGAACAATAACAGCCGGTATTACATTAAGCAGCCTGAGTGACACGACAAGCCTTATAGCTGCTATCGAATTTTTGAATCAGGCAAAACAAGTCTATACGAATAAGGGATATGAAGTGCAAACATTGAGAATCAGTACTCAAAATTTTTACAATTACTTAAATCAATATTCCTACGCTGATGCCTTGCCGTTTCTCAAAATATTTGATAAAATAGCCCGGCGAAATCACATTATTCTTTCTATTGGACAAATATTACCCCATGACATTTATCAACCAGGTGTCGCTGAGTGGAGTGAAAAGCTAATACAATCCACTACTGCTATCAGTTTCAGTCTGTCTATATCATCACATGAAATAGGTATTCATTTTAATTCAATCAAAGCTTCTGCAGAAATTATTTCGGCTATTTCAAAGTCTAATGGCGGGGAAGCCAATTTTCGGTTTACAGCATCTGCAAATTGCCCGGCTGGTATTCCCTTTTTTCCTGCAGCTTTTCACGAAGGAATAAATAGTTTTGCTATAGGACTTGAATCCGCCAATCTTGTAACTGAAGCATTCAAACAAAACAGCAATCCAAACAGTGCCAGGCAAAATTTAAAATCCCTCTTTGAAAAAACCTTAAAACCTATACAGGAAATAGCTGAGCATATTTCTAAAACACTCCACTGGCCGTACGATGGAATTGATGCTTCTCCAGCACCTGGATTAGATGCCAGTATCGGGCAAGCTATCGAAACCTATACCAAACAACCATTTGGAAGTTCATCTACATTAAGTGCTTGTGCATTAATTACGGATGTATTGAAAAATCTTGATATTAAAAAATGTGGTTATTCTGGTTTAATGTTGCCTGTGATTGAAGATAAGGTATTGGCCAAAAGAGCCATCGAAAAAAGATTTACGATACAAGAGCTTCTTTTATTCTCGTCAGTTTCGGGTACAGGACTAGATGTAGTACCTATACCTGGAAATACATCAAAACAAGTTATAGAAAATATACTGACTGATGTAGCCGCTTTATCTCTTAAATACACTTCTAAAGCCCTTTCGGCAAGACTATTTTTATTACCAGGGAAAAAAGCCGGAGACATCATAAAGTTTCAAAACCCAAATTTGACTCCTTCCATTGTAATGAAAGCGTATTGACAATATACTATATCAGTCTGCTAACGAATTAGCAAAAGCACGGCTGGATTTATTTTATAGGATTTATATATTGGAAAAGGATTTTTAATCAAAAGAAAATAAGCGATAGCTTTTTTAAAATATCGTCTGATTAATTCTGCCGGAACTAGTAACTTTAAAGTAATCTTATTAAGAGCGAAATCAAAAAAGCGAATTTAAGAGCATATCCGAAACTAGTTGAATAATTGATTTTTAAACACTCACCTAAATCTTTATACTATGAAGCAAAATTTTAATTTCATTATGACGTCATTTCGAAAAGTCGAATTGTTACTATGTATTACCTGCAGCGTACTTCTTTTTTCTGCGTGTAGTTCTTCCACCGTATTGCTTGCCAACTTCAAAAATGATAATATCGGATCACCACCGGCCTCCACCCAACCTGTGGGTTCCCTGACATTAAATCCAGGCAGTGGATTAATCACTGTAGTATCTGCGCCTCCAATGGGTCCACAGAGTGCAAATAAATGGGCATTAATCACTCACCCTGCTCAGCCTGCTTCGGAGACTGAGCTTACAGGAAACTTTACGAAATGGGGTCTGGGATCCTATGGATTATTGGCCAGCCTTCATATTCCATCCACTTCTGGTGTGGTAACTGTACAATTCGAATCAGCTAATCCATTGGGGAGTTTTATGCACCTTGATTTTATGCCTGAAGGAGATGTGCGTATTGATGACGATAGTGCTATGAGATTTGGTACCTATCCCAAAGATGCCAATTTTGTACTCAGTGTAAAACTGGATATTACAGAGACCTCGGCTACTGTGGAAACTACATTATTGGGTACCGGCGCTTCTGGTAATAAGACAGTAACCGTAAAACCATTGCTTCTTCCTGCTGCAAAACAATTCGGGAAATGTAAATTCTGGATAGGATTTCAACATAATTCAAGCTTTTTTGTGGATGATATCGTGGTGACCAAGAAAAAATAAATTTTCTGGCATCGAGATCATCCGATAGAATGATTATTAAGATAGAAATAAAATAAGGAATAATTGAAAACAAATTTGATTTTAATAACTATATAGATTTAATTTATCAGGTTCCCTGGCTTCAGAGAGTTATTTTGAGTTTATCATTAAATTTATCATAAAAAATAAGTGATTTCATTGCTTATTCATTTTTGGCACTATAAAAGGTTTAAATTTGAATGAATAGAATTATCAAATGGAAAAAATCCAGTCAATCTCACGGAGGGTCGCTGTTAAAAGCTCTGCCTTTGGTCTATTGGGAATATCGATTTCTAATGTCCTTTATGCAAAAAGTATTGAACCACTAAAAGAATCAACTAAACTTCTAAATACGGAGACAGGTCGTTATCCTGCGATTGAAGAATCGATAGTTGCGCAAGTAGTAGGCCTTTCGCATTTTGATTTGGATAAACTAAAGGTCTTGGTGAGTGGCAGACCTGAATTGTCGAAAGCAACCTGGGATTGGGGATTTGGAGATTGGGAATCAGCGATAGGAGCTGCATCGCATGTTGGACGAAAAGATATTGTGGATTTTTTAATGCTAAACGGAGCAAGGCCTGATATTTTTACCTTCGCAATGTTAGGTTCATATGATATAGTTAAATCAATGATTAGTTTTAGTCCGGGAGTTCAGCACATTTTAGGACCCCACGGCATTAGCTTACTTCAACATGTAAAAAATGGTATAGAAGGTAAAAGCAACAATCCCCAGGAATCTGAAAAATTAGTAGCCTATCTTGAATCATTGGGAGATGCCGACGGTAAAAAATACCTTTCATATGAAGAGTTAGATAAACAAAAATATCTTGGAGATTATAAATATGGAAACGGAGATGCGGAAGGTTTTTCGGTCAAATTGAATATGAGAAAATTAATCACGCTTGGCAAATTGGGAAAAAACGGTGGTGCACTTTATAAAATCGATGAAAATAAATTTGTTTATAATGGTGCTCCTTCAGTTA
>JBDTUE010000360.1:0-4113 GCA_040007895.1 Saprospiraceae bacterium | reverse complement strand
TTAAGTTAGACAACATAACCATTCGGACCGACTCAGGCAAACTTCTAATCATCGGATGGACGACAACTTTTAATTTCAAAAATATATCAAAAGGGGCAATACTTAAAGAACTTGAAGAGTTGAAATCATCATTTTTGAATTTATCGAAAACCTTTATTGAACTAAACGACATTGTCAAGAGTAATAATCTAACGATAGAATATCATATTAGCTACGATGATGGTGGAAAGGCTGGGATTGGAATATGCTCAGAAATTGAAGGAAAAATAAATTGGTATACTGAATAAATAATAATTGGTGGCGGTAAAGACTTTTCAGTTAGGCCAATCAGCGAATAATTCTTCGTCAGTCTATTGCTAAATGAAGAATATAAATACAGGCGAACATCGATATGCTGCGATTGGAAGATAGAAGATTTTGATCAAACGGAAAAGTTTCAAGGAACTGAACATAAAATTGGACTGAACTAAACTATAAGGGCAAGCTCTTTAAGAAAATAAAGTTTTAAGAATTCCTATAAATTTGATTTCTCCTTTCTAAAAAAATTATATGAAAAACATCTTAGGTAGAATTATTGGGTTTGTCATCGGCATGGGAGGCTTCCTTTTTCTGTTTAAATTAATCTTCCTTGACCATATTTCCCGTGAAGATGAGATCGCTCCGGGCGCTGTAATGATTGTTGCAATAGCGAGTGGATTAATATTTGCTTATGCGGGTAATTACGTTCAGAATTATATAACAACTAAATTCCACCAGTAGGGTAAAATCAAATTTGCTAAATAAAGTACTACATCAAATCATAGTTTCTAGAGAGCCTTAATCAAGACAATCCGTAACTATTTTCCAAATCTCATTTATCCATTCTTCATGCTCTGCTTTCATCAGGCAAGATCGCAGGCAGGTTACATAAGGTTCATCTTTTTTTATCCCACTCCAATGTTTCGGTAATAACCGTACAGGATAATTGAGTAAAGCCAGGTGCAAGTCTTTTGACGCCGCTTTTTCAAAAATTTCTTTTGAGCTTTTATTAATGGCGCTGATTGATTTTTCATTTTTAGCCCAAATGACAATATCTATTTCCGGTTGATGCAAAATAATAAACCGTTTATCGGCTACTATTTTTTTATATAGTTGTATTGCTGCAGCATGACTACTGTTGAGTTGGTTTGAAAAAGTACCGCCTCTTACCAATGGAAATAATTTTTGCGTAGCCCACAATCCAACTGCCGCCGCACCAGCTCTTGAACATTCCAATGAAATCTCACCCAGATGTAATTCCATGCTGCTGAAATAGGTATAAGGAGAATCATGTTTGTAATATCTGCCAACTTCAGGATTTTTAAATAATACACAACCACAACCATAAGGCTGCAAACCATGTTTGTGGGGATCCACTACGATGCTGTCTGATTCCTGCATCAATGCATATTTATTTGTCGTGGTTTCAGACAAGGTATCAGATAACCTGAAATAACCACCGTATGCTGCATCCAAATGAATTCTGAATGAATATTTCTTTTGCAATTCCAATATTTCTGGCAAAGGATCGACAGAACCTATACCTGTAGTACCCATAGTGACCACAACTGTCCCTATCATTCCTTTTTTTAAGTGTATCTCCAGTTTATTCACATCCATTTCACCACTTTTATTGCACGCAATTTTTTGAAACTTCAGACCCAACACTTGTGAAATTCTTTCATGAGTATAATGAGCCAGTTCAGATGCAACAATCTTTTTCTTCGGATGGATATTGCCAGCTATCCAGAGTGCTTCAAGATTTGCAAATGTTCCACTACTCGTTAAATGCCCAAGGTGTTCCTTCCATCCAAACATCAACGCAAGCTCTGCTACTGCTTCCTTTTCCATAGAAGAACTCGCCCTTCCTCCATCCAGTGCATGATTATTGGGATTTATCCACATAGCCAGCATATAGGCTAGCCTTGCAATTTCATGCGGTGGCTTAAGCATTTGCCCTGCGTATAATGGATGATGATAAGGAAAATTATCCTGCATTTTTTCTGCTACCTGCAAGAGGATTGTTTCCAACTCATCTGGTATCTTTTGTTCAAAAGAAGGCAGATGATCAAAACCTTCCGATAATTTATCGAGGGCTTTTTGCAGTATGAGGAGTGATGGTTTGTTATACATGTTCAAGCTATTTAAGAATGCTCAATTGGTTTTATATTTTTTCAATAATTCCAACGCACTTGTCATTATTTCGATTCCGGTTTTTATAAAAAGTTCAGGCATAAGAGCCATAAAAGTGATGCAGGTTTTGCTTTGGCGTATTTTAATGAAGCCATATTACCTAAACGGAAAAATAAAAACAATCCACTTATCTGTTGTATTTTTTTTCAACGAGAACATCGTATGCGATCCTTCCCCTTCAGAATTCCGGACTCATTTAGTCAATGCAATAAATGGATAAACCGGTCGCGACACCAAAACTACAGAAAGAGCCAAATCTCCCCTGGTAAAGATTTTATATAAAAAAATAAAGCGGCAGTCATATAAACTCCTCAACTAAACGACTAAATTCCAAATGAGCAAACACTATGAAATTTATTGAAGTATTAGCCTCCATTTACCTACCATTTGGTTTGATAGGTTGTGCAGACTATAAAATACCAAATAAACCTGGAGGACTCAATGCAATTAGGAATAAGTCAGGAATGGTAACATCCAGTCTTTTATATTTAATACGAATTGCTGGTGTAGAGGGGTTTCGTAGAATTCAAAATGAAAACCAACGACATCGCAAATTGTAGCTATGCAGACAAATCCAGATTGGAAAAATCAATTACAAGCGCTTCATAGGGAAAGTTATCTATGGAGTGTAAGTTGCTGCAATGGTGATAAAGAAATGGCTAAAGATGTATTACAAACGGTGTATCTCAAGATTTATGATGAAAAAGCAATCTTCAACGAAAAATCGAAATTGATAACCTGGCTATTTGCAATTATTAAATTTACGAGCATTGATTTTATAAGGAGAAATAATTTACGTGTAGTAAATAGGAATGAAAGTCAGGAATTTTCAGCAGAGGAAGTATATGAAAAGGACAAGGAAAGCTGGTTCAAAAAAATACTTCAGGGCCTGCCCAAACAACAACGCGAAGTGCTGATGCTGGCCTTTTACAACGACTTAACCCTTGCAGAAATAGCGCCTTTGTTAAACATATCTATAGGAACTGTACGAACGCACTACGAACGAGGCAAGGAAAATTTCAGGAAACAATTACTTCACTACAAACTTGATATTGAATTGTTATGAAAACTGAAGACGATAAACTAAATGATTTCTTCAAAAAACAAATGAAGGAGGAAATTAACGGTATCCCTGATTTCGAACAGATGTGGCAGAAGGCTATGACAAGACGCAAAAGCAAGCCACGACTTGTGTGGAAGATTGCAGCCAGTATTGCTCTCCTGGCAACAGTTGGATTAGCTGTAACTAAAAACAGGCAAGACCAGAAAGCAGATAATATTAAACAGATCACCTCGTGGAATGAACCTTCAAAAAGTTTGATTCCTCCGCCTGGTTCTGATTTGATGGTACTTAGCCGTTGGGCTTCACCTACTAATTTTTTATTACCCAAAAACAAGCAATAAATTAAATAAACAATATATGAAAACAATTAAATTACAATGCTATAAATTGATGGCCCTTGCCATTTGCATTTTAGCAACCCTCAACGCCTTCGCCCAGGGAAATCCGGGCAAAGATCCGATGCAGGAATACTTCTTTCCTCCCGAACTCGTAATGCAATATCAAAACGAAATTCAACTGAAGAAAGAACAGAAGGATTTGATTATTGGCGTGGTCGAGGAAGCACAGAAAAAATTCACCAGGCTTCAGTGGGACCTGCAAACCGAAATGACTACACTTCAAAAATTATTTGCAGAACCTACTGCTAATGAACCCAAAGTATTGGAGCAACTTGACAAAGTGCTGGATCAGGAGCGATCTATTAAAAAAGCGCAGATCACTTTGATGGTAAGGATCAAGAATGTTTTGACAGAAGATCAAAAAACAAAACTGAATACAATGAAAGGAAAGTAATAGGTTTATTATCACTTCAACATTTTTGGTTAGACGACTGTCAATTA
>JBDTUE010000359.1:0-4141 GCA_040007895.1 Saprospiraceae bacterium | reverse complement strand
ATTGTCAGCTAGCGGATCATTTGCAATGAGTGGAGCTTCCCGGTGACTACTTGCAGACATTTGGGTACTGAGGGTACCTAAAATGCATAGTAAAAGGATCTTGAAAGTTTCAAGAACGGGCTTTAGTTTGCGGTTTTTATCCATATTTTTTAAGTTTTTATTAAGATATATTTTAAAGTACGGTTGATACCGGCAATTGGATTTTTAAAAATGAAACTTTTGACGAATAAATTACATTTGCAGTAATGCCGCGAATAATCAACAAAATTTCAGCAATATTTGGCCACAGGTGTCCCCGGTGTGAACAGGGTAAAATGTTCAAGTCAAAACTTTTTGATTTCAAACATTTTATGGATATGCCGACTCGCTGTGATCGGTGTGATTTAGTATTCACTCCGGAACCTGGTTTCTATATGGGAGCTATGTTTATATCATACGCCTTATTTTCCTTTGGTATGCTATTTCTGGTGGCTCTGTTTTACCTTGCATTTCATATCGGCATTAATATGTCGATATTTTTAGCGGTATTGTTGGCATTGATCAGTTTTACATATATCATGAGGCTTTCAAGGACTATAACCCTCCATATAGTAAGGAGTTTTAATCCGGTGTATAGTAAAAAATGAAGAGTAAGGATTACTACCTGATCTTACCAAGGACCCGTTTTTCTTCCATGTTGAATTCTTTTGGCCGGGCGCTGTCTGCCTGAGACCATTGTTCGATAGGGTTAAAATCGATCAGGATGCTATCTGGACTGAAATGATCAAGGATGCCTACGAGGATTTTGTCTTTTAAAATCCCGGATTTAAAATCGTACAGGTCTATCTGGACAGGGGTTTTGGTTTCGTCCAATTTATATTTTAGTTTGAATGTGTCTGCAACTACATTGTCATTAAATGCCCAGAGCATAGTACTGTCTGCATTAAACATCATCACTTGCTGGCCCACGACCATATTCCATTTCCCGACCAGATAATGAGAGGGTTTTGATTTGCAGCCAAAAAGAAGGATCAGGAGGGCAGTCAGATTGCAGGCAAGAAGGATTTTTTTCATAGCGGAATTGAAGCATGAATGTAATCCAAAAAAGGATATCTGGTGAAACTTTGCTTAATAAGTTGTGGGCTTATTTGTCAAATCTGATGATCCTGTTGTTAGAATCGAAGACAGGCCTCAAACTGGATTAAGACTGATGGTAAATTTGTTTGTAACCCAGAGTAAGGTTATAGTTTCAAAGGCAAGGGTGAAGGGGATCACCAGAATATTTTTAAAAAACAAAAGTATAGTCCATTAACAAGGAGGGTCGACAAGTTTGAAAAAAATATTTGAATGGAATGAGAAGATATATTATTCTTTATACAATTTTTTGGATTCGAAAGCTGGGATCGCTATGAGCTCTATCCTTGGTCTAGTCTTAAAAGGTACATTCATATTTAGAAGATCTTTATTTATAGCGATTCTATTTATACCCAAGACATTACCTAAGCTATCTAAAACTGGGCCACCAGAATATCCTACGTTACTTTTACTCATATAGGAGAAACCGTATAAAAATGGCATTTCTTGATTATACATCCCTAGTGCAGATGAACTATCATATTTGAACACCTCGGAAGGTTCATTTTCAGATTCAACTGAATCGTATCCTAAATAATAAAGCTTTTGATCATAGTTGGGCAAAGAGTCTGAGATAATAAAAGGTTTATTTGATAGGATTGAATCAGAATGTAAAATTGCAATATCTAATTTACTATCGAATTTATCTAACTTTAGTAAATAGATTAATCTATTACCATTTGCAAATTCAATTTTTTTGGATGTATCAATTGCATGAAAACATGTTAATACTTTATTAGGAGTGAGGGCAACAAAACCAGTTCCTGCGCATCTACGGTCAACTAAAATGATCCCATAATTAGTTTTGTCGTATGGGATTTGAGCTCTACATTCTGTAATTATCAATATAATGGATAATATTATTTTCATATAATGTGCTATGAATTTTAATAGTTCAGTTTAAATATAACAGTCTGTTTTTTAAAGACAAATGTTCAATTGATACCCTTTAGTTAACTGATGTATTCCTCTTGTTTTTTTCATTGAGTGTTTCTTATTTCTCAGCACTGAGTGGGGTAGATTCTCCTGGTTAGATCTTTTCATTTATTTATTTTCATAGAATTTAAATGGTCTAACTTCCCCACTTTTAATTTTCTCCCAATATCTCCATCAACCTCCAATTTACATAATACGTAGTCCTACCTATTTTTTGTGGTCTGACGATATCAACATCACTCAATTTTTTTAACCAGGTGGATGCTGTTTGACGATGGGCTATTTGTTTCTTTACTAATAATTCAATTTTTAAATAGGGCAACGCAAACATCAACTGTAATAAATCGAAACTGAAGGAAGCGCCCAACGCATCTTTCATTTTCTTTTCATATTCTTCTTTCAACAATAACATACTTTTTATTTTTTTTGTAGTAAGCTGTGTTGTTTCTATTAATGCTGTAAGGATGTACATGATCCAATCGTGCCAGTTATTTTTTTCTGTTACTGCTCTTAATAGTTGATAATATTCTGTTTTGTATTTTACAATATAGGAGCTTAGATAAAGCACCGGCTGCAATAATAATTCCTCCTGCACCAGGTACAGGGCGTTTACAATTCTGCCCGTACGACCATTGCCATCGGCAAATGGGTGTATTGCTTCAAACTGGTAATGAATTAAAGCCATCTTTACTAGCGGATCCAATGATGACAATTCCGAATTGTTGATGAATTGTTCCAAAGCTCTCAGTTTCTCTCTTAATACATCTTCGCAGCAGGGTGGTGTATATATTACTTCTCCATTGATAACATTTTTAAGAGCAGTTCCTGGCATAGTTCTGATGCCTGATTTATTTTTTTTAATGGTTTGAACCACTTCAACCATGGTATTGACGAGTAATAAGTTCTTTTGGGCTTGCATTTTTTCCAAGCCTAAATACAAGGCTTCCCTGTAGCTTAATACTTCTTTAGCGGTATGGCTTGCCGTACTTTCCTCACTTGCCGCTTTATACAACTCATCCTGCGTGGTTACAATATTTTCTATTGCAGAACTATCTTTACTTTCCTGAAGGACGATGGTATTGATTAATATCTGAGGGTCGGGTAAAGAGGCACAGAGGCCTTTTAATTCACCTATATGCCGTGCGGCTTTTGCCAGGTGCCGTAAGATTTCCGGTGATTCTGTAAAATCCGCAGGTGGCAAATCAGGGAGGTCGTTAAAGGCGATATTTTTATTATAAGCCATTGATATTGAATTTGGTGCCGGTTATTATCATATGATATTTTTTGGTAAGGTCAATTCGACATGATATTTATTTGATGATGAAATTAATGATAATTTTCTACATGAGTGGAAATTGATGTCGAATGGATATTAGCATCATCGATGATAAGACGAAAATCCTGTTTATTTTCGTCATGTAAATATAAAATATTCATTCCTGATTATTTTGGAACGGTCCATATTCTCAAGTTTCTAAGAGGTCAGTATATGGCGAAATGTCAGACAACTTAAAAAGCCTTCAAAAGAAGCGATTTTCTGAGTGTTGACCTACTAGGATTTACCGCTGAAAGGGAGGTTGGATTCGTTTGGTGTTTGGAAGGATGTATGGGATTTGAACTATAGTTTAAACAATCTGCAAGCGGGATAAACTTCTTCCAGAAGGATTGTAGTTTTAAATCATTTAGTCGGGATAAACTATCCTGGTAGGTCAAACAAAAAAGCCTTCAAAAGAAGCGATGTTCTGAGTGTTGACCTACTAGGCTTTCCCGCTTAAAGGAGGTAGTATTCTTTTGGTGATTGGAAGGATATTTAAGATTTGAGTTTTGATTAAAGAGTTTGCAAGCGGGATAAACTTCTTCCCGAAGGATTGTAGTTTTAAATCATTTATTCGGGATAAACTATCCAAGAAGGTCAAACAAAAAAGCCTTCGAAAGAAGCGATGTTATGATTGTTGACCTACTAGGATTTCCCGCTTAAAGTGAGGTAGGATTCTTTTGGTGATTGGAAGGATATTTAAGATTTGCGCTTTGATTAAAGAGTTTGCAAGCGGGATAAACTTCTCACCCTAGTAGGTCAAACAAAAAAGCCTTC
>JBDTUE010000358.1:0-4162 GCA_040007895.1 Saprospiraceae bacterium | reverse complement strand
AGGAATGAATTAAAAGGTAGAATCCAACTACTTCACTAAAATAAGCCAACAAAATGCTTTGTCAAATGTCTATTGTGAATAAGTTCAACTACTCCGGGTTGTATGATTTCCTATTTAATAATCCTGTATTGCATTCGGAGTTATTCATATTTAAATCCTTTGAGGATTCAAATCAAAAAGCAGATTTCCATGGTACATAAATAATTGTGTAAAATCAATTCACGAAAGGATGCCTATAAAAGAACCCTTCAAACATCAAACCCAATTCACTGGCGAGAATACAATTATTTTGAAAACCAATCATTTAGAATTGAAACCTACCTCCAAAGCCTGAAAGGCTTAAATGTGAATAACCCCGAATAGCCTGCGCCATGGCTTTAGCCACGCAGGCAATTCGGGGAAACGAAAAAACAATTTACAACCCCAAGCGGGGTTGAATTAAAGTATTAGAACTCAAGGTCCCAGTTAGTATAAACACAAGAACTTAATCCACTCAAGCTAAAATAGTTTTGAAAAAAATGACACCTTAGCTTCTTTAAATATTGTTCAAACATTTTGAAGCTAAACACAGCTCCGGTCATTGAATGCGGTATTGATAGAATCCAATTCTATGAGGAGATATTGCCCAAAAATTTAAAGTATGGTTTATTATCAAATCGTGTTAGTATCAACAAGGAAGGGGTTTCTGTAAAGGAAGTATTGATAAAATCTGGATATAATATTGTAAAGCTATTTTCACCTGAACATGGATACAACGCTCAGGGTATAGATGGTCAAAGTCAACCGAATGATGTTTTGGCAAATACATCAATCCCTGTTATAAGTCTTTATGGTGATCAGTTGAAACCATCTTCGGATCATCTTAAGGATTTAGATGCGGTGATTATTGATTTACCGAATATCGGTGCACGGTATTACACTTATTTGTGGACTATGGTATTGATGATGGAAGTTTGTAATGAGGCCCATTGCCCTGTAATCATCTTAGATCGGCCAAATCCGCTGGGAGGAGATTTAAAACATGCTGAAGGTCCAATCATGCATCCGGATTTTTTTTCTTTTATTGGCAATTGGTCTATTCCCATTCGCTTTAGTCTCACCTTAGGAGAACTGGCACTGTTGATAAAAAAAGAGAAAAAATTTAATAACCTCGGTTTGAAAATGATCGCGATATCAGGATGGTCGCGTTGGATGAATGTTTTTCAATATCAATATCCATTTGTACCGCCATCCCCGGCTATCAGGGAGCCGGATACTATTTTTACTTATACTACCATTTGTTATCTCGAGGCAACTAATATCAGTGAGGGTAGAGGCACTCCATTTCCATTTCAGATAGCTGTGGCACCATGGATCAACGGAGATAGGCTACAAAATTTTCTGGCTGAATTGCATTTACCGGGAGTGATGTTCGAAACTATTTCGGTCATTCCTGAAGATTATAAATTTAAAGGACAAGATTGCCATGGTATAAAACTTAAAATCATAGACATTAACGTATTTAAACCTGTGTCAACCGGCTTTATCCTATTGGCAACTATTAAATCTCTTTTTCCAGATCATTTTCAGTGGAAAGAATATCCGACTGTTGCAAATCCCGATGGCAAGAATCATTTTCAAAAACTAACGGGCAATCAATCAATGATGGACTGGTTGAATGATAAACCTTTAGATCACCTGGATGATCTTGACGAGTTGCTTAAAACAGATGTTTGGTCAGACCGATGTGCTCCAATCTTACTTTATGACTAGTCAGGGCAAGCGACTTTGCTTACCTTTGCGGCCTTAAATTATTTTAAAGTTTATGTATAGATCGCATAATTGTGGAGAGTTGCGCATGCAGCATATAGGTCAAACGGTCACCCTGAGTGGATGGGTCGATGCCAGCAGGGATTTTGGTGGAATGACGTTTATGGATATGAGAGACCGGTATGGGATCACTCAATTAGTGTTTAATATGGATGCAGATGCAAACTTATGTTCCTCTGCTCGTACTCTTGGAAGGGAATTTGTGATTCAAATCATCGGCGAAGTGAGAGAACGAAGTGCCAAAAATCCTAAGCGGCCTACCGGTGATATCGAGATAGTCGCTAAATCTTTAGTCGTATTGAACGCTTCTAAGATCCCTCCTTTTACTATTACCGATGATACCGATGGCGGTGATGATATTCGTATGAAATACCGGTATCTCGATATCCGTCGACAGCCGGTTCAATCAAAATTATTATTCAGATCCAAGCTTGGCCTTGAAACCAGAAAATATATGTCCGGCCAGGGTTTTGCCGAGATAGAAACACCCTTTTTAATAAAAAGTACACCTGAAGGGGCGAGAGATTTTGTAGTGCCAAGCAGGATGAACTCGGGCCAGTTTTACGCCTTACCTCAATCACCGCAGACCTTCAAACAAATCCTGATGGTAGGCGGAATGGATAAATATTTTCAGATCGTAAAATGTTTCCGGGATGAAGACTTACGAGCTGACCGCCAACCCGAATTTACCCAGATCGACTGTGAAATGTCTTTTGTACACCGGGAGGATATCCTCAATATGTTTGAAGGACTTACTACTTATTTGTTTAAAGAAATGCTTGGTTTAGACCTTGGTGCTTTTCCGAGGATGAGTTATGATGATGCGATGAAGTATTACGGTATCGACAAACCTGATTTGCGATTCGGAATGCCCATTACTGAACTCAATGAACATGCGAAAGGAAAGGGATTTAATGTATTTGATGCTGTGCCTTATATCGGTGTCATTGTATTAGAAGGTAAAGCCGAATCCTATTCCAATAAAGAGATCAAAGAACTTACCGAATGGGTGCAACGTCCACAGATCGGTGCCAAAGGTCTGGTCCAGGTAAAATACAATACAGACGGTACATTTAAATCCAGTGTGGATAAATTTTATTCGCAAGAAGATCTTGCATCCTGGGCTTCATTATCAAATGCCAAACCAGGTGATATCCTGTTCCTCTTATGCGGAGAGGAAGAAAAAACCCGTAAACAACTGGGTGAATTAAGACTGGAACTCGGACGTAGAAACGGACTGATGAAACCAGGTGATTTTAAACCCTTGTGGGTTCTTGATTTTCCATTGCTGGAGTGGGATGAGACATCGGGCAGGTATTTTGCAATGCATCATCCATTTACTTCACCCAAACCGGCAGATATAGAAAAAATGTCAAGCAATGACCGGGAGGTACTCGCCAGTATACGTGCTGATGCTTATGATTTAGTAATTAATGGAACAGAAGTTGGTGGCGGCTCTATCCGAATTCACGACCGGGCGCTGCAATCCAAAAACTTTTCTTTATTAGGATTCTCTCCAGAACAGGCTCAGGATCAATTCGGATTTTTACTCAATGCATTTGAATATGGCGCACCACCTCACGGAGGTATAGCATTTGGTTTTGACCGGATGTGTGCGGTGATGCAGGGCCAGACGTCTATCCGCGATTATATTGCTTTCCCTAAAAATAATATGGGTAGGGATATGATGATCGATGCACCTTCGTTTTTGGAGGAAGCGCAGTTGAAAGAGTTGAGTATAAGTGTGGTGAAGCCTGAGTAGGGTCGTATTATTTAGTTTGCCTGTAATTTGTCCACCATATTGTAATTTCCTGTACTGATTTTATGTAGGTTTTGGGGCAATAATAAAGTCCTAAATTGATTTTTATTTTTTGACGAAATGAATTTATTTTAAAGTGTTTATGATCGATGTAGAGGTATCGATTTAGGATCATAAATCTGTCATATCCTTATGTGATGAATATTATGAAGTAAAAGTAATATCATATTCCGTTGGATATGAGTTCGAGGTCGGGAGACGCTCGAACAGCGAGTTGCGCTTAATTGCTGAGTGAAGAATAATGATTTGAACAATAATGTGTCTGTTGGCACCCATAGTTCAACCGAGAACTCCATTCGTAAAGCCAGACAATTATACATAAAATAAACATCATAAAAAATTTGGAGAAACGTAGAAATTTGGATAATCCCGATCCGAATTTTCGGATTAGGTCGGGACAGTAGCACAAACCCAATCTTGATGCAATTTGTCCTGCGTCGGAAAGAATTTTTATCCGCACCAGGTTAAGACTGATTAAACCCAAACCATTCATTAGAAATGAATGGTTTATCCTTCGGATCCTACGCTTTCGGT
>JBDTUE010000357.1:0-4168 GCA_040007895.1 Saprospiraceae bacterium | reverse complement strand
TCTTACTCAACAAGGCAAGGGAATATATAATATCGAAATGGTTAGCAGAAATCAGGTGGTCACTAAGAAAATTGTACTTCAATAAATAATTCGAAATACTTCTACAAATAAAAAATGGCTAATCGCTGAATGTGGTTAGCCATTTTTATTGATAAAATTATATGCTCAGGAAAGATTCATATCGAGGTATCGGTTTTTAAACTTTCCTGTTGGATCATATTCTTTAACCAACGCAATAAAATCGGGATATTTTTCATACCTGCTTTGTAATACTTTAGGCTCAAGGGTAAAAAGCTTGCCCCAATGCGGACGGACACCAAAAGGCATTAATTCCGCTTCTATCATTGGAAGTAATTTCATCACTTCAGGCGTATTTTGTTTTAATGTAAAATGAATAGCTACTGAATCTTGCTTATAAGCCGTGCTCATCCAAAGATTATCCGCTGCGATCGTCCTGATCTCCGTGATCATCAATTGTGGGAAGATTAAATTACCCTTTTGTTCAATGGCAAGTATGGCATCCACTGCATTCTTACGTGGTACAAAAAATTCAGCTTGTAATTCTTCTCCACTACTCGGAGTAAACCCCATTTTAAAATGTGGTAGTCTTTCATACCAGGGGCCAGGTATTCCAAGCTGTGCTGTACAGTTCTCCGCCGATAATCTTGTGATAGGATGAAGATTTTGTGTTGCTGCTTTGGCTCCAAAAAAATCGGGTCCCAGATCTTTCATATTCGCTTCTATCTTTCTTTTAATCCAAACTTGAGAGATGACTCTATTCTGCCAATCCGTAAACAGGCTAACGCTATAGCCCGATGACATGATCTCATCAAAATGATCCTTTACGGCCTGTAGAGGTAAATCCTGAAAGATGTCTTGCCTTACTTTATACGTATCCTGAATATCCAGGCTAACCTTTGTAATGATTCCAAAGGCTCCTAATCCCACTACGACACCATTGAATCGATCTCCATCCTTTTCCCGATTTAATTGATGCAATTCTCCATCAGCAGATACAAATTCAATGGCGTTGACAGCGGATGCCAGGTTGCCACTCGTCACTCCTGATCCATGTGTTGCTGTCGATGCGGCGCCTGCTACAGAGATATGAGGCAATGATGCCAGGTTGTGTAAGGCAAATCCTTTTTGATCAAGTTCAGGTGCAAATTGGCCATACCGTACACCGGATTCAACCTGCAGAGACTTATTCGATGCATCAATCGATAATAGTTTATTGAAATTTTGAGTTGAAATCTGATTTAATGGACTATCTGCAATGTCATTAAAACAATGACAGGAACCGAGCGCTTTCTGGGAAGTAAGATTTTTTACAAGGGCCTGGACTTCTTCTACAGTGTGTGGTGTATAGAGATTTTTTGCTTTATATTGATAATTGCCCGCCCAGTTTTTCCTTTTCACTTCAGGAGTTTGTTTGCATGAAGATAATGGAAGGAATACAGATCCTATCGCCATTGCCGTAGATGTTTGAATGAACTTTTTTCGTTTCATGAGATTACTTAATTAGATCCTAATATAAGGAGACCCTTCTTGTTTTTTATCATCTTAGCCATAAGTTGATTTTATCAATAGGATTGACAGAGTGAATTTTCTCTTTATATCATGCCTTCTTACTGGTGAACGCTATCAGGAGGTAATGTTCATCGAAGTTGATATCCTCCATCAAATACCACCAACCAAAATATCACAGTCAGCCAGTCATTTTTGCCTAATATTGCCCCATGGTTAAAAAACTATTCCTCCTGGATGCATATGCTTTGATTTACCGAGCATACTATGCCTTCATCCGCATTCCGATACTTAATTCAAAAGGACTCAACACATCAGCCATATACGGGTTTACCACTACCCTGTTGGAAGTTTTGGAAAAACAAAAGCCTACTCACATAGCTGTCATATTCGATCATCCATCCATCACCTTGCGGGAACAGGAATTTGCCAATTATAAAGCGAACCGGCAAGAAACCCCACAACCTATCAAAGATGCTAATCCATGGATCCGGGAGATCATTAAAGCAATGAATATTCCATTGTATGATTTTGAAGGGTATGAAGCTGACGATGTAATAGCAACCCTCGCCAAACGAGCTGCTGAAGCTGACTTCGAAGTCTTTATAATGACGGGAGACAAAGATCTTGCTCAATGCGTAACCGACAAAGTCAAAATCTATAAACCAGGTAAACAGGGAGCTCCTGCTGAAATCTTAGGAATAGAAGAAGTGAAAACAAAATTTGAAATCGCTAATCCCTTACAAGTGATCGACCTATTGGGTCTTATGGGTGATGCAGTAGATAATATTCCAGGGGTTTCAGGCATTGGAGAAAAAACAGCCGTCAAACTAATTGAAGAGTTTGGTTCCATTGAAAACATTTATAATCGTATAGATGAAGTAAAGGGCAAAGTCAGGGATAAGCTTATTGCTGATAAGGAAAATGCCTTCCTTTCCAAAAGACTTGCTACTGTCGTATCCGATGTACCTGTGCCCCTGATTGAAAAAGATCTCGAATATACCGCTCCGGATAAAGAAGCTTTATTGCCTATATTGACTGAACTCGAATTCAGGACCATAGGTAAAAGAATATTCGGAGAAGAATTTAGTGTTGTAAACAAGTCACAGGCAGCTAAATCATCAACACCTACTTTATTTGAAGACCCTGCGGAAGAATCTGATAACCAGAATGACGGTATCATGGCTGCTAATACAATAGCCAATACGCCACATACCTATCATATTGCTGATACTATTGAACTTCATGAAAATTTGGTTCAATTGCTTCTTTCACAAAAAGAAATTGCATTTGATACGGAGACTTCAGGATTAGACTCCATGGACACAGATCTGGTAGGTATGTCTTTTTCTTTCAAAGAGCATGAAGCCTGGTTTGTACCTGCTGCAAAAAATTTTGATGAAACAAAAATAATTGTTGAACGATTCAGACTTGTATTGGAACATCCATCCATTGTGAAAATAGGACACAATATCAAATTTGACTGGCAGGTGATCCGGCAATATGGTGTAGAGATCGTAGCACCATTTTATGACACCATGGTTGCTCATTATCTGATTGATGCAAATCAGAGACATAAAATGGATTTTCTTTCGGAAAATTATCTTCAATATACTCCTGTTTCCATAGAGGCTTTGATCGGCAAACCCGGCAGGAAGCAAAAATTAATGTCCGATGTACCACTCAAAGAATTGGCTGAATATGCTGCTGAAGACGCCGATGTCACTTTTCAATTCAAACAAAAATTTGATCCTTTATTACTTCAAAAAGAGTTAACCACACTTTATAACAATGTAGAACTGCCCCTGGTTGAAACGTTACAGGAAATGGAATGGCATGGAGTTCAGGTCGATGGCAATTTTTTAAATGAGTATTCGAATCAATTAGGAAAAGAACTGCTGGAAATAAAAGATAAAATTTTTGCCCAGGTAGGTGCTGAATTTAATCTGGATTCACCTAAACAAATGGGTGAGATTCTTTTTGATCGAATGAAAATACCTTACTCCGGTGCCAAAACAAAAACCGGACAATATCAGACGAATGAAGATATGCTCTCTAAACTTGCTGATGAATATCCTATCATTGATTCTATTGTAAATTACCGGGAGCTGGCTAAACTTAAATCAACGTATGTGGATGCGATTCCTTTACTTATAAGCTCAAAAACAGGAAGATTACATACTACGTTTAATCAAACCATTGCGGCAACGGGCAGACTCAGCTCTATTAATCCAAATCTTCAGAATATTCCGATCCGTACAGACAGAGGCAAAGAAATCCGTAAAGCATTCATACCAAGAGATAAGGACCATATCATCCTGTCTGCAGATTATTCTCAAATAGAATTGCGCATCATAGCTTCAATCAGTAAAGATGAGAACATGATGCTGGCATTTAAAAATGGTGAAGACATTCATACCGCCACAGCTTCGAAAGTATTTAATGTAGCTCCCCATGAAGTCACGAAAGATATGCGAAGAAAAGCCAAAGCAGTAAATTTCGGAATTGCTTATGGACAATCTGCATTTGGCCTGAGTCAAACGCTCAGTATTCCACGGGGAGAAGCTAAAGAAATCATCGATAATTATTTCACCCAGTTTCCGGGCATTAAACAATATATGAATGATACGATTGTCTTCGC
>JBDTUE010000356.1:0-4169 GCA_040007895.1 Saprospiraceae bacterium | reverse complement strand
AAAGCCAATACGATCGCTGGCCGGGCTGATGCTATATCACCTTCCGGCTCATACACATCCATAAACAAATTTAAACTATCCTGATTCGGAATCAAGCTTGCATTGCGACCATAAATAATGGTGGAAACTTTTACATTTTGAAAGACTTCATTTTTATAGCGGAATCCATTACATCCGCTATTTTGTGCGGATAGTGAAAAAAAAGTGGATGTCAGAAAGATCAGGAAAGGAAAAAATCGTATAAATTTCATTGATACAAAGCTATGCCTTTTCACATAGAGACAATCAGATTTTAATAAAAATAGATTTCTTATTTCTTACTTTGTACGTGTGAGATTAGTGAATAAATATTTACCTGCATCCTTGGACCAGGCGATATTATTTATGATCATAGTCAGTATGGCTGTAGGTTATCCGGTTTTTGAATCTCGGTACGGAGGCAAATCGATTTCATTGACAGATATCATTATAATATTGTCTTCTCCATATGTATTCTATCGGCTTTTTCACATAAAAGATCTTTTAAGTTGGAAGCTTAGTCGTGGCCCAAATATATTATTGATATCATTTTTGATTCCCATTTTAATTCATGTACCTCAGGATGGTGTACGTTCTTTATTTGGATGGATGAGACCTGCAGGGTTATTTGTCACCGTGTTAACTTTATTTCTGGAAGACTATGATCGACAATTAAAAGTAATATATGATGCCTTTGTCATCGCATTGTTTATGACTTTGTTTGTTGGGTTTATCTCTATAATATCCTATGCGTTTTTGGATACATCTACTTCAGGAGTTTTGATCAGACCCTATTATTTTGGATTGTGGCCGGTGCAATTGGCTGGATTAGATGGTCATCCGAATGGGGCTGCACAGTTTATCATGATCAGCGCTGGAACGATCTGGTTTCTAAACAAAAGAATGTCAAAAGTATGGATCATATGTTTTGCCATTCCTGGATTGATAGCTACATTGTCAAAATCAATCTTGATCTATACTTCAGTTGCATTGGGATTTTTTAGAAGAATAAAACCGGAGACATTTTTATCGAAGATCTCTTTTTGGATAAGTATGCTATTCATTGGTTGTTATTTATTCTTTGCTCACTTTTACCCTGTACCAACAGATAAAAGGGATCTTAAAGATTTAAATTCTTTTATCATTGAAAACCAACCTGTTTTTAAGGCTGGTCATTATGCATTTTATGAAACGATATATTCTGCAAATAAGATAGCAGCTATACAAGCATTCACTTCAACTCCTGTCTCAGGAATCGGCCCGGGTAATTATATCCCTTTTATACAAAAACTTAAACTCGAGGGGAAATATCCGGATAACAATCAATTTTTGAATCCACATTGTACCTATACTTCTTTAGCTGCGAAGTTTGGTTTGATTGGATTAATAGGATTAATTATTTGTATAGCCAATATTTTTAAAAGCATACAACGCATTGAAAACAATCAACTTAAAACCCTGTTTAGTGCTGTCTATATCATTTTTGTATTGGATGCCATTACTTCTGATTTGGAATACGCCCGTTTGTTTTGGTTTTTTAATGCCTGGCTTTGTGCCCACTTATTGAGCCAATCTTCTTCTCCGCGCAATCATGAACAAGAGGCCACTCAATAAAGTAGCGATGGAAAGGATTAGTAATAATAAATTGAGGGTCCCTATTCCCTGTAAAAATAATACCATAAAAATGAAGAGCAGATTGACAGCAACTAATATGCCGGTAGTCTGCATATGGTTAAGCCCAGCATCAATCATCAGATGATGGATATGATTGCGATCCGGTGACATGGGTGATCTTCCCCGTAGGATTCGCATGGTGAAAACTCTCAAGGTATCGTAGAGGGGGAGTATAAGGATACCTACGGCTACTGCTGGTACCGCTTTGAAACTGTATTCTGAATTCACCAGTTCTTTATGCAATTCGATAAACTTTATGGTTAGAATAGAACAAACCGATCCAATCAACAAGGATCCTGTATCTCCCATAAAAACCTGGGCCGGCGTAAAATTGTAATTCAAAAAAGCTACAACGGCTGCAGCTAATGAAAAAGCCAATACAGCAATTTCCATTCTATCAATCAATAAAAACCAGGTGCCTAAGGTCAGGGTTATTAATACAGTGATACTTCCTGACAGACCATTGATCCCATCGATAAGATTAAATGCATTGATGATGACGATGATCGTAAAGATGCTTAGAAGTACCGATGGAATAAACGGTATATCATAGATACCAATGATTCCATACAAACTGGTCAGCCTGATATTTGCTTTGAATACGAGTATCGCGGCCGCAAACAACTGCCCTATCATTTTATAAAGTGGAGAAATGGGTTGAATATCATCTCTGAATCCAATAAGAAAGATTACTACTAAAGCACATAAGATATATTGTAAGCCGGCAAATACCTGGAAAGGTGTCCAAAGAGTCACCGAAAGCACTACTCCTGCAAATATGGCTAATCCTCCAAGGCGTGGAACCGGGGTATCGTGTGATCTGCGTGTACTATCTCCAGGAACATCATAAATATGTTTGGCTTTAGCTACCCCAATAATACTGGGTATGGCAAGGTAAGTAAGAGAAAAAGAAGTTATAAAACTGAGAATTACATCATACATAAATAACGACTTTGCTTTATTTATTGACCGTTGAGTCCCGTGCAGCTTCCAGGGCATCGTCAAATTTTAATCCGGTAAACTCTCTGAAAATCTCGGTGAAAGCCTGATCGGGATTGGCCCAAGTAGATTTAATCTGGTTTTGCATGATTTTAGAGTTGGGATTTTTACTGTTCAATAATTCTACAGTAACCCTTGTGTCATAACGTTTGAAATAATACCGGATAGCATCGGACCAGAATTTTTGCCGTTCGTCGAGGTATAATATCGTGTCAAATTTGGTATAACAGTTTTGAAGATAGTCACTAAACTCCTGGTCCTTACTTTCCCATTCACGGATAGAATAAAAACGTTTGTTACGTACCGTTGAATTAACGAACTGATTAAATTTATTGACTAATTCAGTTTTGTTTGCGGGGCAGTCTACCCGCTTGCAAGCCAACCAACTTATCCACATTAATCCAGCAAGGACCAGACATTTTGATACATTTCTTACCATGAGGTAAATTTATATAAAATGAGACACTTTAAGATTTTAGCTGTCTTCCCATCAAATAACCGAGGGTTCTGAATCTGAACTTCCATACCATTCATCGCTGAAATGGAATTCAGCAATTTCATTTTTTATCAGGCCTTATTCTGCAGTAAATTTTTCCTTTCTAACCATCTGTATTTTAAGTACTTTTGCACCCACTGAAGTGGCACTTTCACAGATGGATTTCAAAAACAAAATAGATAAGGCTAAGCTTCCGGTACATGTCGCCATCATCATGGATGGAAATGGCCGATGGGCTCAGGGTCAGGGTATGCCACGAATCTATGGACATCACAATGGTGTAAAAGCAGTCCGGGATTGCAGTGAAGCAGCAGCCGAGATAGGAATTAAATACTTAACACTATATGCTTTTTCAACTGAAAACTGGAATCGTCCTGAGCAGGAAGTTAATGCCCTCATGGCCTTATTAGTTGAAACTATTGGCAAAGAAGTAAAAACGCTCAACGACAACAATATCAGGTTGCAGGCAATAGGTGATCTGCCTTCATTGCCAAGAGCCTCCTATCAGGCTTTGTTAAAAGGCATCAGGGACACAGCTCATAATGATGGAATGACCCTGGTCCTGGCTTTAAATTACAGTTCAAGATGGGAAATCAAACAAGCTGTAAAATCTATTGCTTCCCAGGTAAAACAAGGCTTGCTCAACCCTGAGGAGATTGACGAAGAAAAAATCGCTCAATCACTGGCTACTAAGGATTATCCTGATCCCGATCTGTTGATTCGTACCAGTGGAGAACAGAGGCTAAGCAATTTCCTGCTTTGGCAATGTGCCTATACTGAATTTTATTTTACCCCGGTATTTTGGCCGGATATTGACAAAGAAGAATTTTGGAAAGCCATCTATGATTATCAGCTTAGAGAGAGGAGGTACGGCATGACATCCGCTCAAATCATGCCTGATCAAAAAACAGGCTCTTAAAACATTGTTAAACGCAGAATAACCATTCATGAACTTTAATTTGCAATCGTTTATATCACACCG
>JBDTUE010000355.1:0-4209 GCA_040007895.1 Saprospiraceae bacterium | reverse complement strand
TTTTAATTTTAGTGAACATTCGCGAAATTCGTGGATAACACTATGAAGAATAATTTTCCGCGAATTACACGAATTTACTCGAACCATTTATGCCATTTTCATATAATTTCCTATTTGATTTTAGTGAACATTCACGAAAATTCGTGGATAACTCCTAAACCCTGGTTCGAAGTTTATTAGTTTAACGAGATTAAACGATTTTCATTGAATGTAGATTTTAATAATTTTTTAGTGAACATTCGCGAAATTCGTGGATAATCAAAAAACAAGGATTCAATGAAAACCGATATATCACTTGCCCAATGGGCCCTGGTTGAAGAAATTCGTGAAGGCAAATGGAAAAATCTTGATTTCCCAAAAGTTGCCCGCGAAGATTTTGGATTAAACGGCATTGAATTCGTCAATACTTTATTTGAAGTACCCACCGAAGGTTATCTTAAAAAACTTAAAGCAAATGCTACTACCCATGGCGTAACGATGGTATTGATCATGGTTGATGATGAAGGGGATGGCGCATCAGATACTAAAGAAGGTAGAAAACTATTTGATATCAATCATAGGAAATGGGTGGATATAGCACACTATCTCGGTTGTCATGCAATTCGTACCAACTGCCGTGCACCTAATGATGCCAACCCAAAAGAAGCACTAAAATGGGCGACGGAATCTTATAATATGCTTTTGGATTATTCCAAAACATCGGGCATTAAAATCGTAATTGAAAATCATGGAGGAGTATCGAATGACGGAGATTGGATGGTATCCCTGATGAAATCTGTTCAGAATCCTTTATTTGGCACGTATCCGGATTGGCGAAGTCCCAGCAAAGAATTTGATAATGTTACCTACCTCGAAAAGACTTTGCCTTATGCGATGGGTATGTCTTACCGCAATCAACCTACAGATGAATTAACCGCTAAGATGATCAAGATGTCAAAGGATGGCGGTTATACAGGCTGGTATGGTATAGAATCAACCGGTCGCGAAGCTATTCAACAAGGTATCGGATTGTTGAAGAAGTATTTATAATTTTTATTTCAAATTAATTAAATCACTTCCCATTCGGTATGGAACGACTTTCCAAACGGATCGTCTGCTTTTCTATATGTATGAGCACCAAAAAAATCCCGTTGAGCCTGCACTAAATTCATTGGAGAATCTGCCGTAGTATAAGCCAATAAATAATTCAGTGCTGATGACAAACAGGGTATGGCTAACTCCGATTGCAGTGTTTCAGTAACCGTATCTTTTAAACTGCCTTTATATTCTTCAACCATTTTCACATTTGAAGCCAATATATTCGGATGTTCAGCTAGCGATTTGGAGATGGATTCCATAATGTTTGAACGGATGATACAACCATTCGTCCAGATCCTGGTGATATCTGCAAGATTTAAATTCCATACATATTGCTCAGAGGCAGCTTGCATTATTGATATACCCTGATAGTGGTTAATCCAACGGGCCAATATAAAAGCATTCTCTAAAGTCTTTAATTCAATAGCAAGTGTTGGATTTTTTTTCACTCGTTGACTATCCATCTGAACTCTTTCATTCTTCAGTGAAGAAAGATATCTTGCATATAAAGCATCCGCCATCATCGTAGCAGAAACCCCAAGTTCCGTTGAAGCTATCAGGCTCCATCCACCAGTACCTTTGCTTCCTCCTATATCGGCTATTTGTTCCAGTGTATAGACATCTTCCGTTTTATGTCTCAGTATTTTAATGGTGATTTCAATTAAATAGCTGGCAAGTTCATTTTCCTGCCATTGCTCAAAGATCCGGGCTATCTCTTCATTGGATTTATTTAATCCCTTTTTTAAAATCCAATAGACCTCTGAAATCAATTGCATCTCGGCATACTCCATTCCATTGTGAATCATTTTTACAAAATGCCCCGATCCACCCGGGCCGATAAAGCCGTTACAAGGTTTGCCTTCCTTATCCTTTGCAGCAATGGCATTTAAAAATTCACTTATATACTGATAAGCACTTATATCTCCACCTGGCATGATGGCAGGACCTTCTAAGGCCCCTTTTTCACCTCCTGAAACCCCAATACCAATAAATTGAATCTGATCCTTTATTAATTCAGACTGCCTTCTTTGTGTATCTGTATAATGCGAATTGCCTCCATCCATGAGGATATCATCTGCATTCAGAAATGGTTTTAAGTGAGCTATGACGGAATCTACAGCCGGACCCGCCGGAACCATCATGAATATTTTTCTTGGTGACGCAAGCGATTGAACAAATGCAGCAGTATCCTCAAATCCTTTTGCTTCTTTCAATGCAGGATAATGTTCTATCGCTTTATTTGCAATATTTTCTTCTTTACCATCAACACGCTGATTAAATAGTGAAAGTTTTACTCCTTTTGAGCCAAGATTTCTAGCAAGACTTTTACCCATGACACCAAGACCCATGATACCAAATTCAGTCAGATCTTGATTTTGAAGGATCTGCCTGACTATTTCTTCCGGGCTTTTATCTATATATATATGAACACCATAGGGTGGATATTCCATGGTATTCAATTGAGAAGTCAACAAGCCTGGTGGCATATAATGATCTTTGCGGGCTTCCATTCGTTGATGCAGGAGACTATAATCACCTTTTAGCACGACCCAATAAACCGGACCATTCAGATTTTTTACCAGTATACTTCGGTATTTTTCCTTCAGTCCTGAACATGCAATAATG
Organism: Saprospiraceae bacterium; assembly: GCA_040007895.1. GTDB lineage: Bacteria > Bacteroidota > Bacteroidia > Chitinophagales > Saprospiraceae > JADJLQ01. The sequence goes on along the minus strand of JBDTUE010000355.1, from coordinate 1,506 downwards.
GCTCCTGTACCACTATCTTGTTTTACGGCCAGCTCATTTAATGACTTTAACCAGCCTGCCCGGTCATCGTCATTTAGCGGAGTACCCGCCTTCATCTTCGTTTTGTTTTCAACAGAATGAAAATCATCTGCATCGAAAAACGGGATATTTTTTTGCTGACTCAATAATTTTCCGATAGTAGTTTTCCCGGAACCTGAAACACCAATGATGATATATATTTCAGCCATACTTTGCGGTTTTTGAACGTGTAAGATAATCTAAGTACAATAACTATCTTTACCCTTGAATGAACGACTTTCTTATACCTTCATCGAACCCGACCACTAAGATCAAAGCAGGGCATATTGCCTGGAGATCTCCATCAAATATCGCCATCGTCAAATATTGGGGAAAGTATGGTCAACAGTTTCCAGGAAACCCCTCCCTGAGCATGACACTTGAACATGCTTTTACTGAAACTCATTTCTTTTATAAACCCAAAACTACGAGTGGAATAAATCTAAAATTTTCATTTGATAATAAGGAAAACCGAGCCTTTGAAGCGCGCATTCAAATCGTACTTAAATCCTGGAAAGAGTATTTTCCTTTTTTAGAATTAATCGATATTGATATCCATTCAAAAAATTCTTTTCCTCATTCAGCGGGATTAGCATCATCAGCATCATCCATGAGTGCACTTGCTTTGTGTATGGTAAGTCTCGAACAATTGATCTATAAGCGGTTTTCTGATAAAGAGTTTTTTCAAAAAGCATCTTTTATATCCCGTTTAGCATCGGGTAGTGCCTGCAGATCAGTCTTCCCGTGTTTCGCAGTGTGGGGACGGTCCGATCATATCCAGGGAAGTCACGATGGATATGCCGTAGCCTGTGAACGTTTTCATCCCGATTTCGCATCTATGCATGATGATATCGTCATTGTCGATAGTGGTCAAAAAAGTGTCAGCAGTACTGCAGGACATGCTTTGATGAATGACCATCCTTTTGCAGAAAGCAGATATACGCAGGCACGGAAACATGTGGAAGAACTCAACCAGGTATTGATCACGGGAGATATGGAAAGATTCGGTGAGATCGCGGAATTGGAAGCGATGACCTTACACGCCTTAATGATGTGTTCTCAGCCAAGTTATACCTTGATGTTGCCAAACACCTTAGTAATCATAAATAAAATCAAAGAATTCAGACACGAATCTAAACTACCGGTTTATTTTACCCTGGATGCCGGACCTAATCCTCACATCCTATATCCTACATCTGTAAAATCTTCTGTTCAACCATTTATTAATTCAGAAATAAAACCCTTTGCTGAAGATGGTATGATACTTAATGATCATTGCGGAAAAGGGCCTGTGCAGTTGAGTTAGGATAAATTCGTCAAGCTATTTCGGAATTGCGATTTCGGATTTCGTAAAAATCGTCATCCAATATCTCACGGTTCGAAATTGCGAATCATTCTTCTTTCTTTCATTCGTCATTCATTTCTTTCATTCTTCATTCTTTCATTCGT
>JBDTUE010000354.1:0-4221 GCA_040007895.1 Saprospiraceae bacterium | reverse complement strand
ATAAATTACGAATTACGAGTGACGAATATTTCGAATGAAAGAATGAAGAATGAAAGAATGAAAGAATGAAAGAATGAAAGAATGAAGAATGAAAGAATGAAAGAATGAAGAATGAAGAATGAAAGAATGACCTCCTCCCTCAATCATCTATGCTTTGATACACCATCCTGGTGAAGATTCCTTCTGAATTATCATTAAGACCCACTGTTTGTTTCATTAAAACAACAAGGATCTGTTCTTTAGGATCTGCCCAGTAATTCGTATTAAAATATCCACCCCAGCTAAATCTTCCTTCGGAACCATTACCTGCATAAACGCCGGCTTTATTGATGACACTGAAAGCAAGGCTAAAATGGGTCCTTGCATTTTCTCCACCCAATAGTTCTCCTACTTGATTTGATTCTGTAAGGAGATTGACGGTAGGTCTGCTGAGAAACCGATGTCCACTATACACTCCATTATTGAGCAACATTTGTAAAAAAATCGCATAATCTCTTGCTGTAGAGCTTAGACCGCCTCCACCGGAGCATAAGGTTTTTGTCCCAATCATGGGATAATCATAATTAAATTGAGGATTAGGGTTTGAAATATTCCATTTTTTTATACTATCCGGAATGTGAACTTTTACAAGTCGATCGAATTTTGATTCGGGTAGATAAAAATAGGTATCGCTCATACCCAGAGGTTTGAAAATATGATTAGTGACGTAGTCAGAGAATGATTCACCGGAAAGGATTTCAATGAAGTATCCGATTACGTCCAGGCCCATACTGTAAATGAATTTTTCGCCGGGCTCATTATGAATTGGTAACAAGGAGAGTCGTTTTATATTTTCTGCCGTTGAAGTTTTTTCTAACGTGGCGATTTCCCAGATGCCCGCTTTGGTATAAATTTTCCTGAATCTTTCATCATCTATAATTCCATATCCAATACCGGAAGTGTGACTCAGGAGTTGTCGGATCGTAATTTCTTTTTTGGCAGGTTTGACGGTATAAGTGGAATCTTTTTGAATAAAACTGTCGAGTATTCCGGGGTGAGCAAAACCCGGGATCCATTTTGAAATGGGATCGTCGAGAGAAAATTTTCCTTCTTCATAAAGCATCATCACCGCAGTAGCTGTAATGGCTTTAGTCATCGAAGCGATCCGGAAAATATCATCTGTCCGCTCAGGTTTTTTAGTTTCATAGTTGGAGTAACCATATGCTTTTTGATAAACTATTTTCCCTTTCCTGGCTACCAGAGCCACCAGTCCCGGTAATTTTTCATCCTTAATTAATTTTTGTAGAGTCTCGTCCAGACGGGTTAACCGCTCGGCGGACATTCCAGCTAACTGGGGATTTGAAACTGGTGTGAGAATTGGAGCTGATTTGGTAGTTGTCGTAGGGTTTTGCGAATAAGAAACTAAAGATGTAGTAACCAATAGAATACAAATTGTTTTTATAATCATATATTATGAGTTAATTCATACAAGATAAATATATTTCCAAATTTAACTTCCTTGAGTTGTCTCTGAATTGGTCCTATTATAGGTATGGTTGGACTTTAGGCCCAATTTTAAGCTAACTTGCAGAAAATAAATATTTTATAAAAAATTTCGTCAATTCAGAATAAAGGTTGAAATTTGCACCCTGCCAAAAACAGAAAAAGAAATAATTGTATAATCTATTAAAAACCAGATACTAATGAGAAAAGCGGATCTAGTCGCATTGATTTCTGAAAAGACAGGTGTACCAAAAGTGGATGTGTTAGTTAGTTTGGAAATGTTTTTTAAAGAAGTTAAAGGGACACTTTCAGAGGGCGAGAATGTTTACATTCGGGGCTTTGGTTCATTTATAATTAAGAAGCGAGCAAAAAAAATTGGCAGGCACATTAAGAAAAATCTTGCAATAGAAATACCTGAGCATTTTATCCCTTCCTTCAAACCGGCAAAAGTATTCGTAGAACAGGTAAAAAATAAGGTTACTCAATTACCTGATGCTGAAGAAGAAGAATGAAAACACCACTTCCTTTATTCATAGGATCAATACTGTTTTTTTTTATTCTTTATTTTGGTTTTAGTAAGGTTTCTCCGGAAATCAGGAATCCTGAAAAGTCAGGTGACCTTAAAAAAGTTGACACAGATTTAAATCAGTTGGTTCAGCCATACCGTGATTCACTGAAAGCAAATGAGCGTGGAGTTTTTGATGTTTTGGAACAAAAACTTCAACAAGCATCATCAGATTCAGTAAAACAAATTGCATTGGAGGAGATCTCGGGATTCTGGTATAAACTCGGCAATGTTGGTCTGGCAGCAGAATATGCTCAAAAATTAGCCGAATTATTTCCTTCGGGAGATCGATGGGCTATAGCAGCGACTAATTTTATATTAGCTGCAAAACAACCTAATGCTCCTGATTTATCCAGGTCTTCCTGGATTGAAAAGGCTAAAGCAGGATTTGCCCAGGCTCAATTGGTAGAACCGGAAAATCTCAATCATCAGGTGAATCTTGCCTTGATTAATGTAGATTATCCTCCCCAGGATCAACCCATGACGGGAATTTTACAGCTCAGGGCATTAAATGCAAAATATCCTGAGAATGTTTTAGTCCTTTATCATTTGGCGAGACTAGCGATACAGACTAATCAATGGGATAAAGCAAAAGAAAGGTTGAATACTATCCTGAAGTTGAAACCGGATTTTGAACGGGCCTATTGCCTGATGATCGAAGTGGCCAAACATGAAAATGATCTTGCTGCCGTTAAATCATTGTCTTCAAAATGTAATTCAAAAAATTAATAATCACTCTTAAAGAAGAGTTTTAAATAAAATATAATTTAAATCATTTAATCTAATAACATGCCCTGCGGTAAAAAAAGAAAACGCCATAAAATGGCAACACACAAACGAAAAAAGAGACTTCGTAAAAACAGACACAAAAAGAAATTAAGATAGTGTTCACGGGCTATTAGAAAATTTTATGGCCGGAGTTTGATCTCCGGCCAATTTGGTTTTTTTATTGGTATTATTCGCTCCATTATCGATCAGGACCAAATCCGGAATTTTCTAAGGCATCCAACCAAATGTTTATATTATGGAGCGTGAACTCATCATTAATTCTACTCCAAAGGATGTAGAAATAGCCTTGCTTGAAGATGGCAAACTGGTGGAACTTCATCACCAGCAATCTGATGAAAATTTTCAGGTTGGAGACGTGTTTTTAGGAAGTGTTTCTAAATTGATGCCCGGATTGAATGCGGCATTCATTGACATCGGACATTCCAAAGATGCATTCTTGCATTACACAGATCTTGGTCCTGCTTTAAACTCATTTTTAAACTTTACTGAAAAATCAATCCAGGGTAAACTGAATAGTCATTTACTGGATCAGTTTACTATTGAACCTGAAATAAATAAAAACGGCAAAATCAACCAGGTTCTTGCCAAAAAGCAAAGTATCCTGGTCCAAATTCTAAAAGAACCGATTTCGACAAAAGGACCCAGGCTTTCAGCAGAAATCACGATTCCCGGTCGTTTCATGGTGCTCACTCCTTTCACCGATCAGGTAGCAGTTTCAAAAAAAATCGAAGATCAGGAAGAAAGAAAAAGACTACAGATTTTAGTAGAATCTATTAAACCAAAAAATTTCGGAGTCATTGTCAGAACAGCTGCTACCGGTAAAAAAGTCGCAGACCTGCACGAGGAAATTACGGAGTTGACGGATAAATGGAAGACCATCCATGAGCAACTGCTCAAAGTGCGACCTCCGATGAAATTGCTGAGCGAATTGGATAAAACCTCTTCCATGCTCAGAGATTTACTCAATGCTTCGTTTAACAAAATAGTGACCAATGACAGGGAATTATTTCAAAATATAAAGACCTTACTTCAAAACATTTCGCCGGAGCAAACTAAAATCGTACAATATTTTAAAGGGGATAAACCCCTGATGGATCAATTTGGTATATCCAGACAAATCAAATCTTCTTTTGGTAAAACAGCTACTATGTCCAGCGGGGCATACCTGGTCATCGAACATACGGAAGCTATGCATGTCATCGATGTCAATAGCGGTCCCAAAATGCAAAAGACAGATCAGCAAACCGCTGCACTTTCAGTGAATCTTGAAGCAGTAGCTGAAATAGCCAGACAATTGAGATTACGTGATATTGGTGGGTTGATCATTATTGATTTTATTGATATGAAAAGTCAGGACCACAAGAATCATATCTTTAAAATGATGC
>JBDTUE010000353.1:0-4242 GCA_040007895.1 Saprospiraceae bacterium | reverse complement strand
GAATCTTACCTGAATAAATTAAGAGTTATTGTTTTAGCATTAAAAAACTCCTTTGCGAACTTTGAGGGAAAAAATTGTTCCGCTAAGGACGCTAAGATTATAGGTAATAATGCAGCTTGCTTTGATACTATAAGCTAACTGTTTCCCAATTAAAGATTCCTTTGCGGTCTTGGCGAGCTTGGCGGGAAATTGTCCCTTTGCGAACTTTGCGCTCTTGGCGGGAAACCTATCCTTCAAATTCTTTTCTTAATTTCCATCCTTCAAATAACCAATAATATTCTTGAAATAAATTTATTCATCTGAAAATCGACCAAACAACCCAAAATGTATTCCGTCCAGTTCCTCTTTCGCCTTGCAAAAACAATTTCAGTTGCTGCTATTGGTTTAATGTCCTTATTAATTGTCCTTGGAAATACGACCGATTATTTTACCAACTATCATTTTGTCGAACATGTAATGAAAATGGATACCGTTTTCCCTGATAGTAATGTGCACTACAGAAGCATCAACAGTGTATTACTTTTTCATGCTGGTTATCTGTTTATAATCCTCTCCGAAACGCTAATGGCTTTTTGTTGCATCAGGGGATCTTGGATACTATTTAAAAATTTAAAAAGTAATGCTGCATCCTTCCATGCTGCTAAAAACTGGTCGGTCGCAGGCATTATAGTAGGAATTATTATTTGGTTCCTTGGTTTTGAAGTTGTCGGCGGTGAATGGTTTTCGATGTGGCAAAGCAGCACTTGGAACGGACTTGAAAGTGCCGAACGGATTGTCAGTTTTCTTGTTTTAGTCTTAATCCTATTGCATCTTGAAGAAACGGATCTTCCAACTTCGAAAAATTAAGGGTTAACCTAAATTCAGGAATAAAAAAATCTCAGTCAATTCCAAAACTATAGGAGGTCCAGAACGACTCCCAGTCGCTATCTGATTTATCTTCACAAGCTATCATATAAGTACCATGAATAAACCAATCACCGGTCCTTGTTAACAGGAAAGAACAAATCCCTTTCGAGTCCGTCTTACTTGTAAAAACACTGGCGGGTTCACTTCCTATCCTGTTCCTGGCAGTCATCGTCTTGCCAGCCAGAGGTTTTCCATTAAATAATATTCTCGCCTTTATTAATGACCCTTTATGCAGAAGATATGGATTTTGCAATAATACTATTTCAAACTTTTGATGAATATTCTGTTTGAATAATGTGTCGCTATAAAGAGATCCGTTTTGAACAAGTGTCTTGATATACCGGGTATATCGTTCCTTCTGTTCTCTTTTAGTTTTGTCCATAAGTTGTTTGATTCCGTCAATATGATCTTCATCCAGGTAGGCTAAAAATTTATCCGTTGCCAAAGTAATCCTGGCATAATCCCTTTCCATATGAATCAAACCGCCTCCATTAAAATTTACTGTTCTATCGATGACAGGTAACGTGCCGTTTTCTTGCAGGCTTAAATCAATGGTACTATCCCTGGTGATCAGCTCAAATTTTTTTATTATTTCTTTTTGAATTGGTCTCTCCAACTGAACATTAAATCCATCAGCCGAGAAAAGATGGACTTCAAGATTGTCTCCTTTTTCAAGTCTGAATTTATAGGGCAACAGGATGTATTCATGCCCCTGGACTGAAACCACTATACCAATTAATACCAAAAAACAAACGAATTTTTTCATGTCTAAATATATAAAATCTGCAAGACCTTACAACGCGTTTATGATCATCTACATAAACATGGGAATGGACAAAAAATTATAAGATAATGAAAAAAGCATATTAGAATTTGTTGGGAATATTTCTTTACTAGAATGTTATATTAGGATTGATCGCTGAATAACTAATCCTAAAAAATGGTACTATTTCTTTATATTAGTGGAAGGAGGGTCTATCAAATTTAAAAAATCAGTGCAATGAAAAAATTAATGCTTTATTTCCAATGTATTTTAATCATCCAGGTTTTTTCATTTAGTACTGTTTTTTCAAAAAATTTAGTTCAGAATCCTGGGTTTGAAGCACAGGGACAGTCACCACAATACTGGACTATAACCGGACCCGTTTCGACTATGCAACCTTCTACTTCCGTTGATGGAAATTATAAATATGAAGGTTCTGCTTCACTTAAAATGGAGAGTACGAATATAAATTGTCATGGTAGGGCTGTTCAATTGGTCGATGTCGAAGGTGGCGTCACGTACTTATTTAGTGCACAGTTCATGACAAAAAATGTAAGCTCCATTGATAAATCTGTTATGATCAGAATCAAATGGTTAAAGGGGAATCAAAATCTCGGGTACCATTACATATATGAGATTGAAAGCGAAGCTAACGGATGGTCCCAGGCATCCAATAAAATCAAAGCGTTGCCATTAGCCACTTCCGCTGAAATCTCACTGGAATTTAGATGGACCACAGGAGTGATCTGGTGGGACAATATCTCTATGGAAAACTGTCCGGAATTATCACCAAGAAAAACCAATGTTGGCACCGTCTACTTTCGTCCACCTGGACCAACGGTGGAGAAAAACATTGCACTTATGGGCGATTTGCTTGATCAGGCAGGAAAAGCGCATTGCCAGATCATATGTTTACCGGAAGGATGGACCACTTCTAATACTGGAATAGGTATGCAAAAAAATGAAGTGAATACTATTGATGGTAGTGCATCTCGAATGCTTTCTCAAAAAGCCAAACAATATGGAATGTATATCGTATCCGGATTATATACATGGACGGGAGATACACTTCATAATATTGCAGCTTTATATGATAGGCAGGGAATCATTCAATCTATTTATAAAAAAGTTCACTTACCGGATAGTGAGGCAGAAAGTGGTGCAGTACCCGGTAATAGCCTTCCTGTTTTCAATACAGATTTTGGAAAAATAGGAATATTGATTTGCTGGGACTATGCATTTCCTGAAGTATCGAGGGCTCTGGCATTGAAAGGTGCAGAAATATTATTTTGTCCGATAGCCGGTGATGTCCGGGGTACGGATATTTATAAAATTATTTCAAGGAGCCGGGCTGTAGATAATGGTGTTTATTTTGTCAACTCCATTTTTGATGGACACAGCATGATTATTAATCCTGCCGGTGATATTCTGCAGGAAAGTGGTACTCAAGGAACTTTACTTATGGCCACAATAGATTTAAATTTCAGTCCTTCCTGGGATTGGATTGGCAATGAAGGAAGAGGTGATTGGAAAGGTGTCTGGCGCAAAGACAGACGTCCTGATATATTTGAAGAGATCGGTAAATATGCCACTTCATCTAATTCAGATCAAGGAGTGCCCAATAAAAATAAATAATTTATCCTATCCGTATTCTGGGCCAGCGATAGCAAATAACTGTTCCTTATTCGTGCTTATAACATTTTCATTTCTATACATCCTTACAAATCGTCGCTGTTCCACAAAACCTATCGAACTTAACCAATTCAATAGATCTGGTTTATCTTCAGGCACATCCACTACAACAGGTTTATGTTGTAATTCACTTAAGGCTCTAAGGATAAGCAATTTTGCATCGGTGTCATTCTTAGCAATGACGGGGCCAATATGATGATATCTGGATCCTTCCCTTCCCAGTACAAATCCGGAAACGTAATTATCTTTTTTTATACACCAGGCTTTTGCAGGATATTCTTTGACCAGGTATTCTATAAGCAAAGATCTCTTCGATCCGAATATTTTTGCATCCAGGTCGATCATTGTTTCTATGTCTGATGCATGACATTCATCAATCGTCCCACTTGTTTCAGAATTTAATGACTGATAATGATAGAATGAATTCACCATTCTTACGATAGCGTACTCTTCCTTAAAATCTAATGTTGTATAAACCTGCAGACCTTTTGGTGTAGCATCCAACTTAATGGATTTATATGCAGTCAATTTATTAAAAACAGAATTCAATAATACTTTACTCAAGCCAAAACCTCTGTATGCTTTATCAACTAATACCATACCGATCCACGCAACTTCTTCAGAATATGTGATTGCCACTGTGGTTCCTATAACTTTGTTTTCATATTCAGCAAGTAGACAAATGTTTAAAGAGTTGCCAATTAAAAATTTCCAATCTTTTTCAGTTTGATTCCATCCTTCATCTAGGGACAATTGCAGAGCAAGAAAGGCATCTTCCAAATACATTTTTCTAATAATTACATGTCCGATATCCATTTTCATTTATTCCGTAAAAGTACATTGCTACTACATTAACCATTATATAATATCCTGAACCCTTT
>JBDTUE010000352.1:0-4245 GCA_040007895.1 Saprospiraceae bacterium | reverse complement strand
GAGAAAGAAAAAGCAAAATACGTTCTTTCAACTTTCCTGGTTGATCCGCATGAACCCAATGACCTGCCTCCGGAATAGTTTCCAATACAGCTAACGGAAATAAATCATGAATCATACGTTCATCATTAGTGGTAATGTAATCAGAATACTCCCCTTTGATAAACAATACCGGATGAGTAAACGGAAGATCAGATCTTAACTCGCCATTGATTTCATCATAATGTTGATAGATAGCTTCCAGATTAAACTTCCATTTAAATCTTCCGGAATCATCCCGTACCAGATTTTTTAATAAAAATTGTCTGATAGTTACTTCAGGAATCTCCTGTTGCATTAGGACATCTGCTTGTATTCTATTCGTGATCTGATCAAAATCCATACCCCTCATTACAGAAAAGTAAGTAGTATGATGGGGAGCATATGCCCTGGGTGCAATATCAATCACTACCAGTTTTTCTACCCGATCAGGATGATGCAAAGCATGATATGCGGCTGCTTTACCACCCATGGAGTGCCCCAGGAGATAATATTGATGCAATCCGATTTCATCTAATGTTTCAATTAAATCTTCATCGATCAGATTAAAATTAATATCATGTGCATGAGGAGAATTACCATGATTGCGAAGGTCTATTGTAATGACCTGGAAATGATCTGAGATAGATTTAGCAAAAGTCTGCCAGTTGTCTGATGAGCCGAAAAGGCCATGCAGTATAACGAGAGGTTTTCCTGTACCGAATATTCTGTAAAATAATTTCAAAAGAAAACGTTTATAACCAACGTTTAAATTACAGTAAACCCTCTATAATTTTTTCTTCCGTCACGCCTTCGGCTTCCGCTTTATAGTTTCTGACTATCCGATGACGCAATACCAGTTTTGCTATTGCTTTTACATCTTCAATATCCGGTGAATATTTACCATTAATAGCCCCATGAACTTTTGCGCCTAAAGCAAGGAATTGAGAAGCCCGTGGTCCTGCACCCCAGGATATATATTGTTTGACTTGAGCGGTAGCTCTGTCTCCACTGGGTCTGGTCTTGCTTGCAAGATTTACAGCATATTCCAATACATTGTCAGCAATGGGTATTTTCCGAATGATCTGCTGATAATAACTGATATCATCACCATTCATTACCAGGCGTAGCTCCGGTGTATATAAAGAAGTAGTGTTTTTTACAACAGTGACTTCATCTTTGAAAGCAGGATAATCCAAAAAGATATTAAACATAAAGCGATCCAATTGGGCTTCCGGAAGAGGATAAGTACCTTCTTGTTCAATAGGGTTTTGAGTGGCCAGTACAAAAAACGGCTTTGGTAAACTATGTTTTTGACCATTCACTGTTACAGAACGTTCCTGCATCGACTCAAGTAAAGCAGCCTGAGTCTTGGGTGGAGTTCTATTAATTTCATCCGCTAATATGATATTGGCAAATACAGGTCCGCGGTTAAATTTAAATCTCCTGTCCTCATCTAATATTTCACTGCCGGTGATATCACTTGGCATCAGATCGGGGGTAAACTGAATACGATTAAATTCCAGATCCAGAACCTGGGCAATGGTAGAAACCAATAAAGTCTTAGCCAACCCTGGTACGCCTACCAGTAAACTGTGTCCATTGGCAAAAAGAGAAATGATCACCGCCTTGACTACTTCATCCTGCCCGATGATTACTTTGCCGACTTCTTTATTCAGATCTTTAAATGCCTGCCCCAGTGCATCAACTGCTTGTACATCTGTCATGGTTTCTCGCTGCATATCTTTTAATTAGCGGCAAAAATAACACAAATAAGATAGGGGTGAATGATTATAAACACGATTCGTCTTAAAGAAATGTTATTCCCCCCAATTTATTTTGTTCCAATCAGTTGTTGAATGTCAGGATCGCCTTCAAGATTATTCATTTGAACCATGATGTCATCATATCTATAACGTACCTGAGGTGAAACAGGCTTAATTGTATATTTTTTAGGATTAGGAAGACAAGCAGCAATCATAGCAGCTTCGGCTCTGGTAAGGTCTTTTACATCTTTATTAAAATCTGCTCGGGCAGCAGCCTGTACGCCGAAAATACCGGGACCCGTTTCAATTACATTGAGATATCGTTCCAGTATTTTCTTTTTACTCCAAAAGCTCTCTATCATAAACGTAAAATACACTTCCAATGCTTTACGGATAAAAGTCCTGCCCTGCCATAAAAAAACATTTTTTGCGGTCTGTTGACTAATGGTACTGGCACCATGCGTTTTTCTCGGATGTCGTTTATTATATTTTAATGCAATTTTAATAGCTTTCACATCGAAACCATCGTGATCTGTAAACAATTGATCTTCGCTGGCCAATACAGCCAATTTCATATTGGGGCTGATATAATCATAACTAACGTAGTCCCGTTTAAGTCCATAACCCTGCAATAAGTTTTTAAGTTGGGTTAAAGTAATGGGTGGGTTGATCAACCAAAATAAAATCAGAAAAAACCATTGCAGTAAATACATGATGATAATGATTTTACTAGTGTAACCAACGATTTTATGAATTATCGTAGTCCTGTCCAACCATCGATAATAAGCCCACATCAGCAAAATAAGCAAGATCACCCCAACTATGGCTTTACTTAAGAGGGGGTAAATTTCTTCCCATCTTTCTTTAAGTTCGGGAATATAAACCCACATAAATAAAACGACCTGAAACAGGATAAGGCCCAACGTTACTTTTCGAATTCTGCTCCAGGTTTGTTGATCGCCCAGTCTGAAGCTGGCAATTCTTTGAATGATAGATGGAAAGGAACTCAATATAAATGCAGATTGAACGTCAAATCTAAATCAACCTGATGGAACGGCAAAGAAGACGACATCATTGAAGCGGGAATTCAATATAAAAGAGGTTAGAAAAAAATATTTTTTGATAATTAGTAAATCAAATTGCAAAACTTTAATTGCAACCCTTTACCAACCGGAATGATTTGATATGGATACAGGCAGAATTAATAAGTAAGCTTATCTTTAATATCCACTCTGTAACCATGGTTTTTAAATACGCTCTTTGCCAGGCACTGCTATTGATTAGTTTCATACTGGAAGCACAGCCGGTCAATATTAAAATAAATGCTGCCAGGACGACAGGCCCGATGACTCCATTCTGGTCATATTTTGGATATGACGAACCTAATTATACCTATGCAAGGGATGGAAAAAAATTGTTGGACGAATTACAGTCCCTTAGTTATATCCCGGTACATGTGCGTACTCATAATTTGCTTTCGTCTAAAGGCAATAGTACCGGACCAGACCTAAAATGGGGTTATACGGATGTGTATAAACAAGACGTTACCGGCAAAGCAATCTACACCTGGACTATACTGGATAGTATTGTAGACACCTATGTCCATCTTGGCATGAAACCGTTGATGGAAATAGGATTTATGCCCAAGGATCTCTCTGTACATCCTGAACCCTATGACCATCATTGGTCACAAGGAGGGAATATTTGGACCGGCTGGACCTATCCTCCAAAAGATTATACTGCATGGAGTGAATTAATATATGAATGGGTAAAACATGAGATTGAGCGATATGGAAAAAAAGAAGTCATCACCTGGGTATGGGAGGTTTGGAATGAGCCGGACATCGCTTATTGGTCAGGGAGTCTGGTCGAATATTTAAAATTGTATGATTATGCAGCAGCAGGATTAAAGCGGGCATGTCCTGAATGTAAGATAGGTGGACCGCATACCACAAGTCCAAGAAACCCCAGAGCCTATGATTTCCTCATTCAATTTATAGATCACTGTTTACATGGAATGAACAATGTAACCGGACTCATTGGAACTCCCCTTGATTACATTGGATTTCATGCTAAAGGTTCGCCGGAATATATCGATGGACATATTCGCATGAACTTAGGCGTTCAACTAAAAGATATATCAAGGGGTTTTGAAGCTATCCGGTCTTTTCCGGAAATAAAAAACATATCTGTAATCATCGGAGAATGTGATCCGGAAGGTTGTGCAGCATGTTCTGAAAAAAGAGATCCCAAATATGGATACCGTAATGGTACGATGTATTCCAGTTACACTGCTGCTTCTTTTGCACGGATATATGAATTAACAGATCAATATCAAATCAACCTACAAGGTGCCGTCTCCTGGTCATTTGAATTTGAAAACCAGGAATGGTATGCAGGTTTTAGAGATTTAGCAACACATGGAGTGGATAAACCGGTATTGAATGTATTCAGAATGTTGGGT
>JBDTUE010000351.1:0-4247 GCA_040007895.1 Saprospiraceae bacterium | reverse complement strand
GATACATTGACAATAAGCCTGGCTCCAACTATAATTCTGCCAAAGGATACGTTCAGAAAAAATGATACTTTTTGTACTTCGTTTACCTTACCTGGTGCTGCACCGGGAGTAACCTTAAAATACCAGGATCCGTCATTCAAATCATACTCGGCGGGAGATACCATCAAAACCACAACTCAACTTTTTTACGAAGCGAGTATACCTGGATGTATGATCAAAGATACCATGACGGTCTTACTAAGAAAACTAATAATCAATAATATCACTATCCCTCGTCAATGTAGTCCTGTGCTGGACTCTCTTCCTGTAATTATTGGAACTAATCTTACAGGGAATGTGGCATATTATACGGGATCTTTTGGGAGTGGTAAAAGATATAAGCCAGGTGATTCTATCCATGCCTTCAAACCCAATTTCTTTTTTGCTGACCTGCAATTGTTTGCTTTTGAAGAAGCTCAATATCATTATGAAAAGTGTCCATCTAATTCATTGCTTGTCACGATTCCATTTTTTGCAGTAGTAGAAACAGATCCTGTTGCAGATGCCAATTTAAAATGTAATCAGTCCTTTGTTACTCCGCAGATCAGTCCTCCGGTTTTTGCTAATCAGTTTGTTTATTCATTGCCAGGGAAACAGGGTATTCAATATAAGCCCGGTGATTTGATTACTCAATCAGGAACCTACTATTCGTATAGTGAACGATTGACATGTTTTGATGAAGATACTTTTAAGGTTTCCATACAACCGAACCCGGTTTATTCGAATAATAATAATATTACTGCATGTGATTCAGCACGGTTTCCAAAAATTAATGGATTAAATATTAAGACAGATTCGACGTTTTACTCAACCTTATCTTTCGGTACAGGAACAGTATTCCCTCAAGGTTCAAAAATCATCCAATCCGGCAAGTATTTTATCTTCGACAAATCTCAGGTATGCCAGGTTCAGGATTCTATCCAGGTATTAATCAATATAACACCTGACTTACAAATACCGGCCACGCTGGAGGGATGTGACTCTATACAATTATTATCCGTATCAGGATTTCCTGATTTAAGATATTTCAGTCAATCAGGATTAACTGGTCAAATGAAATTGCCAAATTCATTTAGTAAAACAAGTGGTGATATATATGCAGTCACCGGCATACCAGGTTGTTTTGATGAAGACACGATTCAGTTGCAAATTTTAATAACACCGGAATTAATTCCAATGCGGGATACTACAGTCTGCAACGAATTGATACTGCCCAAAATTCAAGGAAAAAATCTAACCGGCACTGAACATTATCATGAACTCACTGATGCTATGGGTGAAACATACTATGGTGATGGCAGGTATTTTATTGCAAAAACAATGACCCTGTTTGTTTGGGATAGTGACAATGATAAAAAATGCTGGGACGAGGATACTTTCAATATAACTATTTTACCTAAACCGGTGATTGACAGTATTCCGGCAATTACAGTATGTGAAACTTTTTCGTTGCCTATTCCTACGGGTCAAAACCTATCAGGTCCGACTTACTTTGATGCTCCCGGTGCAAAAGGTAATGAGCTGCGCCCGGGAAATAAAATCACAAGGTCTCAAAGACTGTACATGTATCAACCTTCATTGTATTGTCCGGCAGAACAAGCCCTTGATATTTCTATAAATGATAGTACTACTTCAGATTTTGTTATATCTCCATTTGTTACCTGCGCTTCTAACCCGATAGATCTAACGCATATAGGAAAGAAGGCTGCCGGTACATTATATGATTGGAGTATTACCAAAGCATCAACTACTTTTACAAATCAACCTAATCAAACGATCCGGTTAGATACAGGTACCTATCGGATCACGCTTCAGGCCCGGTCAAATGAATGTTTTGGACCCGCGAAATCACTTACGGTACAAGTAATTCCTGCCTTACCACCAATTGAAAATCTTACCTGTACTGAGGATACTAACAGACTTGTGTTTTCCTGGGATCCTTTGCCTGGAGTTTCTGATTTTACTACAGCGGTATTACAAGGACCCACCGGCATCAGGACTACGAATTCTTTTATTTTCAACAACCTTACACTTGGCGAACGAGTTACCATTAATGTATTGGCAAATTCGGCAATTCCCTGCGCTAATGGTCCCATCTCTTCGTTGACCTGTAAGACAAAATTTTGTCCGGCTCTTACTGTAAATATTACGGATGAAGCACCCTTCTGCAGTGGAGATTCTCCGTTGGAACCTGTAGTTCAAATAACCGGATTATCACCGGCCGATACAGCAGGTCTTAAAAGAATCTGGTCAGGACCTGGAATGGTGAGGGATACATTTTTTCCTTCTTTAGCCGGTCCGGGAAACCATACCATAAAATTTACTCTGATCACGAATGATTCTTGCATATACAGTGATACCGCTGTATTTGTAGTGGGCACGGGATCTGTAACTATATTAAATGATAAAGCAGTAGAATGTGCTCCACCTAGTCAGCAACAATTAAGTATTAGGATGTCGATCAATACACCAAACAGACCAGTGCTAATACATTATACCTATAAGGGAAACATCTCTAACATATTCCAATCCTCGGTTACTAATTTTACGCTTTCAGCTTCATTTGGTTTGATAGGTGATTCTATTACCATCGACAGCATTGTGGATTCCAAAGGATGTAAGATGCAAATAAACAGCAATGCCGGAACCAGAACATTTAAAGCAGTTCAGTTTATTTCAATCGTTGATACTACTTCAACCTGTGATTTTATTAATGAAACGTATCAATACAAAATCAGGATCCGAAATGTAAACACCAATGATCCACTGAATATACTATCAGGAGGCGGCATCATTCAGGATTCTTTTTATATTTCACCACCTATTCCATTTGATACCCGACACCAGGCTGTCATTACACATAAAAACAATTGTGATACGCTGGGATGGGATGTAATGATTCCATGTAGCTGCACGCCGATCAGGGATACGCTGGGAAGTGTTGCTTGTGAAGGTGATATTGTCACCATCCGTGGTAAAATGTATACAATCAATAATGCTAACGGAGCGGATACGATCAGTGCTGTGATCCCTGGTACCTGTGATACGATTCGAAATGTGGCTATACAATTTATCCGTAATCCTATAAGTTTCCTTCGGACTTCTGTATGTCCTGATGATATGATAACGGTGGGCACTACTATATTTGATAAGACTCACCCTTCCGGAATAGTACGATTAATCAAAGCTGCGGCTAGTGGATGCGATAGCCTGGTAGACGTTGTCGTTGATTTTAAATTACCTGCTATCAGGATTATAAGAGATACTTTATGTGACGGTGATTCAGTAAGGCTTGGCGGAATATTATTTAATGCTACTCATACCCGCGATTCTGTAAAATTTATTAACCAGGCAGCCAATGGATGTGATAGTATTATTTATTATGTGGTAGTAGTAGAATCAGTGAAAGCAGTGGTATTTAAGGAGTCCGTAGGATGCACCGCTTCCGTGGGAAAATCATTACTTATAAGCTCGGTTACCGGAGGCACCAGTCCTTATTCTTATGCATTTAATAATGGGGTATACAACCAGATTATATCGTTACCATTGCGTATTAATAGCCTGCCCTCTGATACATTTGCCCTTCAGATCAAATCCGTTTCAGGTTGTTTGACGAATCTTCCGGTTGGGTTCCCTGTATTTGCAAGCGGTTTAAAGATTAATCTTGGCCCAGATAGAACCATCAAGATTGGAGATACGATCCAGCTCAGTATCAATAGTAATTTTACGATCTCATCTTTCCAATGGATTACGCAGGATTATTTAAGTTGTACTAATTGTTTGAAACCAATAGCCCAACCCGTAAAGAGCACGATCTACATTGTAGAAGCAAGTGATGCAAACGGATGTCTTACACGGGATACACTCCGGATACTGGTGGATCCTGAAATAAGTATTTATGTACCCAGCATATTCAACCCCTATAGCACCCTCTCAGAAAATCTAGTATTGAATATTTATCCCGCTCCTCAGGTTGCCGCCATCCAACGATTTACAATTTATGATCGATGGGGTACTACCATAGTCGATATTAAAAACCCTGCATTGACTACTTCCATAACTGTATGGGATGGAACATTTAAAGGAACCGATGCACCCGGAGCTGTTTACGTATATAAAATGATTTACGAGACGATTGATGGACAGGCGAAGGTGAAATACGGGGATATTACAGTGATACGGTGAGTGAGTAATAGGCAATAGGCAAT
>JBDTUE010000350.1:0-4248 GCA_040007895.1 Saprospiraceae bacterium | reverse complement strand
GTTGAATACAATTCTTCATCAAGGTTGGTACAGGAATTATTGAATGCAAGCATCATTCCTGCAATCAATAAAGCTTTTGAATATTTTATTAGTTTTTTCATATTGCTATGATTATTGTTTTTTGTTTTTAATTAAAATCCCAGGTTTATACCGAAGGAAAAAGCGCGTGTTGTAAAATAATTACTTCTTCGATCAATACCCGGAGCTAAAGGATCACTTCCATTCCCATTATCTCCAACATCTACAAAGCGTACTTCAGGATCTACTCCGGTATAATTCGTAATCGTAAATAAATTATTACCTGCAATGAATAAATGAACCTTATTAAATGCACCTTTCGCAGGTAAGGTATATCCCAATTGCATATTGTCTAAGCGTAAAAAGTCAGCTTTTTCCACATGCAGACTGGAGTATTTGGCATCTAATACTTTAGGATCTGCTAATTCAGTATTAATACGATTGTAACTGAGTATAGATCCAGGATTGCGATCCTCATAGAATACTCTGAATTGATTAACTAATGAATGTCCAAAAGCACCTCGTAAAAAAGCACTCAAGGTAAACCTGCCAACTGAAAAATTGTTATTAAAACCTATAGTTAAATTAGGAAGTCCATTTCCTAATAATGCTTTGTCATCGGTAGTTCCTTTGCCATCTCCATTCACATCTTTAAAGGTTGGATTGCCTTTGTCATCAACACCTGTAAATATAGGTCCATATATTTGACCAATATCCTGACCTTCGGCAACACGGATCATCGTGAAATTGTTTTGCCCAGGGGCTCCTACTCCAGCAAGATCCAACATACCATTTGAACCAAATTTGAGATCTCCCTGAGATAAACTAACCAATTTATTATCCAAATAGAAAGTAGCGTTTATAGATGGGGTCCATTTTACAGTACCAAGTTTTAAATCATTAAAGGCGACAGCTGCCTCAAGACCTGAACTCTTTAATTTACCTACATTAGACCATTTAAATCCAAAAGGATTGGGAGGGATTGGCACTGGGAAATTGTATAATAAGTCTCTGACTGAACGATTGAAGAAATCCAGTGATCCGGTGACTTTATATCCAGCTAATCCAAAATCAAGACCAATATTGGTTTCACCTTTAGTTTCCCATTTCAAATCAGGATTAGGATTAGATATCGGTCCATAAGTTGGTACATACGAACCATTGTAATAAAAGTTTCCGGTAGGTCCATAACGGAATTGAGAAAGGTAATCCTGGGTAATATTCGCTCCAGTCTCTCCATAACCAACTCTCAATTTAAGATTATCTACACCGTTTATATCAAGTAACCTGCTAAGATTGACCCCGGCTGAAACTGCAGGGAAAACACCCCACTTGTTATTGGTACCAAACCTTGATGATCCTTCCCGTCGTAGGGATGCACTTGCAAACCAGGTATCATTGATATTAGCATTTAACCTTCCAAAGAATGCTATGAGTGAATTGCTATTTTTATAACTGTATACGCTACCAAGCCCACGTGGGAAATCTAAACTTGAGCTTATGTTATTACTGGTAAAAGCATTGGTAAGGAAATTTCCGCCAGATGCACCAAATCCATCATAGGTAAACTTTTGATAATCGTAACCTGCTAAAGCGGATAATTCCACATTACTTACTTTAAATAAATAATTCAATGTAGATGACACATAATCGTTTTTGCCCGTAGAGATAGCCCTTGAAGCAAGACCATTTCGACCGGTTCCGCCTCCATATTGGCTTTGTTTGCTGAAGTATGATTCAGTTACACCTTGACCATCGCCCCCATTGTCTCTACCTAAAGTATAACTTAAAGAATATTTCAAACCTTTGATAAATTCATATTCTCCCCGTATAGTTCCAAGTAAATTATTTGTAGTACCGGTAGCAGTATTTTGTTCAATGATTGCCAGGGGATTAAAATAGTCAAATCCACCTGGTTCATAGTAGCCGCCATTTGCAATATTCGTCGCATCATATACCGGTGCTGTTGGATTGAAAATGGTAGCATATCGGAAAGCTTCTTTGAATCCTATTTGCTGGTTTTTATTGGTAGCGGAAAGGTCAAACCCTACCGTTAATTTATCATTTAAAGCTTTTTGGGTAAGATTTACGCGTCCGTTCAATTGTTTAAATCCGGTATTGTTGATGATACCAGGTATGTCTTTATAATTGAAGGATACCCGATAACCCATACCTTTCGAACCACCTGAAAGCGCAAGGTTGTGTTGATGTTGTAAAGAGTTTCTGGTAATTACATCAAACCAATCAGTAACTGCCCCCTGATCTTTTCCGCCGGCAGCTTTATATTCTGCAGCAGTCATGACGTCAGGTCTTCTTGCCATTGATTCTGTAGATACAATGCCATTATATTCAACTGAAGTGCGACCTTCTTTACCTTTTTTAGTAGTGATGAGGATTACTCCATTTGATCCACGTGTTCCGTAAATTGCGGAAGCAGATCCATCGCGAAGTACATCCATAGATTCAATATCATTAGGATCTACGCTGTTAAGGCTTGCACCAGGTACCCCATCAATGATGATAAGTGGTTCAGTACTTCCGCCTACTGTAGATAAACCTCTAAGACGAATCGTAAATCCACCATTCGGATCACCATTTGGTTTTGCAATGATAAGGCCCGGTACTTTACCCTGAAGTAATTGAGCAGGGTTTGTAATGGCTCCTTTGTTAAAGTCTTCAGCTTTGATAGAAGCTACCGCAGAGGTTACTTCTTTTTTACGCTGAGAACCATATCCTGTTACTACCACTTCTTCAAGTGTTTTTCCTGCAGTCAAAGTAATCTCCAACGTGTTAGAAGTACCCAATGTAACAACTTCAGTACCGAATCCAGTGTATGATACTTCCAAAATATCCTTACCGGCAGGCACTTCAAGACTGAAGTGTCCATCGATATCCGTAATGGTGCCCAATGCAGTCCCCCGGACTAACACTGTAGCTCCAATCAAAGATTCACTAGTGCCGGCTTCTTTTACCGTACCAGTTACTGTCCTTTGAGCGAAAGAAAATGATTGCGTACACCATACAAGTGTGAGAGCAAGCATTCCTTTTAGCAAACAATTAAAAAGTCTATTCATATTCATTCAAAATTTTTAAATTAATTAAGTAAAAAAAGAGTTTAATGGTTTTGACCAGCAGTCAATAAAAAAAGCATTTTTTCTTCTCCTAATAAAAACCACAAATCCTAAAAATTCTCTTAATATTACCAAAGATCAAAAATAGAGAAACCACATTCATTTCAATACCCATTTACCACTTTATAGCTATAAATTATCCCGCAAACCTTGCCGCAAACGATTGTTGTTGATAAATTAACAAATGTGTTAAGGAAATGATAATTTTGTAATCGCTTTCAATTAATATTTTCTACTATTGAAAAAGACAACAATTAAAGATATTGCCGCTAAACTGAATGTCAGTGCATCTACTATTTCAAGAGCTTTAAGTGATCATCCTGACATCAGTGACAGTCTGAAGATTACTATTAAGGAAGCTGCACGGTCCATGAAATACAGACCGAGTACAGCAGCTTTGCATTTAAAAAAAGGTACCAACAAAACGATTGCTTTGATCCTTCCTGAAGTGACGGCCTTTTTTTATCCTTCGGTAATACATGGTATCGAAGAAGTTTTACATACCCAGGGTTATACCTTATTGATTCTTACAAGCAATGACAACCTTGAAAGAGAGATAGAAAATATTGATATCGCCTATGATAATAATGTAGCAGGAGTACTCATGGCATTGTCTAAAGAGACACTCAATCTCGATCATCTTAAAACATTGGATGAATCTAATATTCCTGTTATACTATTGGACAAAATCATCGAAGGATCAGAATACAGTAGTGTTACGATTGATGATTTTAGAGTTTCCTATCAAATGGTTCAACATCTTTATAAATCAGGAAGCCGGAACATTGTCGGTGTTTTTGGAAAAACAGGTCTTTCTATATCTCACCAAAGGTTCAATGGATTCTCACAGGCACTTAAAGATCTCGGATTAAAGAACAGTGAATCCCATACGCAGTTTGTCAATAATAGCCAGGAAGGAAAGGATAAAACAATAAGATTGCTAAAGGAACATAAGCCAGATGGTCTTTATCTGATGACGGATGAGATCATGCTGGGAGCGCTTCCGGCAATATCAGAACTAGGCATTAGCGTACCAGAACAAATGGGGGTTATAGCAATCAGCGATGGTATTTTACCGCATTTTATGGTTCCGAAAGTA
>JBDTUE010000349.1:0-4263 GCA_040007895.1 Saprospiraceae bacterium | reverse complement strand
TTTCTATTCCTGAAGATTATACCATTCTACAAGCGGAAAACATGAATTCTAAAGATCAGGATTTATTGGTTGCACGAATTGCCATGAACAAATCAAACGTTGAACATCTTTCCAATCAATTCCGTGATCTGAGAAGGCGGAGTTCAGGTCCTGGTTATGGAAAAATCCCCGGTGGATGGGAATATTATTTTGAGATGAAGGATCAACAGCAATATAAAATGATCATTGACACCCTTAATAATCAATTGATTCTTTCACGCCGCATTTTGTATTAATTGGGAATGGATACAAAGCCGGAAGATAGACATTGTATAATTTATATAATTTCTATAGCCTACTTATAAATACTAAAAATTTATTGATAGCCGGTTAAGAACGATGTAGCCTGTGGTAGTTTTGCAGATAAGGAATTTGCAATGACACGAATCTCTTCCTTATTTATTTTACAAGACAAGATATAGCGATGAGAAGCAGTCTGAAAACCGGAAAGTTTAAAAAATTATTTATCAGCAAAATCCACAAAATTCAATATTCAGTATACAAATATTAGATTTAGTCTAAATAAAAATACCTATAAACGAAAAAGTAATAACTCCTTCAAATTCACTTTATTATCGCCTAATTGTATTGTATAACATTCTAATACAATTAATTATACATATAATATAAAATGTGTACATCAAACAAACCTGTCATGAACGTATCAATTAATACCCTTGAAAATCAATGAGGTTTAAGCATATTTGTTATTTTTATTTAGATTAAATCTAATTAGTTTTATTTTCGCCTTTCAAAAATTATGCTTCAAATGAAAGGTATTTATGTTAGTCTGGTCATCTTAATCATGGGTAATTATGGATGTAAGGTCAGGAGTGAAAAGACATCCTCGCACCTTGATTCAAAGTCAATCGGGATCATTTTGGTCAACCATGGCTCAAGGTCTGATACCTGGAGACAAGCACTCGCTAATTTAGAAATTGAGGTAAAGGATTCCCTCAATCGAATGCCTGGAGTAAAAGGTATTAAAACGGCCTTCATGGAATATACTGAACCATCGCTTGCAACTCAATTGAAATATTTTGACAGTATCCAGGTATCTGATATCATCATCATCCCGGTATTTCTGACCGTAAGTACACATTCGTTTGATGATATTCCAACTATTATTGGTAAAAAAGAGGACCCTCAATCGCTGGAAAATTTAAAGATTGAAAAAATCGATCGATATACGCCACTCGCTGAAACGCACCTCACTCCTTTAATAGATTTTTCAGGACTCATGCAAGGGAATATTTTAAGAAGGGTACTAGCTTTATCTACTAATGCGAAATCAGAAGGTATTACCCTCATCGGATATGGTGATGCTACCTATAATAAAGAGTGGTCAACTCTGTTTGAAGATATAGCGAAATATGTAAATGATAAAACAGGTATATCAACATTTTCATATGGTTGGTGTGGACATCTGGTACATTATAATCCGGATAGTACAACTGCCGCGATTGAACGAGTCTTGCAATCAAAAGAAAAAGCTATTGTGATCCCTGTCCTTCTGGCTCATGATGAAATGTTCCAGATAAAAATTATAGGAGGAGGAATTCAAAAGGTACCGCATCATGAACAAAGAGTGCTGTACAAACCAGATGCCATCCTTCCTGATATCCAGGTGGATAGATGGATTGAATCAATTAGTAAAGAATATGTGGACAAAATAATTCAAGCCAGGTAGTATGGATTGGAAAAAAATCAAGCGATGGAATCGAAACATACATCGTGATCTTGGCTTTTTTATTTCTGCCCTGCTCATCGCCTATTGTATCTCCGGCCTGGCACTAAATCATAGTGACTCCTGGAATGCAGATTTTATTCTCCAAAAAGATACCATTTCAATTCCTGTTGAAATTACTTCTGTGAATTTGAATAATCGAGAAGCTGTTTTAAAATTATGCGCTTTAGTCGGTGAAGATTCCTATAAAGTATTTGACTTTCCCACGGCGGATCAGGTAAAAATATATTTTGACAAAGCTTCTTTTCACGTGAATATGAAAGAAGGGAAAGGCTTATATGAAAAAATTCAACGGCGCCCCCTGATTTATCAGACCAACCTGTTACATCGTAACAGTATCAAACATTGGAAATGGGTAGCTGATGTATTTGCTATCTTATTGATCGGAATAAACCTTACCGGTTTGTTTATCCTTAAAGGCAAGTATGGAATCACCGGCAGAGGACTGTGGTTGATGTTATTAGGATTTTTACCTGCACTCATCGCACTTATCTTGGCTGGATAAATAAGTCCGAAGGAATTGCCCTTTAATTCAATGTACTTTGGCAGTAAGTCCTTTCTGTCGTTCGTGTCAATTGCAAATCCAATTATTCATCGTGTTATTTCTGAATGTTCTTATTCTTCCTTCATCATAATAAACATTAAAATTTCTAATCTACAATCAAGTAATTTCGTTTTGTGCTTTACATATGCAAATAACTTCTTTTATATGCGCCACTTAAAAATGAATGGTTCACCTAAGTTTCCTTGAATGGCTGCTTTTCTAAAAAAGGATATTCAATAATTTTTCAACTCTGCCTGCTGCGACCTTTTCACTTTACAAATTCTGCATTTTGTATCTCTTGAAAGTTTGTTGTTTTTTTTCAGAGCATTCGAATGCTTTCATAAACGTAATACAAAGAGGTATTAAATTAACTTAATTCTAACGTCATAAACAAAGTCCTCCACTTGCAGGATTTTAAAGTCTTTAGCGCCAACGTGTTTAGGATTAAGTATGAAATTAAATTCTTGTGGTATAACTGCCGATGGAATTTTAATTACGGATGTAGCCGCTACCTTTAAAAGGTTAGTTCCAAAGTCCTTTGTTGAAGCAGGTGCAGGAGAATCTGTCCAATTTCCTGGGAGTTCTTCGATTGATAATTCCTGGACGCTTGCATCCGATATTTCAAATGTAGTAATGCTTAGGGATCTTGGTATAGCATCTATAGTAACGTTAACAGTGTATTCCAGCAAGGCAAGAGCTCGACTTTCAGAGGTATAGATACAAGGGGTCAAAATATGATTCCATCGTCCACCATGTAACCTGGCACCTTCACCAGCAAAGTCTTTACTAAATTTTGATCTCCCAACTCGATAGACTATCATCTTTATACATTAAGAGTATACCCCATAGTCGATTCTTCCAATAATGTTTTTTACTTCCTCCCTTCCAAACTGGTTGTTGCACACTTCATATGGGGTTTTTCCACCTAGTGCCCGGTTCTGGATAAACATCCATTGATTAAATTTTGCTTCATCTTCAAATACATCGTAACCATAAGAATAGATATCTGCTAATCCAAGTATTCTTTCGCTTAAAGCACTATTAAATAGTTCGGAGCTAGGCTTATTAATAAGTGTTGCCCTTGTTACTGAAAGCAACTTTGCAAGTTTGTCGTAATCCAGCTCAGTTCTTGCCTTTAGTTTTTCTAATTCTTTTTTACTGATGCCAAGATTTGATCTTTCCCACTTTTCTATTGGTGTCAGCTGGCTTTCAGCCTTTTTAACAGTACCAGAAAAAATTATAGCATTTGCCTTGTGAACTCTACCATCAACAGTTTGTAGAGCTATAGCTCGTTTTAAACTTAACTTTTTCCTTGAAGAAATGACTTTGCTGTCAGTCCCGATATTATGTAATGCTACTTTTGCCATAGTATAATATTTTACTTGATTAAGTATAAATATATACTATTTTTTTAGATGAACAAAATTTAATTATACCTGGAATCCCTTCCAACACAACTGAAAGGGTTTATTGTAGTAACACGGGTTCTTTTTAATTTTGGTTTTATTCTGAAAAAGATTTCCGGCTTACCAAGCTTCACTTACCAGATTTTTATCCTATCCTTTTCATTTTTCCACATCTTATTTTGCTCTACTAATCCATAAGATTGATAGAATGGAGCAAAATTACTTAATGGCCCTACGACTCTGAATTCAGCGGGTGAATGGACATCTGTAAGTACAATTTGTCGTGTGAGTTCATCTTTCATTTTTATTCTCCAGATAGATGCAAAGGACATGAACAACCGTTGTTCAGGAGTAAGGTTATCTATTTTTTGATTGGCTTTGGCTTGTGCAGTTTTTTTAAATGCATCAAAAGAGATAGCTAAACCACCCAGGTCGGCAATATTTTCTCCGAGAGTCAATTCTCCATTGACATGTAAGGAATCTATAGGAACATAAGCGGCATATTGTGCAACTACTTTTGCCGTAAG
>JBDTUE010000348.1:0-4282 GCA_040007895.1 Saprospiraceae bacterium | reverse complement strand
TTATATAATTTGTTTTCGAATAAAGACAATGAGGTAAACAAATTAGCCACATTAATCAGGGGCACATTGGATCTTCCGAGGATGATCAGGTTGATAGAATATAGTCCGGTCATGACAAGGATACCGGCAAGTAATGCATCGATTTTTAATTTGGTATGGATAAGGCCGGTACAAATGCCAGCCAAAGATCCTGCTAGCATTGATATTGGTAATACTATCATTACGGGCCATTGGCGGGATAATAATATTGCAGTGACTACTGCACCTAACGTATAACTTCCATCTGTAGTAATGTCAGGAATGTTAAACACTTTCATTGAAATATAAATGCCCAGAGCCATTGGACACAGGCATAATGACAATTGAAGCGCTGTTAAATAAAATTGGCTCATTGAATGGATTCGAAACCGGCAGGAATAGTGATGCCGAAGGATGTGGCTTGCGCTGCATTATATACTTTTTTTCTTAGCTTGACCATTTCCCATTGTAGACCTTCCGTACTTTTTGTTTTCAAAAATTGTGCTGCCTGTTTACCGGCCTGGAAACCCCATTGATAAATATCTGCACCATAAGCAGCTACTGCGCCCCGGTGAACAAGTCCCGCTTCGCTCGTGAAAATGGGAATCTTTTTTTGATTGCAGGATTGAACGATGGTTTCGAATGAAGCAAATACCACATTGTCCGGATTAGCAAAAAAGACATCAATGTTTTTAGAAATCAAAGATGCTACCACGAGTTGCACATCAGCAGATGAACTGACTGATTGATTGATCAAGGTTATATTATGTTCAGTTGCCAATTTTTTGATTCGATCTATGGCTTCCACCGATTGCGGTTCTGATTGATTATAGATCATACCCACCGTTAGTTTACCGGACTTGGGTTTAATGACCTGGGGTATAAGCAAAAAAGAAGTATCGATATAATCAAGAGTTTCACCAATACCAAAAAGGTTTTTAGGTGAATGATGACTGGAATCAGTGACTTTCATTAACTCAGGAGTAGGAGATACCATCATGAATATGGGTATGTCCTTGGTGTTTTGAACTGCCGTAATCGTAGAGAGCGAGGGATTGGTAGCGATAAGGTTTACTTTGGCAGCTACAAAATAGTTGATGATCTGGGTCAGGGTCGGGATATTTCCTTGTGCATTGCGGTATATGATTTTCAGGTTTGCTTTTTTCTCATCAAACCCTTCCGCTTGGAGCGCATCTATAAATCCAATCTTTGCTTGTTCAATGGTATTGTCCTGAAATGCATCTGCAAATCCGATGACAGGAATAGTGGCATCTTTTGGTTTACAATGAAGCAGAAATAACGATACGCTTAAAAGGAAAATCCATTTTTTCATGTTCTGGGTTTGGAAGGTTTTATATGAAAAAGACATAGTTGATTTATCGGTTAAAAGGAATATTCATGTGGGAACAAAAATAATCAATTCCTCTTGCTCCATTTCTGAGGGCTATGAAACAAAGTAAATGCACAAACCAAAGAGCAAGGAGCTATTTCGCAAGAAAACATATTATTTCTTGCTCAATTATAGATATTTTTTCTGTTTCCAACTCCAATGATTAAAATGCGGAGCACTTTATCTTCTATTTATATGATTCTGTAATCGCCGACCCGTATACGGTATAAATTCATATTTCCTTTCAGTTTTTTACATCCAGATGGATGTGGCACAGAAGAAAGACGGGAAATATCTTCAATAATTTTATTGTGAATAAATATAGGGAGTGTAGACAACGGGCATTACTTTTTGTTTCAATTTTTAAGGTATTCCGCAAGAGGTATATAGTTTTCTTTCTTATCTGCTTTTACTTTTTTATACAAAGCAATGTCTTCCTTCATTTCAAGTTCTTCAATCAAGTATTCATATTCTTTTACTGATAACTGTACTGCCGTTTTCTTTCCTTTTTTGTCCATTACAAATTGAGGATTTAAGACCATAACAACTATTTTTTATTATCGTGAAATTACAATTTTCCATTTAATACTTTATTCAATTTTTTATTCATCCTGACTGACTTTAATGACACAAGTTCAATCGGTGGAAGCAGTATAATAGTATTAGATTTAGCTCGTCATTAATATAACATGCCCCAAACCCGCCAGCTCGCCGCTATTATGTTTACCGACATCGTCGGGTACACCGCATTAATGGGTAATGATGAACAAAAGGCATTTTCTATTCTCAATAAAAATCGTGCATTACAAAAACCCATTATTGAGCAATTTTATGGTCGCTGGATAAAAGAATTGGGTGATGGTGTCATGACCAGTTTCTCTACAGCTTCGGATGCAGTAAACGCCGCCATAAAAATCCAGGAGGCCTGTAACGTAACCAAAGATTTTCAAATAAAGATCGGGATACACATGGGTGAAGTGGTTTTTGAAAATGATGATGTGTATGGAGATAATGTAAATATCGCATCAAGAATTGAAACCCTCGGAGTGGGTTCATCTATACTTATTTCAAAGACCATTCGTGACCAGGTAAAAAACAATTCCGAAATACAAATTAGTTCATTGGGTTCTTTTGAATTCAAAAATGTAGAAGATCCTTTGGAAGTATTTGCAATTTCCAATCCGGGTTTAATTGTTCCCGAAAAAGCTGCAATGCAGGGCAAGCTGAAAAAAACAAAACCCAATAACTCAAAACGAATAACAGTCTTCATAACTGCAGCAATAGTTTTAGCAACAGCTATATTTTTTGCGTGGACTTTTTTCTTTAATCACAAACAGCCTGCTATTCCCAGGTCGCTGGCAATTCTTCCATTTGAAAACCCGCAAAAAGATACTTCACTTTTTTATTTATCGGATGGAATCCCTGAAAATCTGATTAACCGGATCTCTTCATTCCCCGATGCTAAAGTGTTTGCCCGTTCGGCTACATTTAAATTAGATGATACTTCGAGGAGCATTAGTAGTTTGAAAAGGTTACTAAATCCTGATGTTGTACTCACCGGGCAGTTGCAGCAAAACAACGGTGTTTATTATTTAAGTTGCCAATTAGTTGACGCTGTAAATCAAAACCAGATTTGGGGAGAAAAATATAAAATGACGAATAATGATATTGCAGTAATAGAAGATTCTATTATCGCTTCATTAATGAATCCGCTGCAATTAGTGTTGATTGACAAATCAAAAGGGCTACACCCAAATAAAGAAGTTAATCCTGCAGCCTATGCCGAATATTTAAAAGGAAGATTTTTGAGTTACGGTTCCACGCCCGAAGAATCTGAAAAAGCATTGGCTCATTTCAGGGAAGCCATACGCATTGATCCAAAATATGCAGCAGCTTACGCCGCCATTGCCAATGAGAAAATAATACAAAGTTTATTTTCAACCGCCTCTCAAAAAGAGATCATCAATGAAGCACGAACTGCTATTGAAGCAGCCAAAGCCCTTGATCCCAATATTCCGGAGATTTACACCTCTGAAGGCGCTTTAAAATTTTATTATGACTGGGATTGGAAGGGTGCCGTCGAATCGTATAAAAAGGCATTGGAATTGGATCCGGGCAATGCTACCATATATATAAGATACTCTGCTACGCTGGCCGATGTGGGCAGGTATAATGAAGCACTGCCCCTGGCAGATAAAGCAGTACTACTCGATCCGGTCTCTATTTCCAGTTTGCACAACCTGGGTTGGACTAACCTGCTTGCAAGCAATTTTCAAAAAAGTGTAAATGCATTTGGTAAGGCACTCGAGCTTCACCCCAATTGGATTTGGGGATATATCAAACAGGCCTACGGGTATGTTTTTCTACACGAATATGATAAAGCATTGATCAATGCAGCAAAAGCTGAAAATTTATTTAAAGATGGATGGGGATCTGAATTATTACAGGCTACACTTGCATTTATTTATTCAAAATGTGGTCAAAAAGAAAAAGCGGATGCTGTGATTAACCGTTTTTTTAAATATACGTCAGAAAATAAAGTTGAAGACCCCTGGGATCTATCCTTTATGTATTATTTAAAAGGTGATTATCAAAAAGCAAATGAATGGGAAGAAAAGGCAGTTGAAGAAAGATCATCAGACGCCTATCTTATGAATCTCCCTCTTTTCTATGATAAAAAATATTTTGAAAGCCCGGAGCATCAACAGATATTAAGAAAAATGGGATTTGTAAAATAATATGCTGGATGAAAAGTTAACTTAAAGAATTGGTATCTTCAGAATTCACAGGATAAATAATTCAGACGATGTAGTTGAAAATAAATTTTCTGCATATGATTTATATAAAACAAAAACTTGCCTATCTTTTCATCAT
>JBDTUE010000347.1:0-4290 GCA_040007895.1 Saprospiraceae bacterium | reverse complement strand
GTCCCAGAGCTAATGCAGCCTGTTCATTAATCAACACCCTGTTATCTGCAGAATCTTTTGTCAATTCTGGCAAATTTTTTCCACTGACCAGGGTAAGTTTCATATTGCTTATAAATTCAGCATTCGCAGCATAATAATAGGCTGCAAGATTTTCAGCGGATGGATCCTTTTTAATTCCCCCTGCAATAGCATTATACCCAAAGGGAGTAGAGGTCAATCCAATGCCGGCTACATTTTTATTGGAGTGAATATCATTAACCAGGTTTTTATATTTATTATCGGATAAAGAAATATTTAAAATGTCCTTACGGTTAAAATTTATATTGTCTGTCGCCATAAACTTAAACTGGTGATACATATGTCCGATCATAAAAATAAAACAGGTGGTAACAACGAATTGGATGACCGTCAGACTTTTTCTAAAGCTCACTTTTCCCAATGACATTGGATTCATAGTCCCCTTTAAAACAGACACCGGTTGAAAGCCTGATAATAACCATGCCGGCATGACTCCGGCAATTACTCCCATTAATAGAGTAAAAACAATACCAGCCAATCCAATGATCCAGGGTTGATCCACTTCCCAGGTAAACCAGTTGACATGAATAAATTCCCTCATCCACTGAAAAATAAAAAATCCCAGCAATAAAGCTATCATTGCAATCAACAGGGCTTCGCAGATAAACTGAAACATCAATTGACCTCTTAATGCACCAGAGACTTTCCGGATTCCCACTTCTTTGGCTCTGCTTAGTGATCGTGCTAAAGTCAGATTGGTATAATTAAATCCCGCCAGGACTACGAGTATAAAAGCAAAAATAAAATTGATACTGAGGTCTGCCCAATCTTCTACGTATGGATTGTTTCGTAATTTTTGCGTGTCTGGCGAAATATCCTTTAATGACTGGACATCAAAGCTGATTTTATCCGTTCCCGGAGCAGCATCCTTATAAACCTGATCTGCTAATGAAGTCAACGAAGCTTTTAATTTTTCAGGATTTGATTTATCATCTAGGACGACATACGTAAATGCATCTTCATAAGCAGTCCATTGATCGAGATGCTCGTTTTTATTTTTTGCATGCGTAAGGGTTGAAATAGATACCATGACATCTGTCCGGAAGTGTGTATTTCTTTTGAAAGGCTTCAATACACCAGATATTTTAAAATCACCATATTCCGGATGACTTACTATTTTTCCAACCGGGTCAGATTCTCCAAAAAAAACTTTTGCTATATCGGCAGTCATAAGAAGGGTATTAGGTTCAGACGGGATGGTACCATGATCCAATTTAAATCCGAACGCGTCGAAAAAACCCGGCTCTACCATAAGACTATTGACCTTTATGGTTTTAATTTTATTGGTTAGTTCCCAATTAAATTGTCTGCTTATAGTCGTTGCCCGTTCAATAAAAGGATAATCACTTTTGAGTTTCTCAGCAAGTCTGAAAGGAGTTGAAGCATATTTTATTTTCATACCACTCTTTGCTGTTACATCAGAAATAACACGATAGGTACGATCCGGATAAGGGTGAAAATTATCACTCTCATACGTGCTTTGAATCTGCATCATGGCTATGAGTGCAAATGGAATTGCCAAAGCAAGGCCCAGTATATTGATTAATGAAAAGAGTTTGTTTTTAATTAAACTCCTGTAAGCAATCTTGAAATAGTTTTTAAGCATAATAAAAGGTATCAGGTTAGAGGTGAGAGGTATCAGGTATCAGGTTAGAGGTATCAGGTATCAGGTTCGAGGTATCAGGTTCGAGCTATGAGAAATAATTCACTGATAGCTGACAGCTCGTAACTCGCTGCTCATTGCTCATAGCTCATACCTCCAACCTCATACCTTCGCTATTCTGTTCTTAATGATTTTACAGGATTTGTTAGTGCTGCCCTGATCGCCTGGACGCTTATTGTCATGATTGAAATAATAAGGCAAATTATCCCTGACAAAAAGAAAACCCACCATTGAACATGGATACGGAATACAAAACCCTGTAACCATTTATTCAATGCCCATAAAGACAAAGGAATAGCTAATGCAGTTGCCATCAGTATCAACCAAACAAAATCTTTCGATATTAAAATCAATATGCTCGGGATATTAGCTCCCAGAACTTTCCGGATACCGATTTCCTTCATCCGCTGGACAACGGATAACGTTGCTAATCCAAATAATCCAAGGCAGGAAATAAATAAAGATAACAGGGAAGCATATCGAACAATGCTACCCAATCGCTTTTCGTCTTTGTATTGGGCATCCAGGGATGCATCCAGAAATTTATAATCAAAATCCTGATTACCTGCGGTAGATTTCCAATCCTTTTCAATCGTTGCTATCTGATCTAATAAATTACCTTCTTTCAACCGGATATTGATACGGGGTTGCGGAGCATATGCGAAGCCGATATCATCAGATTTTCTAAATATAGAGTCAGGTCTCATAACCAGGGCTAATGGTGCAATCGGATTGTGCAGAGATTCGAAATGAAAATCTTTGACTACACCGATGATCGTCTGATCATACCGGTTGTCAAGTTTTTTGCCGATAGGATCATTCCAACCATATTCTTTGACTAAGGTCTCATTGACAATCATACCATTGATCATATCACTAGCATCCGCTGATGAAAAGTTGCGTCCTGATAAAAGCTCTAGTTTCATGGTATTTGCAAAATCAGCGTCAACCGAATTCATCCGGAAGTTTCTATAAACTTTCTTCTCATCTTCATATCCTACATTCGCCCAACCAGGTTCAGAAAAACTGAATAGGGATACCGTACTTCCAATGACTTGGGGATTCTTAAGCAATTCTGATTTAAATCGTTCAGCCAAAGGCATGCCTTCCTTCCTTGGTTTGTTAGTAGATACGATGACGATCCGTTCCTTATTATATCCCATATTTTTATTTTGTAAAAAATATAATTGCTGGCCGACAACGATCGTTCCGATAATCATAATAATCGATGCAGTAAATTGCCCTATGATTAAACCTTTTCGAAGTAATCCAATGTTCAAGGCAGAAGCAACTTTATTTTTAAGAGCCTGAATAGGATTAAATGATGAAAGGACTAATGCCGGGTAAATCCCTGCAATCAATCCAATGACGATGACCATCAGTAAAATGAAACTCAAATTAAATCCTGACAGGTTCAGCGTCAGATCTCTGTTTGCAATGCCATTAAACGGATGCAATAATAAATAGGCTAAGCCAATACCGATGCAGAGTGAAAACAAAGTGAGCAAAATAGCCTCTCCCCAAAATTGTCGTATCAAAGAAGCGCGGCCTGCCCCCAAAGCTTTACGAACACCCACTTCCATGGCCCTTGTCGTAGACCGACCTACCGATAGCGTAACGAAATTAATACAAGCTATTAAAAGAATTAAAAGTCCAATGGTGCCCAAAATATAAGAATAGGCAGGATCACTGGTAGGTTGATTACCTGCAGGCAATGTCTTATTTAAATGAATATCCGTGATAGCTTGAAAATGTATATTATACTCACCAGGCTTATAGTTGTCTCCGGCAATTTTTTTAGCCATATCCGGAATCTTTGCTTCGGCATCTTTCCCTGTCCTGCCCGGATGAAGCAATACGTAGGTCTCTTCAAATACACTGGTCCACCCACGGGTCCTTTGCCTTTCTGAAAATAGATGAACATCGTTTGAATGCGGAATCAACATATCAAACTTAATATTAGATTCCTGGGGTGATTTTTCCGCAATGGCTGATACGGTAAACAATATTTTATCAGTTCCAAGCTGAAGTTCAAGATTTTTACCTATAGCTTTTTCAGTTCCAAAATATTTTTTTGCCATCGGCTCGGTAAGGATCAAGGCATTTTTATTCAACAATACGGATTGATCCCCTTCAATGATCTTAAAATCAAAGATTTGAAAAAAATCAGAATCAACCATGGTAACTGATTCATTGAATTTATTACCTCCATATTGAACCAACGTATTAAATGCGTACACTCTGCAATTAGATTCTACATCAGGTATGTTAGCTTGTAATGTAGGGCCTAAGGGAATAGGAGTCTGAGTATTCGTAAAGGTCTGACCCTCGTAGATTTCCTGTAACCATGCACGGTAAATCCGATCCGATTTTGTATGGAAATGATCATAACTGAATTCGCTCTTCACAAAAAGCATGATTAAAATACAACTTGTAATGCCAATGGCAAGACCGGCAATATTGGTAATAGAATAACCCCAGTTGCGAAGCATATTCCGGAAGGCGATTTTTAAATAATTAGTGAGCATGGTGGAAAAAGGTTAAAAGGC
>JBDTUE010000346.1:0-4306 GCA_040007895.1 Saprospiraceae bacterium | reverse complement strand
GAAGTAAAAATTCGTATTTGTAACCCAGGTAACCTTTTTCTCAACATACTACATAGATCTTTGAGGCATAAATTCAAAACAAACCGAATGGAATCACAAGAATCAAAAAGATTAGCTGATCAATATACTGGCAAAGCCTCATGGAGTCAATGGGGACCCTATCTTTCCGAAAGGCAATGGGGTACTGTACGCGAAGACTATTCTGAGCATGGCAATGCCTGGGAATACTTCTCTCATGACCAGGCCCGGTCCCGTACCTATAGATGGGGTGAAGACGGCATAGCCGGTATCAGCGATGATCATCAGCACATTTGTTTTGCACTGGCTATGTGGAATGGAAAAGATCCTATCCTTAAAGAAAGACTGTATGGCCTTACAGGCAATGAAGGCAATCACGGCGAAGATGTAAAAGAGTTATATTATTATCTGGATGCAACACCGACTCATTCTTATCTTAAACATTTATACAAATATCCCATCAATGAATATCCATATGAATGGCTGGTAAATGCGAATCGTGGCCGGTCCAAAGAAGAAAGGGAATTTGAAATCATCGACACCGGTATTTTTGATCAAAGGAAATACTTTGATGTCATCACCGAATATGCCAAAGCCGGTCCCAATGACATTTGCGTGAGAATCACAGTATATAACCGATCTTCTGAGCGGGCACCGATATCATTGTTACCAACCTTGTGGTTTAGAAACACATGGTTTAGTCAAGAGGCTGGAAATAATGAATCATCGACAGAAAGGGCAAAGCCAAAGATTCAAGCCCATTCCAGTCAATCCGTAAAAATCACTCATGAACAGGCCGGTAATTATTTTCTCTACTATGATATTCCGGATCACACCCTGTTTACGGAAAATGAATCGAATAAACAAAAATTATGGAACGTGGAAAACCAATCCCGGTTCGTTAAGGATGCTTTTCATGACGCCGTCGTAGGCCATAAATTAAATCAATACAATCAACAAACGGAAGGCACTAAATTTTCACCCTTGTATCAAGTCGAGCTTAATCCGGGTGAATCAAAAACCATCCGGCTAAGACTTACAGTTGAAACTCCTTCAAAACCTTTTATCAATTTCGATACTATATTTTCTGATAGAATCAATGAAGCCAATGAATTCTATGCAGCTATCCATCCAGCTACGCTATCTGAAGATCAAAAAAACATTCAACGTCAGGCTTTAGCAGGAATGATCTGGTCAAAACAATTTTATTATATCGATATACCAAAATGGTTGAATGGAGATCCCGGTCAGGTACCTCCGCCGGCAAACAGGAAAACAGGAAGGAACAGCCAATGGCATTCACTCAATAATGAAGATATTCTTAGTATGCCGGATAAATGGGAGTATCCATGGTATGCAGCCTGGGATCTTGCGTTTCATTGTATTCCATTAGCAATGGTAGATCCGGAATTTGCAAAAAATCAATTGATCTTATTATTAAGGGAATGGTATATGCATCCGAATGGGCAATTACCTGCTTATGAATGGGCTTTTGGTGACGTTAACCCACCGGTGCATGCATGGTCTTGCCTCCAGGTTTATAAACAGGAAAAAAGCAGAAAGGGTAAGGGTGATGTTGATTTTTTGAAGAAAGTATTCCAGAAATTATTAATCAATTTTACCTGGTGGGTTAATAGAAAAGATCATAAAGGAAACAATGTATTTGAAGGAGGATTCCTGGGTCTTGATAATATCGGCCTTTTCGATCGAAGCAATCAGATACCGGGTGGTGGTCACCTCGAACAAGCGGATGGTACAGCCTGGATGGCGATGTATAGTCTCAATATGCTGGAGATGGCCCTCGAGATAGCTCAGTACGATATGACGTTTGAAGATGTGGCTACGAAGTTTTTTGAGCACTTTATTTATATAGCTGAAAGTCTCAACAGGATCGGGCATGATTGGACAGGAGCATGGGATGACCAGGAGGGATTTTTCTATGATGTGCTTGCTCTTCCGGATGGCTCTTATCAACCGTTAAAAGTGAGGTCTTTGGTAGGACTTTCCACCCTGTTTGCGGTATACCGCTTGCCGGGTAGTTATTTGAAAAAACTTACTGATTTTTCTACCCGGTTAAATTGGTTTAAAAAATACAGATCAGACAATGGCCAATATCTTGTGCTCGAAGAGGACAAAATAAACGGAGACATTTTACTTTCATTAGTACCTAAGGATAGATTGGAAAAATTGTTGAATGCTATGTTGAATGAGCAGGAGTTTTTATCTCCATCCGGCATTCGGGCAATCTCCAAGATACATGAGCATGGTTATTATCTTAACATTAATGGTGAACAGTTCGGATTAAAATATGAGCCGGCTGAAAGCAGTAGCGGACTTTTTGGTGGTAATAGTAATTGGCGCGGTCCTATCTGGATGCCAATGAATTATCTGTTGATCCAGGCTTTGAGGGAATTTGGTTCGTTTTATAAAGAATCTTTCACCGTTTCAGCCCCCGGTCAAACACAGGGTAGAAATGATTTAAATCAGGTCGCAGATGATTTGTCTCAAAGATTAATTTCTATCTTTGAGGCTGATGAGCAGGGTGCCCGAAAAGTGTTTGGAGATCAATCAATTTATCGCGAAGATCCTCACTTTAAAGACCTTGTATTATTTTATGAATACTTCCACGGAGATACAGGTAGTGGCGTAGGCGCCAGTCATCAAACCGGATGGACTGGATTGATCGCTGACCTTATCAGCACTGTGGCAGAAAGAAGAAAAAACACTCTGAAACCTGCAACCAAAAAACTAAAATCGATTGCAACCGTATAATCATTAAGGCGTATGTGTACAGTCACTTATCTACCGACCGAAAAAGGTTATATACTTACCCATAACCGGGATGAGCGACCCTCCCGGTCTTCGCAATCACTGACTATGGAAAAGGATGGGAACAGGTCATTGATTTATCCAAAGGATCAGCAGGCACATGGATCCTGGATTTTTATTCATTCGCGGGGTTTGAGTGCCTGTTTACTAAATGGAGCATTTGATAACCATGAAAAAAATCAAACTTATAGAATCAGCCGGGGTAAAATACTGCTTAGCCTGGCCCAAAGCAAACACACCGACACCTGGTTGAATACATATGACTTAGATCAGATAGAACCATTCACCATGATTATATGCCAGGATGATGAGCTCATCGAATTGGTATGGGATGGTAATAAAAAATATGTACAAAACCTGGGTATCAATATCCCGACTATCTGGAGTTCATCCACCTTATACAATCCGGAGATAAAATTACAACGGAAACAAATATTCTATCAATGGATTGACAATATCAAAGAATATGATCCTGCTGCATGGTTATTTCGATTTCATGAAGTGGGCAGCATCGGTGACATCAATAACAATATACTGATGTACAGAGAAAATGGCCCCAGAACAATCTGTACTTCTCAGGTGATATTTAATAATGGCGTGTATTCCTTTAAGTATCTTGACCGGTTAAAGGATAGCACCACAGTAGCA
The DNA here is from genome assembly GCA_040007895.1 of Saprospiraceae bacterium. GTDB lineage: Bacteria > Bacteroidota > Bacteroidia > Chitinophagales > Saprospiraceae > JADJLQ01. The sequence continues at coordinate 811 of JBDTUE010000346.1, read as the reverse complement.
AGATTAAAAACTAAAAAAATAATTTCAAAAAAATCCGAACTGTTACTTGCGTAACCTTATCAGTCGGTCGGATCCAATAAATTTGTATCATTAACCAATAAAAAATCATGAATAGCAAACAAGGAACTGAATTGATCACCTCCCAGATTTCGTGTTTACTGGATCAATTGGATGATGCCTCCTACACCTGCAGTATACCGTTATTTCACGGTGGTACCATAGGACAGCACATGAGACATATCCTGGAGTTTTATATTTGTTTGTTTGAAGGCGTTCATCAAACCAAGATCGATTACAATAGCCGTAAGAGAAATTTGGTGTTATCCGATCAGATCAATGCAGCGAAAGCAGTACTTGAATACATTGATACGACGGTGAAAAATTTGTATGAACACCAGGGACTTCAGATCGTCAATGAATTCAGTACTGAAACAGATGAACATCGAAGTGAATACTTTTCTAGCATCGGAAGAGAATTACAATATGCATTTGATCACGCTGTACATCATCTTGCCATCATCCGGATGGGTATAGAGACAGCATTGCCACATATAGATGTCGATCCCGATCTTGGTATCGCTCCGTCTACACTCAAATACAGAAAGCTGAATCCCGTAGTGGATACTCCCGTATTTGATTTGAAATAACCTGCGGGTTACTACTAGTTTAAAAATCTTTATTAAGCCAATAAAATCAATTGACATGATAGTCAACCAAAATAATACTGCCCAGGAATTAGGGTCTAAAGAATGGATTATCACCAATGGACTGGGATCCTATGCCTCTTCAAGCATCACCGGTATGAATACCC
>JBDTUE010000345.1:0-4306 GCA_040007895.1 Saprospiraceae bacterium | reverse complement strand
TTCACTTCTTCCGGACTTAAAAATCCCGGACAATGGATTATGATTAATTTATTAAATAAAAATAAACAGGTGGATCTTGGAATTAAAGCGTTTGATTTGTATGCTCAAACCAATAAAAACGCAAGTTTGCATATTATCGGCGATGGTCCGGAACGACCGGCACTGGAAGAATTAATACAATCACTTCCATCAGGAGACAGAATTAAAATGTACGGTGAAAAGCATGTTGATCAATGGCTTTCAATTTTGCAATCCTCTATAGGTTTATTATGTATGAGCAGGTTTGAAACATTTGGCGTGGTTGTACTGGAGGCTCTTGCTTGTAATGTTCCTGTCATTTCATTAGACAATATGGGAATATCAGATATGGTGAGTCCGGAAGATATTGTTTTATTACCATCTGATTCGGATGCAGCGTCAGTTGCAAATGCGATGTCTTCTTTAGGTGCTGATCAAAAATCCCTTTCTTCATTAAGAGAGAGGCTCTTTTCAAAATTTAATTATCCACTAATCGCTGATGTCTATATGCAGATTTATCAGGAGGCGATAAAGAAATTTACTCATTGAAACCAGCTATCCTTTTCGTTTCGTATTATTATCATCCGCAATTGTTGACGGCTACCAGGAACTTTTATTTAAGTAAAATGTTGGCCGATCAGGGATTTGAGGTCCATATCTTGGGAAGAGCGGCTTCAATACCCGAACAATTAATACCGGATGGGATCCGATTTCATGGCGTGAAAGCATGGGATTACAGGAGGCTTTTAAAGATATTTGGTTTCCAGGATGGAATTACTTCGACTAAAATAAAATCAGAAAAATTAATTGAATGGGGCCATCAGCTGTTGTTGCGATATCCCTTCAATTTTATTTTAGGCGAAGGTGGTGGTTTTTATTTTCAAAAAGCGGTGCAGCAAGGCGTAGAATTGATACGCCAACATCGTATTCAATTTATATATTCTTCCTACCGGCCTATTACGGATCACGGAATTGCGAGAAATATTAAAAAACATTTTCCGGAATTAAAATGGATTGGTGATTTCAGGGATGTGCTGTGGTGGACAAAAAATGACAGTCATTACCAGCAAACCTGGGTCAGGAAAATGGTTTACTCTATGGATTACATGACGGCAGTAACTAAAGGAATTGCTGATTTTTGGAGTGATATTTATAAAAAACCGGTTAAGACACTATACAATGGACTTCCTGATATTACCCCGTTAAAAGAAGATATAATTCCGTGGAAAAATAAATTTGTTATTAATTATACAGGTAGGATTTATACTTATTTTCAACGGGCGGACATACTGTTTTTGGCAATAGATGAATTAATTCAATCTCATACTGAATTTAGAAATGATGTACTGATTAATTATTCAGGGATTAATAGAATTCATTGGGACGCCTGGATGAATGAATTCGGACTTGAACAGTACGCTCAGAGCATGGACCATATCCCCGTGGAGCGCGCTCATCAATTTCAAACCTTGGCTCAAATCAATGTATTACTTACGTGGACTACGACGGATATTACTGGTTTTATTCATGGAAAATATAATGAATACCTGGCTGCCAGGAAACCAATTCTTTGTTTAATTGAAGGAAGACAAGATAGTGAATTGTCAGCGCTGTACAGCCAATTGGACAATAGCATCATTCTTACAAACGATGCGAATAATAAAGAGAAACTGGCCAAGTTCATTTTGTATTTATATCAACAATGGAAGTCAGATCGTTTAGTTCCTTTGATCAGCGAAGAATCATTACATGTATATGATTGGAGACTAGTAGGAAAACCCCTTATTGAAATACTGGAGTCTTGAAGATATTACTGGTTACATACACTTACCCTCCTTCTAAAAGTGTAAATGGTTTTCGGCCACATTATTTTGCAAAAACACTTGCACAACATGGATATGATGTACATGTACTTACGAGACATTTTACAGGTCTTGAAAAATTTAATCAGTATAATGAAGTAAACCTTACACCATTTTCAATAAGCCGGGAAGAGGGTGTTTGTGTCTTTAGAACACCATTTGAAAATACCTGGTTTAAGTATCATAAGATCTCATGGATTAAAAACTCAGGATTGTGGAGATTTATTTATTTGATTCAACTCGCCGTAGGCAGAACCACACAAGAATCATATAATAAATGGTTTAAACCATATTTAATAAAATTACTTAAGGAATATGTATACGATCTGATTCTGGTTGAATCCGGTCCTACAAATCTGGTAAACCTTGTTCATAATATATCAACCCAATTTAAAATACCTTACGCTATTGATTTTAGGGATGCCTATTTTCATGAAATGCATCTTAAAAATCAACAAACTTTACCAGTTCGTAAAAAACTAAAGCTATTCTTTGAAAAGTATTACATGAAGCAAAGTATTCAGAATAGTTTGTTTTGTATTTCAATTTCGGATTCACTGCATAAGATTTTGGATGTGCCTGAAGAAAAGAGAGAAATCATCCTGAATGGATATGATGAAAACATATGGAGTACTTTACCTGAATCAGATGTAACCAGGGACTTTAAAATAGTCATTGGAGGAAAATTGTATGACAGAGATTTTCTGGAACCATTTTTACATGCCATTTATTTGTTTTTATCAAAAAGCCCGGAAAATGTTAGAGTATTGTTCATTGCACCTGGTGATATTTCTATTCACGATATTATACAAGCTAAGTTGCCTTTCTCTTCCGTTCAGATAATTAAGGATAGACTATCCTACGAGGAGACTTTAATTGAACTATCATCCGCGCAAGTTTTAATGTATCATGGATGGAAAGGATATACAGGAATACCGGGCACTAAGATTTTTGATTATTTGCGATCAGGAAAAAATATTTTAATTGTACCACGTGATCTGGATATTATTGATGAACTTTTATTGGAAACAAAAAGGGGAGTATCACTGGATGATCCTGATAAAGCGGCTGAACAATTGAATAACTGGTATCAGGAATGGAAAAGCGGTGAGGCTTCAAAATCGTATGTGATGGATGAAGCCATTATCCATCGCTATTCCAGGGAATATCAAAATGATTTATTGGTCAAAATGATTCCACGTAGACTTGAAGCTCGTTTAAAGACATGAAATGGTTGGGGCGAGAATTGGGATTTGACTTATTCCGTGTAGAATTAATATCAGGGGTTATTGGTGCTTTGATTTCAATTGGATTGGCTAAGACCTGGGGTACTGAGTCTCAGGGCGAGTGGTCAGTACTAAATAATTTTGCATCTACAGGTGCCTTGATATTCACAGCTGGATTGCCTCCTGTCCTGGTTTCATTGCTCAGGAGGAAAATGATTTATGAAAGGTCCCTGATCAGACGATTCTTTACTTATTTTATAATGATATTTATTGTAATGACCCTATTGATATATGGGTTAGCCCTGAACCCGGGTATGAAGTTTTTATTTTCTAAATTGGTTTACACAGGGGGCGGTTATTTCCTATTGAGTGCTCAAATAACTTTTTTGACCTGTATAAATATTGCAGGCGCATGGATGGATGGTAAAAATAAATTGATGCAGTTATCCGGAGCCAGATTGATTTTAAATATTGGTCTCGCCGTAGCGATAGGTATACTTTGTTTTATGTATTCTGATAGTTTATCAAAGCTTATTCTATACGTTTGGTATACGTTCCTGTTGCATGCTGTGATTACACTATTTTATATGATCTATACCGTACGGCCTGTGACAGGGGTCGAGGAGAAAGATAAAGGGAATTCTATTACAATTATTGGTATGATTAGCCAGGGTGGCTGGATATATTTATGTGCTGATTTATTTCAAAAATTAAATTATCGCCTGGATATCTGGTTTTTATCTGCATTAAAGACAAATTATGAAGTCGGTGTTTATAGCATCGCAAGTTCTATCTCTTTATTTTTATTGATCAGGTCCAGAAATTCACAGCGGGTTTTGATTAATAAGTTTAAACCGGATGATGGAATTGGAAATGATCGATTGATTAGATCGGAAATTAGTTTATTGGGAAAACAAATGATGGGGCTAACCATTTTATTTTTGATTGCTGCTTTCCTGTTATTTAAATTTCTTGGTTCTGAATATGCTGCTGGATTCCCTGTATTAATTTTTCTTTCTTTCGGCATTTATGCCATTTCGGTAACGATGCCTTTTAGTGCTTATTTTATTTTTATCCATTCTCCGATCTATAATTTCGCAGCGGCAGCCATTGGCTTAGTGATCAATATTTTTTTTAATTATGCGTTGATTCCCAAATTTAATATTTGGGGTGCTACATTAGCTTCCGTATTTACCTATC
>JBDTUE010000344.1:0-4310 GCA_040007895.1 Saprospiraceae bacterium | reverse complement strand
AATCATCCTTGCATGCAAACGTAAACAAGACAATGGATAAAATCATCAATGTATATTTTCTCCGGAATATTTTTGTTTTCATTATAAATATTTTTCTTTATTTAGTTAATTTAAAATTAGAATCCAAGACTTAAAGCGAATGTTACGCCTCTTGTGACCGGATAGTTTCCAACATCAATACCTAAGTTAGTATCAGCTGCTCCACCTACTGCAGGATCGAGTCCTTCATATTTAGTAAATGTGAATAAGTTAGTACCAGCAATAGTCAGTTTTGCTCTGCTCAATCCTAAAGGTTTTATTAAACTATTTGGAAGACTGTACCCAATAGATAAGTATTGTACTCTAAGATATGAACCATCCTGTACGTACCATGAATTTTCAGCAGAGTTGGTACTGATATTTGATGCAGATTCCCAAATCGGGGCTTTAGCATTGTCACCTAAAGCAGGAGTCCATGATTCGAATGCCGTTTTATTTTTACCAGCTCCTTCAAACGTTCCAAAAAAGTCGTTATACTGTTTTGACAAATTAAATATTTTAAGACCCAAAGCAGTATACATATATGTTTCTATGGTAAGATTTTTAAATGCAACATTAAAAGTAAGTCCACCGGTGTACTTAGGTACAGGATTTCCTAAAAAGTCCCTATCTGCCGGAGTAATTACTCCATCACCGTTAACATCTTCATACTTGAACCTTCCAACTCCTGCACCACTTTGTGCCGGAGAATTGGTTACATCTGCTTTGTCTTTAAAGTAACCCAACACTTTGTATCCAAAGAAAGAAGAAATTGGTTGACCAACTGCATTTCTGGTAGGTGTGATACCTCTGAGACCAAAGGTCGAAAAGAAAAGTACGTTAGGCGCAAGAGAAACAATTTCATTTTGTAAAAATGAACTGGTCCAGGTTACTTCATAATTAGCCGTTGAATTCAACTTACCTCTGTTAACGATTAAAAAGTCCAATCCCTGATTTCTCATTTCGGCAATATTTACAGCCGGAGCAGAAGCGTTAGGACCTACTACAGCAGGCAATGGTACATTGAACAATAAATCTTTAGTATTTTTTCTCCACAGATCGGCTACTACATCCCATTTGCCACCTTTTAAAGTAGCATCAATTCCTATATTGATCGTAGTACTCGTTTCCCATTTCGCATCGGGATTACCAATACGAGATCGGTAATAACCTTCATTTACTCCGTTATTCTGTCCTTCAATCGGATAGAAAGAATTACCCCGATTAGCAGCGTATAAAGAGAACTGATTGGCAGGATCCACATTATTGGAATTTCCCATTTGACCCCATCCACCACGGAGTTTAAGATCAGTAATAAAATTATTAGACTTTAAGAAGTTTTCTCCAGTCAAACGCCATGCTGCTGAAAAAGCAGGGAAAACCCCATATCGGGAATTAATACCAAAACGGGATGATCCATCTCGTCGCAAAGTACCAGATAAATAATACCTATCATTCAGATTATAATCTAACTTTCCGAATAGGGATTCAAAATTGACTCCACTAAATAATCCACTATTTACCTGGGGGGACTGAACTGTGTTTAAGTTGATATAATCAAGATCTAAAGAAAATGGATTCAATCCACTGCCGTTTATAAATCTTCCTTTACCTGTATTCAAAAATTCTGCTCCAGCAAGTAATGTGAAATTATGCTGACCCACTTTTAGATTGTACGTGGCGGTATTAGTATTCACATAACCAATAGAGTTAGAACTTCCTTCTCTGAAAGAGTTAGTGGCTTCAGGCTCAGAATCACCGAGATACCTGTATGTATAGTCTTTAAAGAAACTACTTTGATAATCACCTCCGATACTTGATCGGATGAGAAGACCTTTTAAAAGATCAAATTCAACATAAAGGCTTCCAAGTGCATTGGCATTAAAGTTCCTGTCATCTTTATTATTCAACGTAAGCGTTCTAACCGGATTTCGGCCATTATTAAATCCTGCAGCTTTAGTACTGGCGTAATTTCCAAATTCATCATAAACAGGAATGATCGTCGGCATCCGATAGGCAGCATTCAACTGAGATTCTTCCTGGGTGATCCCGATTCCCCCAGCACCTCCTTGCTGACCAAGGACAGAACGGTATGTAAATTGAAGTGTATTACCAAACCTTAGTTTTTTAGTAAGATTAAATTCTGTATTAGCCCTAAGTGTATATCGTTTAAATTCATTAGTAATCAATATACCCTGTTGGTTTTGCACACCCATTGATATATAAAACTTGCTATTTTCACTTCCACCGGCGAAACTCAACGTATGTCTCATCAGAGCTGCTACACGAGTAACTTCATCATACCAATTGGTACCCGCTATATTGGGTTTAATAAGAAATACAGTTTCCGGACTAAGGTCGTGAGCAGCTTTAATTGCCGCTACATCGACACTTCCCCGTACTCCATTCAGCCCGTTGGCATGAAGGTAGTCGGGCAGTGTGGCCTGAGCCTGTGTTCCGTATTGAGGATGTATGTATTTAGGTTCAGTACCATTAGCGGCGGCATTATTGCGATATGCAATGTGAGTCCAGTCAGCTTCTTCCTGTGGGCTCAATTTTTGAATAGAACCGGCTACATTAGGATCAGTCAAACCAAATACACCATCATAAGAAATAGTTACTTTTTTGGCATTTTTAATCCCCTTCTTCGTAGTATAAACAATTACACCGTTAGCTGCACGCGCTCCATAGATGGATGCAGAAGCAGCGTCTTTGAGCACTGTGGTAGTCTCGATGTCATCAGGATTAAGAAAGTCTGTAGATCCAACAGGTTGACCATCAACTACAATTAAAGGTTGATTTCCACCAATGGCACCAAAACCCCTTACCCGGATGATACTTGAAGTACCAGGCTGGCCATTCGTAACGACGGTGATACCGGAAACCCTACCCTGTAATTGCTGCTCCACGTTTCCGGAGGGAATAGCTTTCAGTTCAGCAGCTTTAACTATAGATACGGCTCCAGTGAAATCCCGTTTCTTAGTGGTGCTATATCCTGTAACAACTACTTCTTCGATCTGAAGACCTGCATCAAGTCCAATCGCTAGTGTCGTCTCAGCACCAACCGGGACTTCAATAGTAGTAAAGCCGGTATACGATACCATAAGTACATCTCCCGCTTTTGCAGGAATACTAAAGGCTCCGTCAATATCTGTAACGGTTCCTGTGGTAGTCCCTTTGATCAAAAGCGATGCTCCGATCAATGGTTCTCCAGTAGTTTTATCTGTGATCTTACCGGTGATCTGAGCGAATGCGCCAGAACAAAGCAGCAAGAAAACAAACAGCGCACCAGATTTTAAAATCCGATGAGTCCATTTTTTTGAAAGTTTCTCTATCATACAAATTGAGTTCTAAAAAAGATTTATTAAAAAGGTTTTTATTTTAACGTTTCATTACCATGAGATGTGATTTTCACGCTTCAAACACAGTAGTATTTTTAATTGGAAAGCCACATTTATCTGATCAGCATTTTAAAATTTTTTATCGTGGTTTTTGATTGATAGGTTCGCAAATATAAAAAATCACTGGATTCTATCAATTTTTTATTAATTTTTTACAGGAACTATTGAAAGCAAATTTGAGTCACAACGGTTTGAGAATTAATAATTTGAAGTCGGTTCAATGGTTAATTAGGTTAAAATAGTACTATAATTTACGAACAAAATGAGCTGTTGTATTATTGACCTACAGTCAAGTAATGAAGGTTATAAATTTGAGGCAATTCAATGCATTCAATCTCAATCTTATGATTCTTATGCGGTTATAAGGGCTTATTATTATTATATAAATTGACCGAAATGTAGTTTATAAGAGATTAAGAGAATGTTAAAGTAACAAATCATTGATTATTGTTGGGTTAAAATTGTTCGGATTATGGTTAATTGACCTTGATAAATTGATATCGGTTTCAACGAAAATTAATTTTTAAGAAAAAAAAATCAAACAGATGAAAAAATCAGCCAGATGTCAGTTTAATTATTTTTCAAATAAATTTTCAGGGTTTCGTTATTTCGGGCAATTATCAATTTATGATCCAGATATCTTGCATCCCTAACTTCACCTCTTATTTTCAATCCTGAAGTTAATGCATTAATAAATTTGAATTCTCCTTTGCCATTACCTTTAAAATAGATTGAGCAATAGATTTTGTATTACAAGCCGACACACCTTCAAATACTTGCACCTCCAGGCCGCATAGTTTATTATATTATTTTGTCGGCCTCCCATTTTTATCCTCACCATAAAGTGGCCTATGTTTGTGGTAAAAATAGACCGGGAGCACCAGTCTTTAT
>JBDTUE010000343.1:0-4310 GCA_040007895.1 Saprospiraceae bacterium | reverse complement strand
GCATCACCATTAAATACCAGACGCACCGGATCAGCTTTACCACCGATACCTAATGGATGTACCTCACACCTCGGTTTTTCAGAAGAGATCGATGGGCAGATCTCCAACATATGAGCACCCAATACCAGGTCCTTGCCGTTTTCAAAGTGATAGGTATAGTCTTCCATAAAACTATTTCCCCCTTTTAATCCCAGTGCCATGAACTTCATGGTGCGTACTAATGCTGCAGTCTTCCAGTCACCTTCACCGGCAAAACCATATCCATCTGCCATCAACCGCTGTACGGCAATACCGGGCAATTGATTCATTCCATGAAGATCTTCGAAGGTATCTGTAAATGCTGAAAAATCTCCGTCTGTTAAAAAATGTCGTAGACCTACTTCGATCCGTGCGGCTTCTATCATTGCCTCCCGATCTGAACCACCGTGCAACAAACTTTCCATTACATCATACTGATCTTCGTAAGCCTGAATAGTATGAATGATTTCGGATTCTGTGACATCCCCGATGTATCCGGCAAGATCACCCACACCATAACCATTGACCTGATATCCAAACTGGATTTGTGCTGAAACTTTATTGCCTTCTGTCACTGCCACTTGTCGCATATTGTCACCGATGCGGGCGATTTTCATTCGATGACTTTCAGTCCATGCCGCAGCTATCCTGGTCCAATTACTTATTTTATGAATTACCGCCGGATCTTTCCAATGTCCCACGATGACCTTGCGATGTATGTTTAACCGGGTTACCACGAATCCAAACTCCCGGTCTCCGTGAGCGGATTGATTGAGATTCATAAAATCCATATCAATCGATGCCCAGGGGATTTCCTTATTGTATTGAGTATGCAGGTGGACAAATGGTTTGTGCAATATTTTTAAACCATTAATCCACATTTTAGCAGGTGAAAATGTATGCATCCAAAAGATCAGGCCGATACATTCATCTCTGTAGTTTGCTTCTTTGATCAAAGCATATATTTCTTCAGGTGTAGTCAAGACAGGTTTGAATACGATTTTTACCGGGATAGATTCCTGGTCATCAAAAAATCCGGCTATCTGTTTTGAATGTTGATTTACCTGGTGCAGGGTATCAGGACCATATAGATGCTGGCTACCCGTGATGAACCATACTTCGAATTCGGTAAGAGAATGAATCATGAGTTAAGAATAATGAAAATGATATTAAAGCACAGCGGCTTTAAATAAAAAGTTGTGATTAGAGTGAATAATGCAGATAAAACTATTGTCCATAATAAGAATTACCACCGTGTTTTCGTTCAAAGTGTTTTTTGATTAATGAATCTTTCATAACTGTCGTACCAGGGTTAATTTGAAGAGTGAGGTAAGCCATTTTAGCGATTTCTTCACAGACAGCACTGTTATAAATTGCTTTTTGCACATCTTTCCCCCAGGAAAATGGAGCATGATTGCCAACTAATATCATTTCAACATTTTTATAGGATAAGCCCCGATCCCGCAGTGCATCAATAATCTGGTAACCTGTCATATGCTCATAATCACCTTCTATGTATTCGTCTTTCATCGGCGGTGCACAGGGAACATCGGATGTAAGATGATCAGCATGGGTAGTGCCAAAAACAGGTATGTCTTTTAAACTCTGTGCCCAGGCCGTTGCGTAGGTAGAATGAGTATGTACTATGCCACCGATTTCTGCCCATTCTTTATAAAGCACTGCATGCGTCTTTGTATCTGATGACGGCCTTAATTTACCTTCTATTACCCGCGCTTCAAAATCAACTATCACCATATCTTCCGGCCTAAGCAGTTCATAAGCTACACCAGATGGTTTGATTGCAAATGCACCCAGATCTCTATCCACTGCACTGGCATTACCAAAAGTAAATAGCACCAACCTTAATTGGGGCAATTGAATGTTTGCTTCATAGGCAGCCTGTTTGATGGATTCGTATTTACTCATGGAATTAGAAAATTATTTTTGATTATATCCATCTGTAAGTTTTTCAAATGCTTCCAGGATTTGATACTTATATGGATTGTCTCTTCGAATGATGATGGAGACCGGAGCTTCTTCGTCATCTTTATCTAACAGGAAAGCTTCCGCTTTGAAGTACATATTTTTATGGAACCTATAAAACCAATAATTGAATTTTCTTTTCCAAAAAAATAGTAAAAATTATAAGCTTTTAGGGTGCTCATTATTTCTTTTGGTCTTTTCTTTTTCAATCAACTCTGCTACAAATTTCTGGACTATAGGATCATTTTTTCTTTCTTCCAATTCACGTCTATTTTGTTCTACCCTCTCCAATAATATTGCGGCTAATTGCTCGCGATTTCGTTTTTTTTCTTCTTCCGTTAATTGAATTTTTACAGTTTCCATGTTGATAATATGATTTCAAAATTAATCTTATTTCAAATAGCAAACAAACGAGGAATGGATCGAGGTCGGGTGCGTGCGACTGTCCCGATAGCTCCCGAATATTCGGAACGGGATTATTCGGTCGGGCTATTGCAATATGTGCTAAAGGTTGTTCGCCTTAGGTCAACGCTATTATCATGTTTTGGATTGAACATCTTCCATAGTACTACAAAGATTTTTATATTCCTGATACAACACTTGATATTGTTTACTTGCATCTGCATTGGGATAATATTCCTTATCAAATCCCGAGCCCATCTTATCCATCGCTGTGGCAACATCCTGGTGTATACCTGCCGCAGTAGCAGCAAACATAGCTGCACCTAATGCACAAGTCTGTTCAGACTTCACGATCTGAATCGGCATATTCATCACATCAGCCATGATCTGCATGATGAATGGTGATTTTTTTGCAACACCTCCAAGACCAATTAATCCTTTAATCGGAACACCTTCCTCTATAAATCGATCTACAATCAATCTTGCACCATAACAGGTCGCCTCTACGAGCGATCTGAAAATCTGTGGTGCATCGCTGGCAAGGTTCAGGCCACTGATGATTCCTTTGAGATTTTGATTGGCGTCCGGGGTCCTTCTTCCATTCATCCAGTCCAGGGAAAGTATACCTCCTGATCCTATAGGTACCTGCTCGGCATCTTTACTCAACTGTGACATTAATTTATCAATAGATTCTTCTATGATTTTATCTTTTGTATCCTGATCTATTAATGAGGAAACAGAGATTACATTTCTTATTGAATAAGCCATCACTTTGACGAACCAGGCATAGATATCCCCAAATCCCGATTGACCAGCTTCAAGTCCGAGCATACCGGGAATCACTGATCCATCAACCTGCCCGCAAATCCCTTTGACTAAATGTTCTTTCGTTTGATTGGGGGCGACGAGTACATCACAAGTAGATGTACCCATTACTTTAGATAAATAGTACGGCTTAATCTGTCCTCCTACCGCACCCATATGGGCATCAAATGCTCCAACTGAAACGATTACATCCTTAGATAATCCCAACCGGATGGACCATTCATTGGATAAATGTCCGGCTATAGTATCTGATGTAAATGTTTCTGTATATAATCTATCTCTCAAACCATCTAAGATCGGATCTAAGGCTACAAAAAAATCATTGGGTGGCATCCCACCCCATGATGGATGCCATAATGCCTTATGTCCCGCTGCACATCGACTGCGTTTCATTTTTTTAATATCATCTCCTCCAGTCAATAAAAACGGAATATAATCGCAGTGCTCCACCCACGAATAGGCATGCTTCAAAATGGAAGGATCTTCGCGGGACACTTTTAATATTTTAGCCCAAAACCATTCTGAAGAATATATGCCACCCTCATATTGCGTATAGTCTGTATGCCATCCATGACTCAGGGTATTGATTTCTGCAGCTTCATCGACCGCTGTATGATCTTTCCAAAGAATAAACATGGCATGGGGATTGGTTTCAAATCCCGGTAATAATGCAAGAGGCATACCCTCTTGGTTTACAGCTACCGGAGTTGAACCGGTGGTATCAATACTGATTCCCGCAATGTGTTTGCTTATTTCAATTCCTGCATCCTGTATTGCTCCCTTTACTGATGCTTCCAAACCTTCGATATAATCTAATGGATGTTGTCGCCAACGGTTTTTACCTGGATCACAATACAAACTGTTTTTCCATCTTGGATAATAAAAAACATGGGTGCCAAGTTCCTCACCATTCTCCGTATTGACTACGAGGGCTCTTACTGAGTCGGTACCGTAATCTACGCCTATTACTGCTTTCATATCTGCTATAAAACTCAGATAAAATATTGATTTATACTAATGAATTTGGTTCTTCGCCATTATTAGTGGGTAAATTTCTAAAATAATTTTGCTTAATTATTCGC
>JBDTUE010000342.1:0-4329 GCA_040007895.1 Saprospiraceae bacterium | reverse complement strand
GAGCGGTTTTTAAAAGCTATCGACAAATACGAAACGTGGTTGAATCCAGGCAATAATAACAATGCCCCCGAGGCAACACATGGAAGTGTGCACCGTATCGATCCCTTTATTTATGTAAAAGCAGAAAAAAAAATGGTGAAAATACTGCTCAAGGATATTCTATATATGGAAAGCCTCAAGGATTATATTAAAATTTACACCTTACATGGTGTGGTAATCACTCTTCAAACCTTGACCTATTTCAACGAAAATCTGCCTGCCGATCTATTCATGAGGGTACACAGGTCGTTTATTGTTGCTATAACACGCATTGATTCGTTTTCCTCAACTGAAATTAATATCGGAAAAAACTGTATCCCTATCGGTAGTACCTATACGAGGGAGGTCACACAAAAATTGAATCACGACCTGTCCTGACTGGTAAAGTGGCCAACTATCAGGATATCGAGTGGATAGAAATGGAATCAAGTTGAGAAGAATGATCCCTGTAGCTTAAGAAATTAAATTGGATGATTAAGTAAATAACTTCAATAATTTATCTTGAATGGAAAGGGATATTCTATTGTCTTTTTAAAGTATCCTTTTTGCTCTTTCAGCAGTACGGAGTTCACTATAAATAACAAATTCCTTTATCTGTCCTATTTATTCGTTATTAATTTTTCAATTCTTCTAACAATGCAAAATCAAAATAGGTGAGGTTAGCACCATTATTATATTTCAGAGTTAATAAATTGAGACCTGCCGTTGGAAAAGTGATCTCACCAACTGTAGCTTGTGTCCAGATATGATAATTTCCGGTATTTTCCGGCAAGATCAAATCGACTGCTTTTTGATTATTAAGCCAAAGTGAAGATTTATTATCCTTGTTGCTATAGATGGCAATGATTTTATATTTTCCAGGCACTTTTACATCGATAGTGTAGTTGACCCACTCACTATCTGCTTCATAGGCAAGAAACAATTGATTCACCATTGGATCCACTTTATTCGGATGATTAAAATCGATAAAATCTTTAGTGTAAGAAATGTCTACGCCTTCCTGCTCCCTGAAGTAACAGGTATAGTCAGATACTCCGGCACGTTTGTGTTCTGGTTTCCGATTAAGCAGACCACTCCCTTTATTGATTGGTTCTGTATCATGATATGCGATGCCTTCTCCTCCGATATCATAGTATGCAAGTTCTACCCGGCCTGGAATAATTTGAGCGCCGCTTTTATAAAATTGATCTTCAAATGGTTTTCCCTTATAAGTTGCGGGAACCTGTGCCTGGGTAGTTTGAATGAATACTATTACAATTAGAGAGTTTTGTATTACTTTAATCATTTTTATCATTTAAGAATTTCGAAAAATATTTATTATTTCCATCTTCACTTTTCTGGTATCTCAATGTACTGGAATTAATAATGAATAGAATGAATTATTTACCTTTATCGTATGTCCACTAAGTTATTAAATAAATATTTGATTGCCGTTATAGTTGTCGCCACATGGTTTATTAGCTCTAGTTATTCTGACAAGACCGAAAAAGTAATTCAAATTGATGTAAGTGATGTTTTAAATACAAGATCTGTAACAACACTAACAAAGGGAAAGCTGATCACCTGGGCAACAGGTATTGACAAGGAAAATGGATATCTCACCATGGCTGCTTCTAAATTTATGGGAGACTCTGATCCTCATGCTTTACCTGATAATTCTTTGTACCCGGCCACAAAATCTCATCCTGAAATAAGATTACATTATTCGAATGATGACGGTCTAGGGAATCAGACGAGATGTCTTACTGATAGCAGTGAATTTTCATTTAAGATACCCAAAGCCCGGTATGCTGATTTGTATTTATCTCTGACCAGTTCTTATGGTGCATCATCCATTCAGATTGAGCTTAAGTACCAGGATGGTGTTGATATGAAAAATTTTGTTTTACCGGATTGGTTCAAAGATATTCCTGAAGACGATCCTGACTTTAGTTATGTGGCACATAATATGGGAAAGTGGGGGAAGAAGAACAATTTGAATGAGAAGGATCATCATAATATTGATGCATTGAATGTTCATCCGGACCCAAAACGAATACTCACCGGAATAAAACTTAAAAAGTCACAGAGTGGATATTTGGTGTTTTGGGCAGCCACCGGAGTTAAGCAGGTTTAGCCTTAATTTAAGCTCTTTCTTATTGCTTTTAGCTGTCCGAGATTATTTAATAAACAGGATGAATTCAATACCTAAAGCGGAATCATATTTTTCATCATGAGCTATATTCAGTTTATTTATAATTTAATTTTCACTAACCGTGCAGCCCAGCCTCCACCAGGCGCCAAATGTATAGTCAACTTCTGACCCTTAGTAATTTTTATAATTTCTTTTTTATAATCCGTTCCGTCACGCTCGGCATTGATTCCATCATGGAACACCTCGGCTTGGTAGTTACCTGTAGGAAGAAAAGAAAAATCCAATGTTAAATCCCTTGCAGTCCAATTAGTCATTGCACCAATAAACCAGGTATTACTTTTCCTTCGTGCAAGGGCAACGTACTCGCCGACTTTCCCATCTATCGGAACAGTCTCGTCAAATGTTGGCGGAACTTTTACTATAAAATCAGTGCATTCTTGCTCCTTCATATAGATGGTGGGATTATCCGAAAGCATCTGGAGTGGTGCATCATAAATTACATACATTGCTATTTGCTGACAACGGGTACCCTTACTCATCGGGTTATTATTCACGGCACGATAGTTTGCCTGATTAGAATTTCTCATTGCACCCGGAGTGTAATCCATAGGCCCGGCTAACATCCTGATAAATGGAATCGTGACGGCATACCGCGGCTGATCTTCATCGGCCCATTTATAATTCTCCAAACCTTTTACTCCTTCATAACCCATCACATTGGGATACGTGCGCTGCAGACCAGTCGGTTTAAAAGCTCCGTGATAATCTACCATTAATTTATAATCCGAAGCTTTCTTTGCAATTTCATATAAGGAAGCTACTGCTATTTGGTCGTCCCTGTCTATGAAATCAATTTTAAAACCACGTATACCCATTTTTGCATAGAGAGGAAATGCTTTATCCATCTGGTACACAATCGCATTCCACGAAGCCCACAGAATAACGCCTACTTTCTTTTGATTCCCATAATCAATTAATTCCTGAAGTGCCAGTTCCGGCATTACTTTTAAAAGATCGAGCACTGGCGACCAACCGGCATCAATCACAATATATTTTATTTTATTTTTTGCGGCGAAATCAATATAGTATTTATAAGTGGCTGTATTCAGACCTACCTTGAAATCCACGTGCGTTAAGTTCCGGCTATTCCACCAATCCCATGCCACCTGCCCGGCTTGAATCCAACTTTTATCTGCGACTCTTGAAGGAGACGCTAGTTTCTGTACGATATCATTACTTAAAAGTTCTTTGTCCTGTTCACTGATTACAATAACGCGCCATGGAAAATTGCTGGAGCCGGAAGTTTTGGCAATATAATCCGCACGTTTAGTTGGGATGATATTTATATTATTATATCCACCGTTCTTTGTTTCTAATGGATAGGGAGCATAAACACCTTGCAGGTCTTTACCATCTGGCCCAGGATGGAGATACATTCCGGGATAATTCTCCAGATCAGCTTCCAGGATAACTACTTTTTTTTCATGCCCAATATCAACCAGTAAAGGAAGGAATGCAAGTGAATCTTTCGGAAACTGCGAAAGTTTTATTTCGTGGTAAAGTGCTTCAAATGAAGAATTAAAATTCTGTCCTCCTCGGTAATCCCATTGAATCGGTATAAAGGATTTATGATCTTCTGTGAAATTAAAATTTGCTTCTTCATTTTTAATGATCAGCTCACCTTTTTTTCTGGTGATGAAACGATAAGCAACGGCATCATTGTAGACCCTGAACAGAACACTGAAATCGCCTTTACAATTCAGAGTAAGTTGTTGATACTTATCAGGAATAAGTGCCTTCGTATAATTGAATGCTGCGATGACGGTATCGATATTTATAACCTTCGAATCAATAATTTCAGGTTGTGCTCCCAGTACCGAACCATCCTGCAGTTGCATAGAAAGAGTAGAGGGTGTAATGATTTGCTGACCCTTATGTATTACTTCCCATTTTAATTTTTCAGAGGTGGTCACGCGTAGCGTAATGTTTCCGTTTGGTGATTTCAATTCAAAACTCGTTCCACTTTGTCCATGAAGAAAAGTTATAGTCAACAGAAGGAATAAGTTTAATGCGAAAGCTCTCATTATATTCATTGTTATTAAAATTTATAAGAGGCTTGAAGGTACCTGTTATTTTAAAGCTATACACTAAGTGCA
>JBDTUE010000341.1:0-4332 GCA_040007895.1 Saprospiraceae bacterium | reverse complement strand
TAAGTTGGTTCAAGCAAGGTGGTCACCTCAAAGAGCGTGGCCACTTTGTTATTTAAGGAATACCGATTGTAAAGAATCAGTAACCTTTAAAGTATCAAACAATAGATAACACACCCTTTCATATTAAGAATAAAAATATATTATCTCATTCAATAATTATTGATTGTCAATGACTAACTTCATGGTCAATCGATTAGGCCATGAGAAAGTTAGTATTACTGCTGGCCAGCCTTGTGTGGTTGGGTTTTTGGTGGTGGTGGTATACATGTAAGATTTGTACTACCTGCGGATGCAATAAAGCCGAAATCGTTGCTCCACCTGAAATCCAAAAAGAGTCAGGGCCAATTCTTTTTAATTTTAACGACAGCATTGCGTTGATACAAGTCGGATGGCCCGCTTATCGTGATTCTATATCATCAGGTCTTGATAAAAATCAAATAATAGAAATTGAAGGTCAATATCTTGCTGAGGAACCAAATATCAGCACGTTTGAAAATATGGGAATTGCGAGGGCGAATGCTGTCAAACGATTGTTCCCGGATAGTCTTCAAAACAAAATTAAATTAACTTCTCTGCAGGTAATGAGGCGACCCGCCATGGTATTTCCTTTTTTAGCTTCTACCATAAGTACCGCCTCATCAATAGAAAAAATTGAAGAAGTCGGAGACAAAACCCTGATTTATTTCAAATACAATTCAGACCAGCGAATTCATGATGATGAAATTGAAAATTATTTAACGAAACTTGCTGCTGCACAAAAAGACTCAAGGTCTGCCTTCAATGTCACGGGGTTTACAGATAATAAAGGAAATGAAGCAGCCAATCTGAAATTGGGTTTACATCGGGCAAATGCTATCAAAAAATATTTGGTTTCGAAAGGAATTGATGCCGACCGTATCAATGTTAAAAGTATGGGTGAGTCCGGGCCTATTGCTGATAATACTACCAATGAAGGAAGACAGAAAAACAGAAGAATCGAGATCGAAATCATTCAAAAACAATAAAACTTGACAATATGTTTTGGGAAACTTGTGCAAAGCATAGCTTTGAAATAATAGTCGCATTAATGGGTAGCGGCCTGCTGGGGTACCTTTGGAGTCGTTGGTTTAATGATGGAAGAAACAGCATCGTCGATAACTCTGCCTATGAAAATCAAATCCGTTCATTGCGGGATCGCATCAAACAACAGGATATCGATCTCCTGACTTCAGCCAGTCTCAAGGATACCTGGATTTTGGAAAAACAAAGCTTGGTTCAACAAACAAACTCTCTGACTGCCGAATTGGATACTATCAAAGAATCCTTTTCAGGTTATGTATCACCCAACGATCTGGAAGATTACCAGCAAAAGTATGAAACCAGTATTAATGCGGTAAATCAACATCAGGATAAACTGATTGCAGAGCGAAATGGGTTATTGACTTTTATAAAAAGCCTCGAAGCTAAAATAGCACAAAACAGTATCCATGAGGCATCCGTGACCAATGCAGAAGCTAAAATAAATGATCTTGAAAATAAATTACACCTGGCTTTAACAGCGAGAAATGTAGAAGAACAAACCCAATCCAATGAAAAGCAAAAACATGATGCTGCTCTTCTTCATGCAAAGGAAACAGAAATCATAGATTTAAAGTCAAAACTTCAGCAAGCAGGAACCCGATCTCAGGATTACGAAAATCAAATTCAGAAATTAAAAGAATCACAAGCAGAAAAAGACAAATCTTTTGATCACTTAATCCAATCATCACAGGATGCAGATATAAAAGCAAAAGAACTTGACAAACATTATAATTCACTGATAGCAGCTAAAGAAGAAGAGTTAAGAATTAAAACTGAACAAATATCTAATGCTTCTAATTTGATTCAATCTGAGTTGACACAAAAAATTACTGAATTAAACAACCTCACGCTCAACAATCAAAGACTTGCTACGGAGGTAGAACTTTTGAACGCTGCGATCCAATCAGCCACGGAATCAGAGCAAGCAGCCAATTCCAAATCAAACGAATTCCAATCCAGATTTCATCAATTCGAACAAGAAGCTATATCCTCAAAGTCTGAAGTTGCTAACTTAAAGAGCAAAATGGCAGATATTGAAAAGTTACAAATCAGTCTCCTGGAATCCGATAAGAAACAAAAAGAATGGGAAGCTCGCTGGAAAGAAGCATCTACTGAAGCTGAACAATATAAATTAGCTCACTCACAATCTATTAGGGAAAAAGATGATTATAAATCCCACTTGAATACTCTGGAAGCCAATCTGGCTGATGCCAAAAGACAATTTGATGAGATTCTCCATGATCATGAAAATGTAAAGGTATTGCACACACAAACCAATACGGATAAGGAAGATTATTTTAAGCTCATCAGTCAGCTGGAGTACGAATTGAGTACTTCAAAAGCACAAATCAATGACTTAAGAGAAATGAATGAAAGAACTGCGAGTGAACATGCTCAGGTGATTAAAGAGAGAGATGAACATAGAATACACATTGATCAATTAGAATCCAATCTGAATACTTTCCGGGCACAATTAAATGCGGTCCAGAAAGATCATGAAGATTTCAGGGACTTAAATAATCAATCATTACAAAAACAAGCCATATTGGAGTCTTCTTTATCGGAGAAGGATGAATTGATTAAATCATTGAATAAACAATTAAATGAATCAAACTATTATGGCGGTGAGTGGGAAGGAAGGTTTAAAGAGGCTAATGCTAAACTGAATAATCTTTCGGAAGAGTTAGCACAAGCGAATACCGGATTGACTGAAGCACATCATAAATTGCATGAAAGCACTGAATCGTATAACCAAAGGGAAAATGAACTGGCTGAACTAAACGATACTATTCAATCTCTGATGACAGAACGTGAAAAAAACCAGCAAACATTCCTTATTTCTAAAGATATCTCCGGAGAATGGGAAACGAAATACAATGATATAAATACTAAATACAATTCTGAGTTGGCTAAAGCTCAACAAACTATTGCTATAGCTAAAACCACGGCCAGCGAATTGGAATCCAGAAATAAAGACTTGAACAACAAATTCAATACAATTCAATTGCAGCTCGTTGAATCCCAAAAATCCAATGTTCTTTTGGAAACCGAAACTAAAAATTCAACTGAATTACAGGATAAATATTCCGCTGAAGTAAAGGAATGGCAAAAAAGAATCACGGATTTGGAATCTGAAAAATCAAATACTGAATTACTGTTCCAATCCCGGCATACAAAAGAAATTGAAAATCATAAAAAACAAATAGTACGGCTTTTAGATCTGGTGGCCAATCTTAAATCAGAACCCGGCACAACTGCAACAGCTCTAAAAAAAGAAATTAAGGATGAAATATTACCTACTCCCGTTAAACCTGGCACCCCTACCCGACCCGCTAGAAAAGCTAGACCCATTTCATTACCAGCAGCCGAAGAGGTACCTGTTACCGAATCTACCAGAGACATTAAACAAGTACAGGAAATAAAATCTACTGTATTAGATTTAAAATCAGCTTCTACTATATTTGGGAAAAAAATCAGATCCAATGATCATAAAATCATTGAAGGTGTCGGACCAAAGATTGATGTTTTATTAAAGAAAAATAAGATTATTAACTGGGTGCAGCTATCGAATACCCCGATCCGAGATATTCAGATTATTTTGGATAAAGGAGGAAATAAATTTTCTTTAGCTGATCCAACTTCATGGCCAGCACAGGCCAGGCTTGCATCAATGGGTGAATGGAATGAACTGAAAAAACTTCAGGCCCACCTGACTGCAGGTAAAGCAAAGAAAAAATCCAGGAAACAATCTACCACTAAACCAAAGCCCGTTTCTAAAAATCTAGCTGCAATATCCGCTCCCCAAGCTGCAAAAGCCAAGGTTAAAAAAGCAAAAAAACCAATTGATCTCATAAAAGGGAAAGATATAATGGGTGTTAAATTCACTATGGATGATTTAAAGATTGTCGAAGGAATAGGTCCTAAAATCGAAAAACTTCTTCATAAAGCAAATATCAAGACCTGGAAAACGTTGGCTTCAGCTAAAACAAAAACTATTCAGGCAATTTTAGATAAAGGAGGTAATCGATTTACACTGGCGGATCCAAAAACATGGAGAAACCAATCAAAACTGGCAGCTTCCGGGAATTGGACAAGATTAAAATCCTTACAAGACCGGCTTAAAGGGGGTAAATAAGCAAAGTTCTCATTTGTAAAGGAATTAGAATTTTTATAATTTACTATGAAACAGTTTATTATGATAGTACTTCTATAAAAGTAAAAAGCCTATGACTTTTCACAGGCTTTCACGAAAAAAACGAATTTTACAATTAA
>JBDTUE010000340.1:0-4339 GCA_040007895.1 Saprospiraceae bacterium | reverse complement strand
CTGCATCAAAATATATTCTGGTCAGCTAACCAAATAAATACTAACGTACTAATCCTGGCGGGAAAATATTTCAAAATACTTTACCAATTTTTATCATTGAATCATATCATATTCCATTGAAAAATAAATTTAAATTCATTTGATAAATAACCTTATTCAATAAAAAATCCCTTTCGGAATATCAGAATCAATCTGGATGGATGAATGGGAAATCTTATCTTCACTTTATGAATCCAATCAATACTGCACTTTGCTCTTTTGGTATGAGTGGCACGATTTTTCATGCTCCTTTTTTGACGCTGCATCCAGGTTTTAAACTCTATGCTATATGGGAAAGAAGTAAAAATCTAAGTCAGGAAAAATATCCAGGTGTAAAAGTTTATAGAACGTATGAAGAAATATTATCAGATCCTGCTGTTGAATTAGTGGTGGTGAATACACCGAGCTATACACATTTTGATTATGCAAAACAGGCGATATTATCAGGTAAAAACGTCATTGTAGAAAAACCATTTACAGCTACCGTTGCCCAGGCAAAAGAATTAGTTCAGTTGGCAAAAGAGCAGCATGTTCAACTTTCAGTGTTTCAAAACCGGAGATACGACAGCGATTTCATGACAGTTCAGGATATTGTTCGGCAAGGTGTATTAGGAGATATCCTTGAAGCGGAACTTCATTATGACCGGTACAATCTTGTATTAAGTCCTAAAGCACATAAAGAAACTCCCGGTCCCTCGGTAGGTTGTATTTATGATCTGGGCCCTCATCTGATAGATCAGGCACTTACTTTATTTGGTATGCCGGAAAAAGTGTTTGCAGATCTTATGATTACAAGACCGGGTTCACGGGTAAATGATTACTTCGAAATCCTATTGTATTATCCTTCTATGCGCACGAGGCTGAAAGCCGGATACCTGGTACGCGAACCTTTTCCTTCATTTGTAATACATGGTTCAAAAGGATCTTTCCTTAAGTCTCGGGCTGACGTCCAGGAAACACAGTTGCAAGCTCATAGGTCTCCCTCTGAAGAAAATTGGGGCACGGAAGATGAGGCTAACCGCGGTCTATTGCACACTGAAATCAATGGAGAAGTCATTAAAAAACTTGTCCCGACTTTACGAGGGAATTATTTAAAATATTACGATGGTGTGTTTAATACATTGCGCCATGGCATAATGCCTGCGGTGAGCGGTGAAGATGGTATTAATATTATTACCATTATTGAAGCTGCTCAACAAAGCAGTGATGAAAAAAGGGTAATTGATCTTTAGGATTACTTACCAGAATTTGAATATGTTTTAAATCATTCAGCGTAACTAATAGCTGGATCCGATGAGATAGGATGTAAGTACTACTTGTATTTATATAAAATTACGATACAGATAATCATGATCGTAAGTAGTACCAGTCTCAGCCAAAAGATATTTCCTAAAAAAAATTGATTCGTTAACAGCAGTATTAATCCTGCTATTCCTATGATTCCTGCGAGTTTAGCTTTTGTCATGCAATTGATTGAATGGAATAAGAAACTGAAATTATAATTTATCTTTGAGATCCTTAGATAATTGAATATGATTAAGAAACGTGTACTCCTTGCTTTTGTTTTTTTTGTGTTGTTTTCCTGTAAAAATAGAGTTGAAAAAAAATATACTTTTTCCTTTCAGGATCCATCTTTGACAATTGAACAGCGCGTCAACGATCTGGTGTCTCATCTGACGCTCGATCAAAAGATCAGTCAACTTATGAACCAGTCGCCGGCAATTGACAGTCTTGGTATACCTCAATATAATTGGTGGTCAGAGGGATTACATGGCATCGCCCGCGCAGGACTGGCTACGGTATTTCCACAAGCTATAGGTATGGCTGCTGCCTGGGATGATAGTTTAATATTCAATGTAGCTACAGTAATATCGGATGAGACCAGAGCCAAACACCAGGAGTTTGTACGTCGTGGAAAACGGTTTTTATATCAGGGCCTTACTTTATGGTCACCGAATATCAATATTTTTCGGGATCCCAGGTGGGGTAGAGGCCAGGAGACATATGGTGAAGATCCTTATCTCACCGGGACACTTGGTGTTCAATTTATAAAAGGTTTGCAGGGAGATGATCCTAATTATTTCAAGACCATTGCTACTGTAAAACATTTTGCTGTACACAGCGGACCTGAACCTGAAAGGCATGAGTTTGATGCCAAAGCAAATCTTAAAGATATGTATGAAACCTATTTACCACAGTTTGAAATGGGGATTCGGGAAGGTGGTGCTTATTCGTTGATGTGTGCTTATAACCGATTGAATGGACAGCCATGTTGTGGCAATGCAGGATTGCTGACCGGCATCCTTAGAAAAGATTGGGGGTTTACCGGCTATGTAGTATCTGATTGTGATGCGATAGATGATATTACCTTGCATCATAAATATACTCCTACTCCGGAAGAAGGAGTGGCTTTAGCTATCAAATCAGGTACAGATCTGGAATGCGGCAGATTTTTTAAAAACCTTAAATCGGCCGTTGAAAAAAAAATCATTACCGAACAAGAATTAGATGTTGCAGTGAAAAGATTATTTACTGCAAGAATGAAACTCGGAATGTTTGATGATAGTACAAAAGTTAAATGGGCGAGAATTCCGTATAGCAATGTTGATCAGGAAAGCCATAGAACCTTAGCTCTCGATGTAGCTCACAAATCCATGGTCTTATTAAAAAATATTCCATTGAAAGGTGAAGTGACGAATATCCTTCCTTTGAAAAAAGATTTAAAATCCGTCGCAGTCATTGGCCCTAATGCAGATCAATGGTTAATGTTATTAGGAAATTATAATGGAGTACCGGCAGATCCTGTTACACCACTTAGAGGAATAAAAGAAAAATTGCCTAATGCTACAGTGAGTTTTGCCCAAGGTTGTGAATTGTCCGATGGTATACCTATGTTTTATACCATTCCTTCCAGTGTATTATATCATGGAAATAACAGTGGATTAGAAGTCCAATATTTTAATAATAAGGACTTAAAGGGAGATGTGTTATTTACGACAACAGATTCTATATTGGATGCCAACTGGAAAGATAAAGCACCTCGTGCGGACATGAATGATGATGATTTTGGTGTGCGTTGGACTGGTGAAATTAAACCTGCTATAACTGGTATCTATCAGTTGGGAGTGATCACTACATGCAATACTCAATTGTATTTTGAAGATACCATCATTGCAAAAACGGTTTATCAATTCAGGGATGAATATGGTGATCCAAGGTTGCGTAAATCTATTTCTATTAAAATGGAGAAAGGTAAATCCTATAAAATCAGGATTGATGCGTCTGAAACTTTTGCAGATGCCCAGGTACAATTGGTATGGGCAGCACCCAAACCTCAACTTAAAGAAGAGGCTATCGCCATTGCAAAAAAATCAGATGTCGTAATCCTATGCATGGGACTTACTCCGCGCATGGAGGGTGAAGAAATGGATGTCAAAGCGGCAGGATTCAAAGGCGGAGACAGAACTTCAATTGCTTTACCCGCTATCCAGGAGGATTTAATTCAATCTATTTATGCAACCGGCAAACCTATTATCCTTGTTTTATTAAATGGAAGTGCACTGGCGATCAATTGGGAAAAAGATCATATACCTGCGATACTCGAAGCCTGGTATCCGGGACAGGCGTCCGGTACAGCGATTGCAGATGTTTTGTTTGGAGATTATAATCCAGGTGGCAGATTGCCCGTCACTTTTTATAAATCAGAAAAAGACCTTCCTCCATTCGAGCAGTATGCTATTACGACGCAGACATACCGCTATTTTAATGGAGAACCATTATATCCTTTTGGTTTTGGTTTGAGTTATACTTCATTTAAATACGATCAGCTTATGATGAATTCTGTCATTGAAAAAAATACTCCCTCGAAACTAAGTGTCCTGGTAACCAATACGGGCAAGATGGATGGAGATGAAGTCATTCAGGTTTATGTAAAAAATCTGGATAACATTCCCAATCAACCGATTCATTCTTTAAAATCTTTTCAACGAGTTCATTTGAAAGCCGGGGAAACTAAAAAAGTAATACTTGCATTGAGAAAAGATGCATTCGCTTATATCAATGATAAAGGAGAAAAGATATTTGCAGCCGGAAAGTTTAATGTGACGGTTGGTGGAGGACAGCCTGGTGATTCCACTTCGATTGATAAAACAATAAATACGAAGTAGTGGATATATAGTTATTTTTAAAATAAAAGCGATTGATTTAAACCCAGAAAAATCGTTAGGAAACGATTTTCTGCCCTCTGGGTCCTACGCTTTCGGTAGGATTGTGACATTAATCGTCATCAGCTGACGAAGTA
>JBDTUE010000339.1:0-4385 GCA_040007895.1 Saprospiraceae bacterium | reverse complement strand
CATGATATTACTATCCCATTAGTTCCTGGTGCTTATTATCATATTTTTAATCGGGGAGTTTCAAACCTTCCTTTGTTTTATAGGGATATGAATTATCAGTACTTTTTAGATAAATATTTTGGCAGTATGGACGGATTTGTTGACACGTATGCGTACTGTTTATTAGAAAATCATTTTCATTTATTTATTAAAATTTAACCACTGGAAAAGGTACTTCAAAGTGCCATGGAGGTATTTGAGAACATTGACTTTTCATTTTATAATAATCACATTTTAAATATATACGGAGAGGGCAAAGAAGATTTACTAAATTTTAGAAATTTAGCAAATCTGGCAACTCGTTTGTCAGATGATTTAACTTCAGTAAACATCCCTGAAGTACCTTCCTTTAAAGAATTAACGTTAAGCCTAAAATTAGGTGCCTGGGCAGTTAGTGAGCGAATTCGAAGATTTTTGTTAGGTTATGCTAAAGCGATTAATCAACAAGAATCCAGAACAGGAAGTTTATTTCAGAAATTATTTAAAAGGAAAATTATTGTGGGCGAAGAAGATAAAAAAATGGTTTTGTCTTATATACTTCATAATCCAATACATCATGAATGTTCTCAAAAAATGTCGGATTATCCATGGAGTTCATACAAAGAGTTATTTGATACAGAGAATGCAAAAACCAGCAGATTAGAAGTAATTTCATGGTATGGTGGTGAGAAAAACTTAAAAATAGCTCTGGACAACTATATTGATCAATATGCTTTTTTTCATATGGAGTAGAATGAAGTCACTTGATTCACTAAATTTCTGAAATTTAGTGAATCTAATAAACCTGTTACCCATATCTGATAAAACGATAACTTTTACTCTATCTAACATTTATGACAATCTATTCTAAACATATTCCAGTTATTAATTTATTCAAATCGCTTTTTATTACATCTTTATTTCTCCATTGTACTTCACCTCCCACCAATCACCTTTTAAACTCCACGTCTCCTTATCTCCTCGAACATCTGGATAATCCTGTCGACTGGTATCCATGGAGTGACGAAGCCTTTGAGTTAGCTAAAAAAGAAAACAAACTCGTTCTGATTTCTATCGGATATTCTTCCTGCCACTGGTGTCACGTCATGGAAGAGGAAACATTCATGAATGATACGATCGCAAAATTTATGAATGAACATTTTGTATCTATCAAAGTCGATCGGGAAGAACGCCCCGATATAGACCAGATCTATATGCATGCACTTCAATTGGTCCAGGGCTCGGGTGGATGGCCGGCGAATATATTTGTTTTGCCTGACGGTCAACCATTTCATGGGCTTACTTACTTACCACCTGCTGAATGGTCTGCTATGATCCATCAAATCGCAAATTTATATCAGTCGCAACCAGGCAAAATAAAACAACAGGCATTACTCCTTAGCCACGAAATATCAGTTGATCCACTGATTTCCGTTCCTGTTTCAACTGGAGGATTTACTAATAAAGAATATCAAAACATGTCCGATAGCATCATTCCGTTTATTGATGTACGATTTGGTGGATTAAAAGGAGCGCCTAAATTCCCAATGCCAATGGTATGGGAATTTTTATTACAACAATTTTATGCTAACAAAGACTCAGTATTGTTACATCATGTCACCCGAACACTGGATGGTATATATCTCGGTGGTATCTATGATCATCTCGAAGGCGGATTTGCGAGATACAGTACGGATGAACAATGGGCTGTGCCTCATTTTGAAAAGATGTTATATGATAATGCGATGTTGATCTCACTCTATAGTAAAGCATACCAGATCACTCAAAATCCATTATACAAAAGAATCATTGTACAAACACTTACGTTTATTGAACATCATTTTAAAACATCGGATGGATATTTTTATTCTTCGATGAATGCTGACAGTGAAGGTAAAGAAGGCAAATATTATACCTGGACATCTAAAGAACTTACGTCAATCCTTTCAATGGAAGAACTGGTATTGTTTAAAAATAATTTTGCATTTGATTTCCGGTCTGAAGAACCGCAGGTCATACAATTATATACAGGTATTAAACCCAATGATAATGTAACCGATGCGATTAAAGCCAAACTACTATCGAAAAGGAAATCTCGTATACCACCAAGCATTGACACTAAAATCATTATTGCATGGAATGCACTGATGATTGAGGCTTATACGGATGCTTATCAAGCCATAGGTGATAGCCTTTATATCCGCCAGGCTATACAAACTGCCGGGCTTTTTATGAAATTTCATAAAACATTTCCTTCTTTGGCTCATATTCTTAGCTCCACCCCAATTTCTCCAGCTTTTTTAGATGACTATGCACAACTATCCAATGCATTCCTTGGATTGTATCAATCTACTTTTGATACGAATTACTTACAGGAAGCAAAATTATTAACAGATCAGGCTTTGCAAAGATTTAATGATTCAGCATCATCATTACTTTTCTATAGCCCTTCAGAAGTAAATTTGATTACACGGAAAAAAGAAATCTCCGATGAAGTTATTCCTTCTTCTAATGCAGTACTAGCCCGGGTTTTATACAAATTGGGTACCTATTATCAGGATAGTTCTTATTTGAACAAATCTCGTAACATGATTCAATCTGTTTATTCAACGTTAAAAAAGGATCCGGCTTATTACGCTGCCTGGGGTTTATTAGCAGGAGAGATGATAAACGGAATGACTGAACTTGTCATCCTTGGCAATGAATCTCTTTCCTATAATACGGAAATCAGTAAACAATATTTACCGTTTACAATATCAATGGGAGGAAATAAAGAAATACTTCCGCTCATGGAAAATAAACTTCAGGCAGGCAAGACTATGATCTATGTATGCAGGAATAAAGTATGCCAGTTGCCGGTGGATGAAGTCAGTGAAGCTTTAAAACAAATATTTAGTCTGAATAAATAGTATTCAGGCTAATTAAAAACCTATCTACTTTGTAAATTCAATCTTTTGAGTATTATGAAAAAAACTTTGTTATTAATATTCCTCGTTGCAATAACCGACCTGGTCAAAGCTCAATTACCTCAAGTTGCAGTGACCGAATGGCAACAGTTATTTAATGGCAAAGATTTGACGGGATGGCAAATAAAGATCAAAGGGTATGATCTCAATGATAATTTTGCTAATACCTTCCGCGTGGAAGATGGTAAAATGAAAGTTTCTTACGATGGGTATGATACATTTCATGAACGATTTGGTCATATCTTTTACAATAAGAAGTTTTCATATTACGTGATATCAACTGAATACCGTTTTGTTGGTGACCAGGCTAAAGAAGGACCGGACTGGGCTTACCGCAACAGCGGCATTATGGTACATGGTCAACCTCCGGAATCCATGTTAAAAGACCAGGACTTTCCAATATCCATAGAAGTCCAATTATTGGGCGGAAGAAATAATGGTACTGTAAGATCTACTTGTAATGTCTGTACTCCGGGTACACATATCGAAATGAATGGAAAACTTGAAAAAAACCATTGTATCAATTCGACATCCAAAACCTATGACGGAGATCAATGGGTAAAAGCTGAAGTGCTTGTTTTGGGAGATTCATTAATTCAGCATTTTGTAAATGGCGAATTGGTCCTAAGTTATCAGAAACCACAAGTCGGCGGAGAAGTAGTCAATGGATTTGATCCAAAGTTTAAACCAGACGGTCAACTTCTTACCGGTGGATCTATATCATTGCAAAGTGAAAGTCATCCAATAGAGTTTCGGAAAGTAATGCTTCTTAATCTTGAAGGATGCATGGATCCCAATGCATTAAATTATAAAAAGTATTATGTGCATGCTGATAATAAGCAATGCAAATATTGAAACGTAGCGGCAACTTTAGTTGCTGATTCGATTTCAGTTAATTAAATTAGGCCACGAACGCATGAAACCCTTTTATTTTAATCGACTTCCACATCTCGCACCACTTGGCGGCTGTTTTTTTATAACCTACTGTACGCAGGATTCAATACCTATGCGTCAATTTATTTTTCGAGATAAAAGACATTTTATGGATGAATTTGTAGAGTATGATTTAATGCATGATAAAATATCAACTGGAATTAATATTACTCAGTCTGGACTTGTAGATATCATAATAAACTCCATAAAAGAACCAGATAATATCCTTTATGAATTACTCTATTTCTGTATAATGCCAAATCATGTTCATTTAATGTTTTACACAGGAAACATAGATAACCCCAAACCTCTTGGGTTAATAATGAAAGCTATTAAAGGAAGTTCATCAAGAAAAATAAATCTATTCCTTAACAAGACTGGAACTTTTTGGCAAAAAGCCAGTTACGATCGTTTAGTTAGAGACGAGAAAGAGTTAAATTATATTGCTGATTACATCTTGAATAATCC
>JBDTUE010000338.1:0-4442 GCA_040007895.1 Saprospiraceae bacterium | reverse complement strand
TAAATAACAAAGTGGCCACGCTCTTTGAGGTGACCACCTTGCTTGAACCAACTTATGTACCAAAATGCTTCTTTAAAGTCGTTGGCCGACTCTTTATATTTTTAAGTATTACTTTAATTTTTATTTTTGAATTCTAAAATATTTATATCGATACCTTTTAGCCGATATATAAGGTCTTAACAGGCTTTTAACAGGGATTATTGTCCACAAATGTTAAAAAAGGAATTTTTTTTAAAAAATAAACTTGAGTTCTTTAAGCTCGTCTTTATTAAATTAATTTTCAATCCGGTTAATTCGATTTCTTCTCAGGCTGCATAGTGATAGAGATTTTACTATTCTCATTTATGTATTTATTCAAGGTTGATTTTATTGAATTGGCATCTAGTGTTTTTATCTTTTCTTCAAACGTCTCGAGTAAAATATTGCCAGGATTAATTTTGTATTGATATGCGTTCTGAATCTGGCCGGACCAGAATCTATTTTCTTTAAGTTGTTTGGTCCGTGTTTGTCGTTGAGTTTCTGTGACTTTCTGAATGTCTTTAGCATCTGCGCCGATTTCCTTTGTATTTGCTAATAC
This sequence comes from Saprospiraceae bacterium, assembly GCA_040007895.1. Lineage (GTDB taxonomy): Bacteria > Bacteroidota > Bacteroidia > Chitinophagales > Saprospiraceae > JADJLQ01. Next base: position 3,865 of record JBDTUE010000338.1, on the reverse strand, counting down.
TACTTGAGCTGCCTGAATCAATTCCTCTGTACGGGGAGGGTCACAATTAAATGAGATAGTCACGGTATATTTTGGTGTAGGTTCAGGAGTGGCACCACCTGTAACACCTACTCCATAAACACCACCTTTATCTTCCCGAAGAGCTTCTCTCAGTTTTATTCTCAAAAGATCTACTGCAGAAGTTAATTGATATCGATTCATATCAGTCCATTCAAAATCTCCATGGTAAGTAATGTCCACATAGGTCTTTGGAGCTTCACCCTTGATAAGTGATTTTGTAACAATACCAGTTGGTTTGGAAACTTTGAGATCACGCCACATTTCTTTTTTTCCTGTAGAAGGTAAATTTCCCAAATATTCCCTGGCAAACAGTTTGAGCTGATTCTCATCAAAATTTCCGGTAAACACAAAAGTAAAATCTCCTGCCTCACTGAACCTTTCTTTATAAATTTGGTATGCCCGATCAAAATTTACTTTTTCCAACTTATCCGAAGTTGGAAATTGTTCTCTTGGATGATTTTGAGTTTTAATTTTATTGGATTCTATCATGAAATAAAACTGTGGGTTGGCTTCAATATTTTTTAAGAAACCTTTTTGTTTATCCATAAAGGACTTATACGCATCCAGATCTTTCCTGGGCTCGGTAAAATAAAGATAGATCAATTGAAAAAGTAATTCCAGATCCTGGGGTGAGGCATTCCCACTCATTCCTTCATATAGGTTACTGATATATGGGTTGACACTTACGATTTTGCCAGTAAGTCTTTTTTGCAATTGTATCTGGTCCAGTTTACCAAGGCCTGCATTACTTACCAGATCAGCGGCTACTCCACAATTAATATCATCTTCATCATTGTACAAAGAAGCTCCTCCCGGACTATAAGCACTCATAAGGATTTCATCATTTTTGAACTCCGTTTTTTTAAGCACGACCTTTAAGCCATTCTTTAACTGAAACTCTTTAGTACCAACCAGATCATTTGATTTTTCATTTATTATGTCTACAGCAGGCAAATCTTTACTCATCAGGGGTTCATCACTTACTTTATCCTCATAAGGCTGGAGTTCCAGGGATTTAATACTATTCAGAGTATTTAAAATCTCGGTTTCAGTAGGGTAGACCAATCCGGGCTTTTCAGGACCTGTCACTGTAATTACTCTACCTTCATCGGCCATCCACTTTTTAGGAAGTATGTTTATTTCCATAAGATCGATGGTGGGAAGAAGTTTTTTAGTCAACTCAAGTTCTTGTTCAGGACTAAGTATAAATGAATTTTCGAGAAAATTATTCACCATAGATTCAACTATATTAGCTGATTCTGTTTTATCTTTTTCTTTTACGCTAGATTCAAGGCCACGTAATAACTCTTCTTTTTGCCTTTGAAACTCTGTCGAGGTAAAGCCAAACCGATAAACTCTTTCATTTTCAACCATCACAGTTTCCAAGCCCTTTAAAGCTTTCCCTTCATCTGTGCCAACCGCTGAAGCGTAACAATTGAGATTAGCTAAAAAATCACCAAAATTGGAACTTGCGAAATTGAAAGGTGGGTTGGGTTTTTGACTGATTTCATCCAGGCGGACAGCGATCATACGGTTGTACAGGTCTGCCAATAATCCACTTCTATAATCTTGAATTGTGGAGGGAAGTTTTTTGACATGTTTGTAGAATAACTGAGCCTGAGTGAAGGAAGCTTCTTTATCGGTTGCTATTACTACTTTGGTATCAGGATGCATGGGTACTACACTTTCTTCCCTTTTCCTTGCTGTTGCAGGTGAAGAGGGAATTTTTGAAAATCTGGATTTTAATTCCGTTTCCATTTTATCAAGATCCATATCACCTACAGCCATGACAGCCATCAATTCTGGTCTGTACCAATCTTTATAAAATCTTTTTACTGCATCGTAAGGCACCTTTTCCAAACTTTCCGGATTGCCGATGGGAAGCCTCTTAGCATATCTGGAATTAAATAACATTACAGGCAATGTTTTTTGAAATATCCGTTGATTTGGACTTAGACCTGTTCGCCATTCAGACATCACCACACCTCTTTCTTTATCTATCTCCGTCGGGTCAAAAGCTACTCCGCTTGCCCAATCTTCAACTACCAGCAGGCCTTTTTGCAATTTTTCCTGATCGTCAGTTCTCACCTGGAGTAAATAGACCGTTTGATCAAAACCTGTTCTTGCATTCAAATCTGCACCAAACCTTGTCCCTACCGTTTCGAGATAATCAATTAATTCTTGTTTTTTAAAATTTTTGGTGCCATTAAAAGACATATGTTCTACAAAATGGGCTATACCTAATTGGTCATCGTCTTCCTGCATAGATCCGGCCTTCACGGCAAGCCTCAATTCTACTCTGTTTTCAGGTTTAGCATTTTTCTTTAAGTAATATTTCATTCCATTTGGTAATACGCCGGACCGGATGGATGGATCGGTAGGTACCGAAGCGCTTAAATCAATTCCGACATTAGAAGTGATCACATTTGTCTCAATCGACTTTTGTGGTGAGGTTGATGGAGCAGTTGGGATAGTCGCTTTCTGAACAGGGGAAGTAGAAACAACCGTTGTTTCTTTAGTTGCTTTTGACGATGTGCCGGGTCCACACGATGATATCAGAAGTAGGACAAAGGATAAATATTTAATCATTGTTTTCATAGAGGTATTTATTGAATGGTCAACAAAATTTGGATTGAAAATGTATTTGAATTAAGGTCTTTGCATATTCTGCATTTGTTTCATCATATTCCCCATGCCTTTACCTGAACTCATCTGTTGCATCATAGTCTTCATCTGATCGAATTGTTTGATAAAAGCCGTGACCTCCATCGTAGTCTGTCCGCAACCTTTAGCTATCCTGATTTTTCGATTCATATTGAGAAGTTCTGGATTAGATCGTTCCTGAGGAGTCATAGATTGAATAATAGATTCAACTTTCTTAAATGCTCCATCATTTATATCTACATCTTTAAGCGCTTTACCCATTCCCGGCATCATTGAAACCAGGTTTTTAAGATCACCCATCTTTTTAATTTGATTGATCTGTTGAAGAAAATCATTAAAATCAAATTTGTTTTTTCGGATTTTTTTCTCAAGTTCTTTAGCTTCCTTTTCATCAAATTGCTCCTGGGCTTTTTCCACAAGGGTCACGATATCACCCATACCAAGTATTCGCTGAGCCATCCTTTCTGGATAGAATACATCGAGTGTATCCATTTTTTCACCCATGGATACAAATTTGATTGGTTTACCAACCGTATATTGAATGGAGAGGGCTGCTCCTCCCCGGGTATCTCCGTCCAATTTGGTCAATACCACACCATCATAATTGATAGCTTCATTGAAAGCTGCAGCTGTAGTCACTGCATCCTGACCAATCATGGAGTCAACTACAAATAAAGATTCCGTAGGATTAATTGCTGATTTAAGATTTTGGATTTCCGTCATCATCACCTCGTCGAGTGTAGTTCGCCCGGCCGTATCTATGATGACTACATCATGTCTGTTTTGTTTGGCAAAGTCAATTGCATGTTTTGCAATTTCAATCGGGTTTTTATTCTCAACTTCTTTATATACCGGTACTTTTATTTGTTCACCCAACGTAGTTAACTGATCCATAGCAGCGGGCCTGTATACATCACAGGCAATCATGATTGGATTTTTGCCTTTCTTGGTTTTCAAGTAATTGGCAAGTTTGGCGCAAAATGTTGTTTTACCACTTCCCTGAAGTCCCGCTACTAAAATGATACCGGGTTCTCCTTTGATATTGATTCCTGCACTCTGGCCTCCCATCAAAGCTGTCAATTCATCAAAGACAATTTTGATCATCAATTCACCTGGCTTCACAGATTTGAGTACGTTTTCA
>JBDTUE010000337.1:0-4471 GCA_040007895.1 Saprospiraceae bacterium | reverse complement strand
AAAAATAGCGATGACAGTTTTGAAATTAAATTGGCAATTCTTATTTTTAATTTCAATTTTGTTTTCAAAACCCTTTAAATAATATCAAATATGAGAGAGGCATTTTTGGTAATCCATTTTATAGGTCTTGCCATGGGCTTAGGCACTGGAATTGCATTTATATTTTTAGGTCAGGTAGCAGGTAAATTGCCACCTGAAGAACGAGGTAAGTTTATGCTCAATATCTTGCACTTGAGCAGGATGGGACAGATCGGGTTAACATTGCTTGTAATTTCAGGATTGTATTTGATTACTCCGTATTGGAAGACCTTAAGCGTCACCCCGACGCTGATCGCAAAGTTATCTCTGGTCATCGTCCTGATTGGTATTTTGATTTATAGTAATTCACTGGTAAATAAAGCAAGGGCAGGCAATCCAATGCCCTACCTTATCAAAGTAAAATCTCTCGGCCCTTACACCTTATTGATTGTATTATCTATCGTGATATTAGCTGTGCTGACCTTCCATTAGAATATTGCTGATTAGAATTTGCTGGAGTTTTCTGATTTTCAGAAGAAACGTTTGAAATTTATACTTATACAATTTTTTTCTCCAAAGCAAGGATGACTGCTTCGGTGGCTGAATGAACATGGAGTTTTTCGTAAATTTTTTTGAGATGAGAGTTGACTGTATTAAAGCTGATGTCACTGGAATCGGCAATCATTTTATAACTCATTCCTTTTGCCAACATCGCTAAAATTTCTTTTTCGCGGGGAGTAAGGTCAAAATGATTTTCAGAGCGATGTACATGTTGCTGATTAAATACTTCCAGCACTTTTTTTGCCACGGAAGGTGTCATAGGTGCACCGCCATCTAAAACATCACGGATACCTTCGATTAATTTTAGGGGCTGTGTTTTTTTTAAAAAATAACCGTGGGCACCCGCGTGGATGGCTTCAAATATTTTTTCTTCGTCTTCAAATACCGTCTGCATGATAATATATACTTTGGGAGCGCACTGTCGTATTATTTTAAGGCCTTTGATACCGTTTACCTTGGGCATATCGATATCCATTAATACTACATCCGGCTTAGCTTCTTTAAGATCCAGTTCTACAGAACTGCAATTTACCCGTGCACCTGCAAATACCATATCGTTCGTGGTTTCTAATAACATTTTAAGTGCTTCTTGCCTTCCAATATTATCATCATAGACAAATACCCGGGTAACCATCGTGCAATATTATCAGATTATTTATATTTCGCTTATCACTAATAATAGGGATTCATCAATTTATTTCGGATTTCGGATATCGGATTTCGGTAAAAATCGTAAGTCAACCTTCATACTTTCATTTTTCATTCGTCTATTCGAATCATTCGTCATTCTTCAATCCAAAAGTCCGAAAGTCGGAAAGTCCGAAAGTCGGAGAACCTTTTCATTTTCATTCTTCACTTTTCACTTTTCATTTCTTTCATTTTTCATTCCTTTCATTCCTTTCATTCCTACATTCGAAGCATTCGTCATTCTTCAATCAATTTATTTCGGATATCGGATTTCGGTAAAAATCGTAAGTCAACCTTCATTCTTTCATTTTTCATTCGTCCATTCGAATCATTCGTCATTCTTCAATCCAAAAGTCCGAAAGTCGGAAAGTCCGAAAGTCGGAGAACCTTTTCATTTTCATTCTTCACTTTTCACTTTTCATTTCTTTCATTTCTTTCATTCTTTCATTTTTCATTCGTCATTCGTAATTCGGTTTTATACTTTGAATTTTAATATAATTTCAGTTCCCTCACCGGGCATAGACTGGACTTGTAACTGACCTTTTAATGCATTTGCACGGGTACGCAAATTGATCAAACCATTGCCGCTGTTTATGGTTTTGGTATCGAAACCAACACCATTATCCTTTATACTTAACATTACATCATCCTGATTGACCTTCATTGTGATCCGCACCTCTGATCCAAGAGCGTATTTTGCAATATTGTTAACTGTTTCTTTATAAATGAGATAGAAATTTTTTCGTTCTTCCATATTCATAGAAAATGAATTTATTCTTTCATCGATATCTATCTGGACAGAATAGCCCTTTGCCTCCAGGACTTCACCGGCGAGTTGACGCATACGGTTTATGATATTTTCAAAGCGATCATTGCGGGTATTGACCATCCATACGATATCATTCATGGCATCCATGGATGTTTGCGTATAGCTGCTTATTTTTTTTAGTAAATCATTTTTATCATCGGACTTATGCTGTGCTACTTCACTGAAGATAGCAATATTGCTCAGGTTACTTCCTATTTCGTCGTGCAGATCAGTAGCGATCCGGTTGCGTATAGCCATTAATTTAAGGGTTTGATTTAAACGGTATTTGTAAAACGCGTATGCACTAAGGAATAGCAGGGCCACAATAAGACTCCTGAACCACCAGGTCATATACCAGGGTGGAATGATGGTAATTAAAACAGATGCACTTTGTTCGCTCCAGATACCATCTTTATTACTACCTTTTACTTTAAATGTATAGGTTCCGGGATCTAGATTGGTATAGGTCGCCGAATGGATATTGCCGGAATTAACCCAGTCATGATCGAAGCCTTCCATCCTATATTGATATTGATTCTTAGGTGGTGCGGTATAATCAAGTGCTGCAAATTCGAACGTAATCATATTATCCCGGTAGGGCAATATGATTTTTTTACCGAGGTATGGTGCTTCCGGAGACGGACCATTTAATTGTCCTGAATTAATGGATTTATTTCTGATCAGCAAATCCGTAATGGCGATCTTGGGTGCTATCTGGTTAGTCTCGATTTCATCAGGATTGAAATAATTGTACCCGTTAACTCCACCGAAAAATAAAATACCCGATGTACTACGGAGAAATGCATTGTGATTGAATTCATTGCTCTGGAGCCCGTCCTTGTCTTCATAATTTTTAAAAGTTTGATTGCGGACATTAAAGCACGACAAACCTTTATTGGTACTCATCCACAAATTATCCCGATTGTCCCTCAATATTCCGTAGATAACATTATTAGGCAATCCGTTTTTTACGGTATATCTTTCAAATTTACCGGTGGACATATCCATCCGGTTAAGTCCTCCGCCGTTAGTACCTATCCACAAATACCTGCTGGGTTCGACAGGGTCAAAACAAAGACTAAAGGTCGAATTAAAGCTCAGAGAACTTTTATCTGATGGATCCGTTTTATAAATTCTCCAGGTTTCAACGTCAGGATTAAGGCAGAATAGACCTTCCATAGTAGCCACCCATATACTTCCTGCCTCATCTTCTTTGAGATCAGATACCATCGAATAATCGTAATTCGTCTGCTTTAAGGGCAACGTATAGGATCGGGTTTGTTTTGTATTTAAATCGATATAAGCTAATCGCTGATGATCCGTAAACCAACGATGGTGTTTTTTATCAGTAATAGACGGGAAGGTTAGTTCATTAAAATTATCAAAATAGCGCTTGGCTTTATGTATATTAATTGAATCAGTATATGTACTGGTGGCCAGGTCAAGCGTTTTACCCAAATTATTGCCACTATTTACGATAATCTTGTTATCCGATGTCTCCAGGATTGAAAACACCGAAGTATTGTCCATATGATGAAATTGTCTGGCGCGGTAATTGATGGCCACTATACCATATCCTTTTGAGCCAATCCAAATCATTCCACTGCGATCTACAAATGTGCAATTTGCCAGGATTACGTTGACTTTGTTTGCCTCATCTGATGAAGTAAGAAATTTTAATTTACCCTTAGTAATATTAAATATACTCAGGGTGTCGTGTTTGCAAAACCATATGTTCATATCCTTATCCATAAAACTTTGCTGAAGAAGTTGTACAGGATATTTTAAGATTATTTCTTCTGCTTTGCCGTGATAAAACCGGATAATGCCCAGGTTGCAGATGATATATAATTTTTGAGTTACTGTATCCTCGTGGGCCCGATAAATATTCAACTTTTCAGGCTTGCCTGTATAAGTTAAGGATTCATATTCCATTTTACGAGCGGACCATTCACGGGAGGCTTGAAGAAACTCATAGTAGACAGAGCTAAGATTCTGGAACAAATAAATAGTTCCGGTTTTTAAAATAGTTATAAACGGATTTAATAAACCCGGAGGAAACAAAACCTCTTCCAGGTCAAAGTTTATAGTATCCTTTTTGTCAGAAACGGAATTTTTTATGAATATTACTTTATTACGGAATTGAACTACGATATTTCCGGATTTATCAACCAGGATTTGATTGACTGGTCCATTGGGTGTTTTTTGCGGGGTGTTGGTTTCCTGGATGATGTGCTGGAATTTGCCTGTTTTATGATCAAATAGATCAACTGTACCAGATGAACTTCCCACCCAGATCTTCCCACTTACATCTTCACATAAAGATTGTATATAGCTGTCGGATAATGATGCAGGATCATCTGCGTCATGACGGAATATTTTAAATTTATAACCATC
>JBDTUE010000336.1:0-4478 GCA_040007895.1 Saprospiraceae bacterium | reverse complement strand
AGAGAAACCCTGGATGACATCCTCGCTTCACAAACAAATTTATAACAGGACATACTTCTTTATTTATTGATTAAAACAAACTAAGCTGAGACCCAGGTCTGGTGAATTTTGAGCAATCCAATACAGGCATTGGCCTACTCGGTAAACCATATTTCTTCTTGGCCATTTTTACTGTTGATTTAATAGTTTCAGCTATTGTGCCAATGCCCTTCATCCGGGTACCAAATCTCGAATCATTAACTTGTCCCCCATGTGCTTCTGCCGTCTGGTTCAATATTTTCTGCGCTCTGTCCGGGAAGTTTTTTTCCACCCAATCTTTAAATATCACTTCGACATCGCCATTTAATCTCAATATTGTATAAAACAAATCCCAGGCTCCATAATCTTTAACTTTTTTTACCATCTTAAATATTTCTGTATCCGTAAGACCGGGAATGATAGGTGCCATCATTACATTGACAGGGATATTGGCATTGCTAAGCTTTTCTACTGTTTGAAGCCTTTTCAAAATAGTTGCTGTTCTGGGTTCTAATTTTTGCCTGAGAGATTCTTCTAATGTAGTAATCGAAAGAATTACATATACCAGTTGTTCTTCCGCTAACTGTTGAATGATGTCCATATCTCGTAATACCAATGCATTCTTTGTAATTAATCCGACAGGTTGTTTGTATTCAAGACATATCTCAAGGACTTTCCTCGTCAACTGATATTTTTGTTCGGCCGGTTGGTAACAATCTGTATTACCTGAAATCATGATGGGGCCAACCTGATAATTTTTTTTATTTAGAAACGCTCTCAATAATTGGGGCACATTTTCTTTTATCAGGATATTCTTTTCAAAGTCAAGTCCGGCACTATAACCCCAATATGGATGCGTATTCCTGGCATAACAATACACACATCCGTGTTCACATCCCTGGTAAGGATTAATAGAATACGGCAATGGTATATCAGGGCTGTCTACTTTATTGACTATAGTTTTGGGATGGGTAGGAATATGTTTGGTATTGGTATCGAGGATTAGATGCTCATCTTTTAGAAAATGATCAAACGGACTATTTGGATTGAATTGTGCTCCCCTGCCCTGAAGATATGTTGATTTATCCGACATATATAGGTCGAATATACAGTCTTTATTTTGTCTGGATATATAAAAGATTTTTCTCTTCTAATTCTTCAATAGAAAAACAGAGTACCTGATACTTTTTTGATTACAAAAAAAAAGTCCCGACTTTTCGGGACCAAAGCGTGGATATGTTTCTAGGAAATGATTTCTTGTAAGTTGGATTCAAACAAGCAGATCAAACCTCATTTAAAGTAAAAATAAGCTTAAACCATAGTTGTAATTGAACCTTAGCTTGATTTAATAAAACATTAAAGGTTCATGTTTTGTAATTGTTAAACTATTACTTTGCTACAGGAGCCAATCCCAATGTTCCAAGACCTTGATTGAATATAATATCTACCGGAATATTAGCTTTAGATAACTTATCCAGGTCTGATTGCAGTTCAGCGGAAATAACACCTTTTTCTTTAATCAGTTTATCCAGTTGCTCGTAATCACCATCGCCTTGAATTTGCAAAATCAATTTGGTCAACGACTCTACTGCTGCATCAAATTTTTCAAAATTTACACTATAAGTTCCGTCTGGTCTTCTATCTATAGCTCCAATTTCTTTAAAATAATTAAATCGAATTAAATTGGCTTTAGCATGGGCGTTAGAAGCTCCGAACCGAATAGATCTGAAAATGCTGGCCACAAACGTCACTATATAATCTTTCATCTCCCCGGTGATTTCACCTTGTTTATGAAGTTGCTGGATCATATATAGCCCGAGGATATCAGCTTTACCTTCTTCCAGAGCACCGTAGTGTTCTTTAAGCGCAGCCCGAACTGTTCCCTTTCCATTTATAGTATTTTGAATACCCAGGCCATGGGCTACTTCATGAAACATTACATTGGAAAAGAATGCATCTGCCTTTATATTCGCTCTTTGATCCGGTACAATCAAAAGATTGGCAATTGGTTTTAGGATAGCTTCGAATTTAGCATGAATCGTGTTTTTTAATTGAAGTCTCCTGGTACCTTTTTTTGCCTGGACCCGTTCGTCATTGGGCAAATTAATCGCTATAGTCTTACTGCCTGAATTTCCATCTCCAGCATAATAAATAGCATCATAAGCGTTCAGATCTGAGGCCGTACCAGGCTTTTCTTTTTTATATTTTTCGTCCACAGGAATTCCCGTTTGAAGTGCCGGCAATAAACCAGTATACTTGCTCAATCGTTTACTCCATTCCTGATCTTTCACTAAAACAAATGCTTCATGGGATGCGCGGTTTCCATTGAGTTGATCTTCGTAAGATTCAATCGGACCCACTACGATATCCAGTGTATTGTTTTTCATTTCCATCCAAGCTAAATCACTTGCCAGATAATCATCCGTAAGCAACGCAGTAGCTCTCAGGCTCAGGTATTTTTTCAATCCGGGATCTTCTGCCAGAGCTGATGCCTGTTTGAGCAATTCCGATGCTTTAAGGATTTCTGATTTAAAATAAGTATGATAAGGTACGCTCATCAATTTTCCTTTAGCGTCGCGTTGTACTATCGAATAGGACCCATTTTTATCTTTGAATGTTGACTGGTCAAATTCTTCTTTTGTCATGTCTTTTGGATAAAAACCCGCACCTGGTGATTTAGTCCCCGTACCCGGTAGAAATGGCTTATCCCCATCTAATCTGTCCCAGGGTCCATAATTAATAGCTGCAAATTCTCTATACCTCAGATCTTTTAATGAATCAAGAAAAGTGGATTTATCGCCATACGCTTCTTTCCAAAATATATCGTCCATTAATTTCCCGATTTCTATAAGAATTGGCATCATCTGTTTTTCTTTGGCACTTAATACGGTGGTGTCAGTAGTAAGATCTACCAGAGCATATTTACCCAATAAATCGCCGATGGTATCTTTTTTTATAATACTGACTAAGCTGTCAATTACTTTAGGAGCTACCGCTTGCGGGATAGAAGGGCCTTTAACTTTATTCTTACATTGTTGAAATAGTACTATGGAACCTGCAAGGATCAAAAAAGCATGGAATTTCATAAACTGTTTTTAGTAAATGTTATTAACTCATCAAAGATGATCAAAATCAATAGGATCAAAATTTTTGAATATTTCAGGGGAAATAGAGTTCATGACCTTGATGCCTGTAAATTGCCTGTTTGGTCCACGGTCCGAAGAAAGAAATACTCCACCATATTTTATATAAGCATCCCAGGGTGAGATAATAGAGGGAACACTATCATTTTTATTCGGAAAATAAGCCCATTGGGCTACAAGATTACTGTTCTTACCTACCCATACTTCGTACTTATTATTTGGGGTTACTCCTACACTATCAAAAGTCATAGCGATCACATCAGCCTGTATACCGCTCTGAGTAGTATCCTCCCGCACGTAATTGAGGTGGACTCCTGCATCTTTCATTTTCAAAGGCATTGCCAGCCAATACATGTCATTGATCCACATTTTATAGGCACCTTCCAGATATTTTTTGAGCGTATCGGGATCATTCCATTCTTTTCCATATTTAAATACTTTTCCCTGCATAGTCTTCAAGTCAAGGATTAATTTTGTGTCATTTTGAGTGTTTTCTACTCTTACCAGTTGATTTTTTTTATCCCATATCCAATTTCGACGGCCAAAAAAACTCCATTTCAATACAGCAATAGAATCCCATGATTCCCTGCTTCCACTGGCTGCAATGACTTTGTCCGCAATAGCTATGGCCTTGGGATCCGAGCCTTCAGTGACAAAGCCACTTTTAATTGTATCGAATGAATTTGAAGGTTCATTTTTACAAAAAGCGAACAGGACTAAACAAAATAAAAGTCCGGAGATATTACCATTTTTCATATTTAAAATATTATTAATCATAAAGATAATGCAGTATTGACACGAAACAAACATCAAAATAATTCAAATCCGGCGTATCAATAATTCATCCCAAATTATACTTTCAATCATATCATCCTGGTTTTAAAATGCAGTGTGATATTTTTAAAAAATATCCCGTTTAAAAAAATTAATTCCCCTCCCTTTTTGTCTCCTTTTTCTGAATTGATCAAGTCGCATTTAAGCCGGTAATAAGTCCATATTTTTCACCTATTTTTGCACTTCTTTTTCATTCATAAAAACCAAAAATTGATGTTTGAATCCATCCATGATAATTTAGAAACCGCATTTAAATTTTTAAAAGGCGAAAATAAAATTACCGAGCTCAATATTGCAGAAGCTATAAAAGAGATTCGAAGAGCACTTGTAGCAGCAGATGTTAACTATAAGATAGCCAAAGAGTTTACGGATAAAGTAAAAGATAAGGCTTTAGGTACTGAAAACGTACTCAAATCTGTAAAACCCGGAGAATTGATGATCAAAATTGTCTTTGATGAATTGACAGCTTTGATGGGAGGCCAG
>JBDTUE010000335.1:0-4503 GCA_040007895.1 Saprospiraceae bacterium | reverse complement strand
AGAAATCCATTAATCATTTATTTGCTCTCTGAAGTTTTAATCACCTTGCTTTATTTCTTCAGAACGGGTAGTGGTAAATCATTGCAAGAGTCCATCTATCAAACAATATTTTCACCGGCGGGTTGTTATGCAGGATCCTTTTTATGGGCATTCACGTATATGCTGCTTTGCTGGAGTGTCGGAAGATGGTTGGATAAGAAAGGAATTTACTTGCGGGCATAATCTTCTATTAAAAAAGTTTTACCAAGTACTTGTAATTCTAAGTTTCTAAATCATGCTCATCTATTGGGTTTGATGATATATTCCCAATTATTATTTTAATGATGTAATGGCTGCTTATTAAAATGATTAATGCCTATTCTATTATTAATTAAGAATTTACACTTTTGATTTTCTTCTAATATCAATATTTCCATCTTTTCGTAGGTTATATCAGACCATCGCTCTAACTTAAGGTTGAATAATAAAAACCTTATGACTATGAATTTCGAATCAAAAGATATCCGCAACGTAGTCTTGCTGGGGCATGCTCATGCCGGCAAGACTACTATGATAGAAAGCATGCTCTACGAAGCCCATGGGATCACCCGCAGAGGCAATATTGAAGAAGGAAATACTGTATCCGATTATAATCCACTCGAACAGGAACGCAAGAGTTCATTATTCAGTTCATTGGAGCATGCTATCTGGAAAGATTCGAAAATAAATATTATAGATACTCCGGGATCCGACGATTTCATTGGTGAAGTCATTTCCGCACTTAAAGTATCCGATACAGCCGTAATGGTGCTCAATGCTGCACATGGTGTAGAGGTGGGTACGGAGATCATGTGGGAATATGTTCAGACATTTAACACACCTTCTATATTTGTCATCAATCAACTCGATCATGAAAAAGCCGATTTTGATGCCACCCTGGATCAGGCCGTTTCCCGGTTTGGGCACAAAGTAATAGAAGTTCAATATCCATTGAATCAAGGTCTCGGATTTAATTCTATCGTTGATGCTTTGCGAATGGTCATGTATGAATTTCCTGCAGATGGTGGTAAACCGGTTAAAAAAGACATCCCGGATTCAGAAAAACAAAAGGCACTGGAATTACATAATAAACTGGTAGAAGCTGCTGCGGAGAATGAAGAAGAGCTTATGACCCGATTTTTTGAACAAGGCACCTTGAGCGAAGAAGATCTTTCATATGGACTACGTGTAGCCATAGCTCATCAAAGCATCTACCCTGTATTTTGTGTGTCTGCGAAAAAAAATATGGGTACAGGTCGTATCATGGGATTCATCAATGATATTTGTCCATCGCCTGCCGACAGACCTGCTGCACCATTGGAAGGAGGTGGTCTGCTCAAATGTGATAGTTCCGACCAGACTTCCATCTTCATCTATAAAACTCTATCAGAACCCAAAGTAGGTAACGTATCCTATTTTAAAGTCTTTGCTGGTACCTTAAAATCGGGAGACGAACTCATCAATTCCTCCAATCGAAATGTTGAACGTTTTGGCCAACTCTATATATCCAATGGAAAAAACCGGGAGGCAGTGGATATGTTATATGCCGGTGACATCGGTGTAGTAGTAAAACTCAAAGACAGTCATACTAATAACACACTTAGTGTAAAAGGCCAGGACCGGAAAATTGAACCCATCCATTTTCCAGAACCGCGAATCAGGGTGGCAGTACAACCACCTTCAAAAAATGATATCGAAAAATTAGCCAAAGCTTTACATATCATCCAGGAAGAAGACCCTACCGTCATTGTAGAACAATCAGCGGAACTCAAACAAATGCTACTTCATGGCCAGGGGCAATTGCACCTGGATATGATAAAACACCGGTTGGAGAAAAACCAGGACTTACACATGCAATTCATTAAACCAAGGATTCCTTATCGTGAAACGATTACTAAAGTTGCCAATGGCGATTACCGCCACAAAAAACAATCTGGTGGTGCAGGACAATTCGGTGAAGTACATATGCGCATTGAACCATATTATGAAGGAATGCCCGATCCGGATGGTTTGAATGTCCGCACACGGGATGAAGAAACGATGCCCTGGGGTGGTAAATTAGTTTTTTATTGGTGTATCGTAGGTGGATCTATTGATGCAAAATATTCAAGCGCTATCAAGAAAGGGGTTTTGAGTAAAATGAATGAAGGTCCTCTTACCGGTAGCCATTGTCGTGATATCAGGGTAAGTATCTATGACGGTAAAATGCATGCTGTCGATAGCAATGATATGGCGTTTCAGATAGCAGGTACGATGGCATTCAAAAATAATTTTCAAAATGCAGGACCACAATTACTGGAACCTATCAATGATCTCGAGATCCTATGTGGTGACACGGTGATGGGTGATATCATGGGTGATCTTCAGACACGACGTGCGATCATCATGGGTATGGATAGTGATGGTCATTATCAAAAGATCAAAGCCCGTGTACCTCTTTCTGAATTGGATGGTTATTCTTCTACACTCAGATCGTTGACTCAGGGTAAAGCAAAGTTTTCGACTAAGTTTGCTGAGTATGGAGCAGTGCCCGGAGATATTCAAAAGAGGTTGATGGAGGAATATGCGAAAGAGTACCAGGAAGAGCATGCATAGGTAGAGATACTTTGTATACGTCTGAAAGTCCGACTCCTCTAGATTCGATGAAGAGATTTAGCTGTTAATGCAGTCTGACTCCTCTGGAGTCGAACCAGTAGTATTTGATTGACAGATTTATTTGAATAGATTGACCAAAGCGTGGTCTGACTGCATTAAAGGATCAAAGCAAATGGTGCATTGACTCCAGCGGAGTCAGACTTAGTGTACGGTGTATCTAACATCATTCTTTCCCACTCACCACTAATACAAATTCTCCCTTCACCACACCTTCCTTTTCATAATACTTTTTTTGATCAATCAAACTACCCGTATGCACTTCTTCAAACTTTTTAGTTAGTTCACGGCATACTGCTATATGTCTTTCACTTCCACAATGTTCAATTAATTCATCAAGGCATTTTAAAAAACGATGAGGCGATTCATAGAGGATGAAGGTATGTGGTAAGGTAGCCAGGTATTTGAGTCTAGTCTGTCTGCCCTTTTTATGAGGTAAAAAACCTTCAAAATGAAATGGTTCAGTAGGAATGCCGGATGCAACGATGGCGTTGATCAATGCACAGGCACCTGGTAATACAGTTAATTCAATTCCTTCCAACCTGCATGCTCTTACGAGTAAAAATCCCGGATCTGAGATTCCGGGCATACCCGCTTCGGACACCAGGGCGATATTGGTTCCGGATTTAAGATCGGCGATGACAGCAGGAAGACGACCATGTTCATTGTGATCATGAAACGAACGAATATCTTTAGTGACCTGGAAATGGCTCAATAACAACTGTGTGGTCCGGGTATCTTCAGAAAGTATGTAATCAACCATAGAGAGCACTTTGATTGCCCTATAGGTGATATCATCCAGATTGCCGATAGGAGTCGGCACCAGGTACAACATTAATTGGCTTCTGACAAAGTATATTCGAAATATTCCATGATAGGATTTATGAGCAGCTTTTCGCAGGCAGTCTTAACCAATTGGTCAGCTGAAATCTGGTCCTGTGCTTCTACTTCCATCTGGATATTTTTCCCAATACGAACATTGGTGAGGGCTTCCAGACCCATTCGTTTGAGATTATTCGAAACGGTTTTGCCCTGCGGGTCGAGTAAGACTTTGTGAGGCATCACCTGGATCTGTGCAGTAAACTTCATGCTTTTCTATAAATAAGTATGGACAAAATTACATAAACGAATGGAAGTAGTAATACTGCAGGTCCTTTAAAGATCAATGCAACAGGAAGGCAGAGTACCAAAAATAAGATGGGAAGTTTATTGGCGGCCCATCCACTGCTTACGGATTTGAGACTAAACATCCGCACCGGTGCATTCATCAAAAAACTTAAGAGGATTGCAAAACCCAATAAAATATATGGATTCATGATGACCTCAAACCAGATTCCGGAGCCTTTTTGGTGAATAAGCATTAATCCCAATACAGCAATAGTAGCACCCGGTGTAGCCAATCCTATAAATTCTTTTGTCTGCCTGGTGTCGATATTGAAGCGGGCTAACCTGAGGGCAGCACCAAGCGTAAATATAAATCCACCGAAGGCAATGAACATTCCTGTAGATCCCATATTCAACGTATTTTGGGTATCATAAGCATATCGGATAAGTTGGAAAAGGATGGCTCCCGGCACTACTCCAAAAGATACTACATCCGCAAGCGAATCTAATTGTTTACCAAGCCCACCTTCTATACCAAGCCTTCGGGCAATAATACCGTCAAACACATCTGCAATGGCCGCTATGATGATGAGGTTAAGGACGATATTGAACTGTTGTGTAAATATAAAATACAAAGCGATACATCCCATCAAAAGATTAAGCAGGGTGAGTACATTTGGGATCTGATTTCTAACCATTCGTGTAAATATAGCGTCTATTGTGGTAAGC
>JBDTUE010000334.1:0-4536 GCA_040007895.1 Saprospiraceae bacterium | reverse complement strand
CCTGCTGTAACAAATTCTTCTTTGAAGGTGCTTTTGCCTTTCACTTTAAAAGTAGCTTCCGTTAAATGTCGCGCAAGCTGCTCAATATCTTTTACAGATAATTCCTGCCATTTTTTTTGACCAATGTGAAAGACAGAGATACACCAGGACTGCCAAACTCTCGTACTGAATCCCTGCATTGGTGTATTGATGACTAGTTTGTTTAAAGATGATTCACGGGTTTCTTTTAAAAGCCTGGTAAGATCTACCACCGAATAAGGATGCATAAAATTTACAGCGATCAAAAAATCATAATCCATTTCAAACAATTCAATGGCTGCAAACGATGATAATTTTAGAATAGCCGGACCACTCAATCCCCAATGTGTAATTAATAATGGTCCTGTACTTTCAAACTTAGTACCCACAATATTAATCTCAACCAAGGGCCATGATGTCCCCGGAAATTCTTTCAACCGATGATCATCAATATTAAAAGTAAATAGAGATGGAACCGGGGGTACTATCGCATGACCTGCCTTCTTTAATGTATTCCAGGAGGTTTCACCCGATCCAGAGGTTATAATCAATTTATCAGCAACCTGAGTATGACCGTGTTTGAAAACCAAGTTGAATTTATCTTCACTTACAGAAAAATCAATGAGCTCATGATTAAATAAAATCTGAATTCCCAGTGTTTGAACTAAATGAAGGAAACAATTAATAATAGTTTCTGATTTGTCCGTCGTAGGAAACATCCGTCCATCAGCTTCTGTTTTAAGATCTATTCCCTGATTTTTAAACCATGCAATCGTATGACTAGTATCAAATTGATGAAAAGGCCCCAGGAGTTCTTTTCCCCCTCGTGGATAATATTGAATCAGTTCCTTTGGGCTATCACAGGCATGAGTGACATTGCATCGTCCTCCTCCTGAGATTTTTACTTTACCCAATACTTTTGAAGTCTTTTCATAAATAATGACTTCATGATCAGGAAATAATTCTTTGTGTCTAATAGCTGCAAAAAATCCAGCAGCTCCCCCACCTATAATTGAAATATTCAGCGTTCCGGAATTTAATTTAATTTGGCTCTTTACCATATTTAGTGGGTAAATTTTAAAAATAATTTTCTTAATTATTAGCCTTACTTTTTTTTCCGCAAAAAAAGTAACAAAAAAACTCGTGCCAAAATAAACTCGCTCTGGGATAGTTCCATGTCATGGCATTTTCACGGGCAATTGATTTGTTTTCCAAATACACATTTTGCTGCTCGACCAGTATTTTGGCACTGTCCTGCCCTAGATCCTAAATAACCGGTAACCTAAATTATCGTTTAAGAGTTTTATAGCGATTTACCAACTTAAAACAGCGAAGAATAGCGAAGAACCATTAATTTTTTACAGCTTGTTTTTTCAGATATTTCTCCAGGAAAGTCCCGATCTGACCATACCCTTTAATTTCATTTTCCTTCTTTACAAATCCATGGCCTTCATCCGGAAATAAAACATACTCTACAGGAACATTATTTCTTTTTACCCCTGCTACAATTTCATCGGATTCTACCTGCAGTACACGAGGATCATTAGCTCCTTGTAATACCATTAATGGTTTAGTGACCTGATCCGTATGAAACAATGGAGAAATTTTATACAATCGAACACTATCCGCAGTATAAGGATCTCCCATTTCATCATATAAAGCTTTGCGGAATGATTCCCAATATGGCGGAATCGATTTTAAAGTCCTGAGCCAATTGGTCACTCCAAAAATATTTACACCAACATCAAAAGCTTCCGGAGCAAATGTCAATGCAGCCATCACCATATATCCACCGTAGGATCCACCAATGATACCTATCCTGGATGTATCTACATAAGGTAAACTTGCAAGGTAATCTTTAGAAGACACACAATCCTTCAAGTCTGCATCGCCGTGTTTTTGATTATCGAGTTTATAAAAATTCTTTCCATACCCACTGGAGCCTCTGTTATTAATGCCCAATACTACATAACCCTGATTGGTCAGGTATTGAATCAGGGAAGAATAATTCTGCCGGGTTTGTCCACCAGGTCCTCCGTGTACAAAAACCAGAGCAGGTACTTTATTAGTAGCAGATGCTTGTTTGGGGGTCCATTGAATACATGGGATCTCCAGCCCATCATACGATTTAAACCGGATCACCGTAGCATCGACCAGATCTTTGGGTTCTATTTCAGAAGAAAGATTATTGGTGAGTTGTTTTGTTTTTTTAGATTCAAAATCATAAATATAAATGTTGGATGGAGTGCTGGAGCTGCCTGCTGAAAATGCCATTTTCTTTTCTGACTTCGAAAACAAAACATTATTAATACTAAGATTGTCCAAGCCTTCGATAGTAATATCTTTATTATCGGGCAATGAACTGATCCTGATTTTTGTCTTCCCATCCTCATTAATTCCAATCACTCTGAAATGACCTTCATCTGATTCATAGGCATACATGAGGTCCCAGCTCGTCTTATAAACTGTTTCTTTAATGGTGTCCTTTAGATTATATCTCACGAGGTATTGAAATTCGTCACCGTCATCCGTAAGATAATATAGGTACGTATTGTCTTTGCTGAAGTATTGAGGTACATTAGTTTGATCCCCCTGATGAGGTGTAATGTTTTTTTGTTTGGAGCTTTCCAGATCTACGACATAAATATTACTATTGGATGTAGTAATACTTTGTGCCAGGGACACATATTTTTTATCTCTGGATACAGCAGACACATTATATCCATCTTTATTGGTAAAGATCAATGTTGTCTTTAAATCCTTTATACTCATTTCATAAATATCAAAATACTTAGGATCTCTTAAATTTGAAGTGAATAAAAAGCCTTCACGCTCGGGGCTGAGCCATTGTATAAAACCAGCTTTCACTTTGGCTCCTGGCGTCAGATCTTTAGGTTGAGATGATGGAGATTGAAGATAGATATGATCATTTTCATCTCCTCCATGATCTGCAGTATATAAATAAGAAACTCCATCCGCTAAATATCCTACCATAAAAAATGATTCTACGGTTGAATGGGTCAATGCCGTCATGCTATCTCCATTGACAGGCAATGAATAACCATTGTATATTCCACTTGAATTGCTATGTATCAATAAAGCATTTTCTTCTTTATTAAAATCAGCTAAACCAGTATTGACAGTCTTATAAAATTGTTCAATGGAATAAGATTTAGTAACAGCGGGTTTGGTGTCAGCATTTGAATCCTTGCATTGTACTACAAGAAGGGTTATTCCACCGAGCAGTACAAGCCATAAATTGTTTTTCATTTTCCAGGTTTTAAGATTAATTGATTGATATATCCACACAGCATATTCAATGCCGGCGTAAACGTTTTATTATTATTGATAATGAGATCGACATCGTCCTTATGCGGGAAAATAAATCGTTCAAAAGCGGGTAATACATGTTTTTCATAACGATACAAAACATCTTCTAATGGATAATTCCGCTCCAGCTGATCCCGTTTAATCCGGCGGATGACTTTCAAATTTTCTTTAGCTTCGATATAAATCTTTAAATCGAGTTTAGATTTCACCTGAGGAATATGAAATACAAACAAACCTTCTATGATAATGACCGGTGCGGGATGAAATGTAATTATGCCCGGTTTCTTGTTTCTATTATTAAAGGTATATTCCTGCAGTGTGATGGTTTTGCCTTCCACTAAAGATTTTACACTCGATGAAAACTTCTTCAAATCCAGGGAAGTCGGTAAATCAAAATTAATCACCCCTTCAGCGTCTTTGTCCTGATCATCTCTCGGGCGATAAAAATCATCCTGGGAAATAATACATAATTCCGCGATTGAAAAACGATCCCGTAATGCTTTAATAAATGAAGTTTTGCCTGAACCACTGCCTCCAGTGATTCCAATCAAAAACGGTTTTGGTTTCTTCACCCTGCGAAAATAGGAAAATATCCGATCGTCACAGACCAGCTAAATTCTTTTAATGGGATGGTATCCATATGCATCAATTGTCTATCTTTCTGTTTTTATCCTAAAAACAATTTGGGTTATGAATATCAAAACTAGAATCGTATGGATGAATTTTTTACAATTTTTCATCTGGGGTTCATGGTTGATTTCACTTGGAGCTTACCTGTTTAATGTATTGCATTTTAATGGGGTACAGGTAGGTAGTATATACGGTACTATGGGTTTGGCTTCCCTGTTTATGCCGGCGTTATTAGGCATTGTAGCGGACCGGTGGATTAATGCCGAAAGGGTTTTGGGTATGTGTCATATTATCGGAGCAGGCCTCCTTTTATGGGCATCGACCGTGACAGATTATCCGACATTGCATACGATCATGTTGCTCAATTGTATGGTATATATGCCTACCCTCGCGCTCAACAATACAGTATCTTATATCATTCTCGAACAAAAAGGATACAACATAGTCAAAGAATTTCCTCCTATCCGGTTTTGGGGTACTATAGGGTTCGTTGCAGCCATGTGGGTTATTGATTTTAGTGGCTGGACCAAGAGCCCATCACAACTTTATGTCAGCGCT
>JBDTUE010000333.1:0-4564 GCA_040007895.1 Saprospiraceae bacterium | reverse complement strand
GATTTTTTTCCGAGCCTAATTTGAGCTTCAGGAATAACAATCAGAATCAATGTCATCCAGAGGAAGATACATTCCGAAGGCATAGCCTGGGGTAAAACCTTGAAAAATAAAATGAGCAAGGATAACATCAGAACATACACCCTGCTTAG
This sequence comes from Saprospiraceae bacterium, assembly GCA_040007895.1. GTDB lineage: Bacteria > Bacteroidota > Bacteroidia > Chitinophagales > Saprospiraceae > JADJLQ01. The sequence goes on along the minus strand of JBDTUE010000333.1, from coordinate 4,415 downwards.
CCAAATTAGGATAGCCGGACTCCATATTTTTTTTCGAAACGGGTAGAGTAAAAGCAGGGGATTTGCCCATATCAAATGCAAATTATTGTCCGTAGTCGTATGTTCGGAAATAAACCAAAGAAAAAAAATGATCAGGCCACCTATCCCGGTGATAATCATTACCATATTGAAAATAATGTTGCCGGCTAAAGATTTATTTAAAGCGAATCTGCAAAACACTACTATCGCAAATAAAAGTAGACAAACAAGAAATGGTGTCATTCTGGTTTTATGCAATGGCTGTTCAATGGAAGCCTGAATAATATGTGATCTGGAGTTAGTAGGCATTTCATGTATCGTAGCACTATCATACACATACATCATCTCCAAAGGTAAAAACATGGCTTCTCTTGTTTGAGCTATTGCATCAGTTGGCATTCCCAATATCAGATCTATTCCAAAGCGACTCCAAGGTGAATGCACAAGATAACGGTGTAGGTAATCGCGAAATGGAATTCCTGGTCGGACCGGGTAATTGATGGATTGATTAAATACATGGTCTATTTTGTCTCTGATCCGGGTAGAGCAATTATCCCAAAAAAAATCATATTTGTATGCACGATTTGCCGGTTGTGCATTGATCTGAAGATCACGAATCAATTGGCTTTTCTGTTCTTGGCTTAGATTAAATTCCTGTTCATATACGATCCTGTTTTCCAATGCATAACTATATATAAAATCTTCATAGGACTCTACAGATAACAAGTATTTGAGTTTGCCTTGCATAAACTTCAGATAAAAATTCTTTTCTCTGAAATTGAATGTTCCATAATTAAAAACGATGTCTCTTTTTCCTTTAAAGTCCCGGACTCTGAATGCACTATGGCCGAATGTGCTATATAGTTCCTCACCCGGACTACAAGATAAAAGACTAATCTGCAAACTATCCTGGGAGTAGGATAAGCTTGTTAGAAGAAACAATAAAAGAAATGGGGCCAGGAATTTGTTTTGGTACAATACATTCATGAAGCTCCTCCGGATTTGCATTTAATAATTGAACGCAAATTAAGGTTTATGAATCAAAAGACTCGCGGGATTAATTAATCCTTTTAGTAACTGGATCTGGAAACATTGCCAAAATTCAAATTTGAAGTATGATTTAAACGTGGTTGTACTAAATTTGTTTTAGGACTATTTTGAAAATGAGCTTCCTCCCAGTTAGGATCTTTATTTCTTTGATTCGATACTATTCAGAAAATCTTTGACTGTTTTAGTAGCTTCATCAGGTTTGTCTTGTGTGGTCAAATGCGCAGATCCTTCAATCATTGCAAACTTTGCACCGGGTACTAAACTTTGATAATATTGAACTGTTCCAGGGCGGGCTTCATCATATTCACCAGTAATAAAAAGTGTCGGAACTTTTATCTGACCTAAACGATTGGTACGATCGTAATTTTTCAACTCCCCGGTAATTGTAAACTCACTTGGCCCTCCCATAAACATATATACATTTGTTCCCATTTGGGAGAAACAACTATCCATATCTGGTGACCAGGGTAATTTTCTAGCTACGAAATGCTGATAGTACATTTCTATCGCTTGTTGATAAGCCGGAGCCTCATAGGTTTTATTTTTTTCATTCGACCTGATAGCCTGTTGGATTGAATCGGGTAAAGTAGCAATAAGGGTATCCGCATCTTTAACCCACATTGGAATACTGATGGCTGGACTGCTAAAGATTAATGCTTTAATTCCTTCAGGATATTTCAAATAATAATCCGTTCCAAGCATAGTGCCCCAGGACTGGCCAAATACATAAAATTCTTTAAGACCAAAATGGTCGATGACCTGTTTTAATTCCTCTACGAAATGGGAGACGGTCATTTTACTGGTATCTGTCATACGGTCAGACCTGCCGCAACCCAATTGATCATAAAAAATGACCTGACGGTCTTTGCCAAGGGCGGCCATTGGTTTGAGATAATAACTTGGGATTCCCGGACCTCCATGTAACAGGATTATTGGTACTTTCTGACCTTCCCCGGTTACTTTATACCATACTTTACCACCATCTACATTGATAAATCCCTCCCCGGTCTGTAGGTGATTGCGGTTGATTCTGTTGACAACTGTTCAATAAAATCAGAATGCTCGTGATAAAAAAACAAGCAGAGATAAAAGTCTTTTTCATGGTTTGATTCATTTAGTTGAAATATAAGTTTCATTAAATGTTGATTCTTATACGATAAAATGGAGAAAATGGATTTTATTATAAATGAAAAATTATTTCCCAATTGTAATTTGGGTAAAAAGATCTAAAATATCCTTTAAAAAAAAGCAATAAAGAATAAAATAATTTAATCTGGGCGGAAGAAATTATTAATTCCGGTAGCCAGCTTTTCTAAATAAATACTGACTATCAAATCTATAATTGATTATTTTTTATTTCCCTTAAATATGTTTCAATTGCAGCGTATTGTTTTTTCTTTTGTACATCTTGTTCCTCTTCCTGCATGTATACAGACCAACCAAGTGGTGTGCCTTGATATATACGATCGGTAGTATTCAGGTTGGCACCTGCTTCAATAAGTAAGATCACTGATTCCATAGATCCAGAGTAAACTGCCTGGTGCAGAGCTGTCGCATGTGAATGAAAACCGCTGGACGAATCTATGAATGAATTTACATCAATATCAAGATGTATTAAGAAATCAATCATTTCAGACTTTCCAAAAAATGCTGCAGCTATCAAAGCAATTTGACGCTCACTCTTTGAAGAACTTTGAGCCAGGTGAGAAATGTCTTCTTTCAGCTCCAGACAAATAGCTGTTGTAAGCGTAAGATTTCCACCCCTTTTCAAGAGATGCCGGGCTGCATCTACATTGCCGTGAGCCAATGCGCCATGTCCATTGCCTGGGATTGCACCTGCATCTAGCAACAAATCCATTAGTTCAATTTGTGATCCTGATTCACGGGGGATACGACCAGTGACAACTAATCCGAGTGTGTAATCAATCTGTTCCTGAAATACGGTGATGTCATGAATCCGGACATATTCCATAATGAGTCTGGTGATTTCAACTATATTTTTTGGTAATGTATCCACCCGGATTGGATTGTCCGCAATAAACCATAAGAGATAAGGATTTTTAAAATAGCCACCTTCAGGAAGCTCGAGTCGAGTACCAACAAGGGCTGGGTTTTTATCTAATAAATCCTGAAGTTGGATATAGTCACCACGATCGATATAATTCACAGCTTCAAGAAAGAGTGGATCTTTTATTTCAGAATTGTCCATAATTGTATTTTCAAATTTTCTATAAATGAAATTAAAGTTTTCAGGGTACAATTTTAAAAATTAAATAGAGTAGATATTACCAACATGACCTCTTACTTTTGGAGCATTCACATTTTAGTCAAAATTCGATATGATTCAAAAAAGGAAAACTATACATTACCAAACTCTCCTTGAATTATATAATTCTCAACGTCGTAGTCATATTAAAGGACTACTAGTGTGGAGGGGTCAGACCGACTTTCTTCTTTCCAGGAATGGAATGTGACCATAACAGGTACATGGTCGCTATGTAAGGCCCATCGTTTATATTTACCCACTTCGACAGAATGCAGATTTTCTATCATAGCTGCGGATGCGAAACAGTAGTCAATATGATATGGTTTGTCTTTATGACGATACATGTAAAGGGTCGGATGTTTTTCTTCACCTTGTTTTTGTTGGTGAAAATGATGATAGGTACTAAAAATTCCCTTTTCTTCTAAATATTTAACCACGTTTGAATGATTACTTACCCGGTATTTTCTATCCCAAATCGTATTGCTATTAAAATCACCAATTAATATAGTTTGATTATTGGTCAATAGAGTAGAGTAGTGGTGCAGGGCTTTCCAAATCTGTTCTACGTATTGTCCTTCAGGATCTGTAGGATTATGAGCCCATATAGCAAACATGTTGAATTTAAACTGTCCTCCCGTTACTAAAATCGGAATAATGAGTTGCAGATCCTGGTTATGATTTTCAATCACCTCGAATCGATAATCGCTATATGAAAAAATGGCAAGCCCTTTGTTTTTATTCTTACCAAACCATAATGTATCTGTAGGTTTTTTTAAACGATCAGGGAATAGTAGTTTGTCCGGATGTTCACATTCCGGGACGATTAATAGGTCTGGCTTATATTTCAGAATGAATGGCGCTTTTTTTCGGAACGCCATATTGCAATTCCAGGTAATTATTTTCATTTCTTCCGATATAAAAACATTTTAATCTTTTAATGCCATTTCATTGGTTGGTATGCAACTTTAGTATTTTTTCGTTGCATTTAATCTCGTTCCGTAATGCTTTTATTTTTTGTGAAGTAGACCATCTATACCTTAACGCTGATTTTGTATCTGATAGATGGTTCATTGGAATTTAG
>JBDTUE010000332.1:0-4599 GCA_040007895.1 Saprospiraceae bacterium | reverse complement strand
CCGTACCTGATGCACGAACGTTACTTAATTTTTTAGGTTCGCAGGCATTGACTACGAGATCACCTGGTTTAGTGGTTTCTCCGATAATCTGGCCTGGATATACTTCATCTCCGGGTTCGATAAAAAACGAACCACGATCTTGTAATTTATCTAAAGAATAAGCCGTAGCTGATCCAAGATTTTTTGCAATTAATGCACCATTGTTCCGACCAGCCATAGGACCTTTCCAAGGTTTGTATTCCATAAACCGATGAGACATGATGGCTTCACCTGCAGTTTGTACTAATATTCTGGATCGAAGTCCTATCAAACCGCGGGAAGGAATTTCAAATTCTAAATGTTGAATGTCATTGCGGGTTTCCATTACATGCATCTCTCCTTTTCTGGAGGTAACGAGATCAATTACTTTACCACTATATTCAGTCAATACATCTACTACCAGTAATTCGAAGGGTTCGCATTTTACCCCATCAATCACTTTGACGATTACTTTGGGTTGACCTACGGTTAATTCATAACCTTCTCTTCGCATCGTCTCCACTAATATTCCGAGATGGAGGATACCTCTTCCAAACACCATCAGGGTGTCGGCACTGTTGGTTTCTTCAACTCTTAAAGCGAGATTCTTTTCAGTTTCTTTATTCAATCGTTCTTTCAAATGCCGTGAAGTGACATACTTTCCATCACGACCATAGAATGGAGAATTGTTTATACCAAAACTCATATTCATGGTAGGTTCATCTACGGTGATAGTAGGCAATCCTTCCGGTGATTCGACATCCGCGATGGTATCACCGATATTAAATGATTCAATGCCTACCACGGCGCAAATATCACCTGCAACCACTTCTGATACTTTTTTCTTGCCCATTCCTTCAAAAATGAACAAGTCTTTAATTTTGGTTCTAACAATACCATTAGCCTGCACTAAAGCGATTTGTTGGTTTTCTTTGATTGTACCCCGGGTTACTTTGCCAATACCTATACGGCCATGATAAGAATTGTAATCAATTGAGGTCAATTGCATTTGAAGTTTGCCCTCCGAAATATTTGGAGCTGGTACATATTTCAGTATTCCGTCTAATAATGGAGTGATATCAGCACTCGGAGTCAGAGAATCATTGAACCATCCTTGTTTGCCGGAGCCATAAAACGTTGGGAAATCTAATTGAGCTTCTGTAGCTCCCAGGTTATAGAATAAATCAAATATCTGATCGTGAACTTCAACAGGACGACAGTTTGGTTTGTCTACTTTATTAATGATCACCATTGGTCTTAGTCCAAGTTCCAATGCTTTTTGTAAGACGAATCTCGTCTGAGGCATAGTACCTTCGAAAGCATCTACTAGTAATAATACACCATCTGCCATTTTCAATACCCGCTCTACTTCACCGCCAAAGTCAGAGTGACCAGGGGTGTCGATTACATTGATTTTTACATCCTTGTACGTGACAGATGCGTTTTTTGAAAAGATAGTAATACCTCGTTCACGCTCGAGTTCATTAGAGTCCATGATTAATTCACCCGTCTCCTGATTGTCTCTGAAGACTTTAGTGATGTGCAAGATCTTATCGACTAGGGTCGTCTTACCATGATCTACGTGGGCAATGATTGCTATGTTCCGGATATCCATAATCGATTGATATTGTTTAAAATGGAGCGCAAAGGTAATTATTAAAATCCTTGCAAATCTTGTATCTGGATTAATAAGATGTTAATTCAGATTTTATAAATCAGAATTAACATAAGGTGAGTAGTTTATATATATTAATTTAAACAATATGTGTTGGAATTCTTATTTGTATGCCATAGAATAAATACCCAACGGCAATTCTACCTTACTCTCCGCCTTTAATATCAGCTCATTACCCTGAATTTTCCATTGAGGAAAATGTAAGCTCAATAACTGTTTAGCTATCGATGCAGAGTAGCCCATCGAGTACATATTAAGTATGATAAATCTGCCCTGATCTTTTAATAACAAAGCACATTTGGACAGTAAGGAATCAATTTGGTCTGGTAAAGTCCATTTTTCACCTTTTGGCCCCCGGCCATATGCCGGTGGATCAAGGATAATCCCATGATACGATTTTGCTCTGGTCACCTCACGGGTTACGAATTTAAAAGCATCTTCGGCCACCCATCGGATATCATTTAAAGAAGATGCTTCCATATTGATTCTTGCCCAGGTCAATACCGTAGAAACAGCATCTACATGATATACATCAGCACCTGCTTGTTTTGCGATTAGACTTGCTACACCGGTATACCCAAAAAGATTGAGCAATTTACACTCCGGCATTGTTTTAATCATATTCTGAATCGATACCCAATTACTGATCTGTTCAGGAAATATTCCTACATGTCCAAAGGAAGTACATTGTAATTGTATTTTCAAACCTAATACGTTTATCCACCAGGGCTTTAATGGCTGGGATTTAAAAATCCATCCACCTGCCTGGTCCTGGTTATTTCTTGAGAAGGATGCATCCCATTCAGCCCAGGTTCTTTCATCTTTTTGTTTTGACCAAATTGCTTGTGGCTCGGGTCGTCTCAGAATATAGGTTCCAAAGCGTTCAAGTTTTTCTTGTCCACCACAATCAATAAGGGAATAATCCGGCCATTGCATCAGGGCATGAAATTAAAATAGTTTTTTGTATTGGGCTTCACTGTAAAATTAGAGGTTGTATGTCAGATTGCACTAAGGTTTGGTCTGTGAGAATGCCCCGATTTCGGGATCGGTCGGGCTATAGTGATATGTGCAATCTGACATACACCCAAATTAGCAAGGAAGAATTATAAATTATATTTGTCATCAATATGCTCCGGCCTCTAACTATAGAAGAATGGATTAAAGAAGGGAATGTCCCTATCATTGATGTGCGCTCTCCGGCTGAACACAAGCATGGTCACATTCCTGATGCACATACCTTACCCTTATTTAATGATGAAGAACGGGCTAAGATTGGTACCCTTTATAAACAAGTAGGTAAATCAGAAGCTATCCTAAGTGGCCTTGATATAGTCGGCCCTAAAATGTCAGCTATAATCAAACAAGCTAATGAACTTGCAACCAATCCGAAGGATGCTGGCCATAAAACAGTACGAGTGCATTGCTGGCGTGGAGGAATGAGGAGTAATAGTGTTGCCTGGTTGCTCAATACGGCAGGATTTGAAAAGGTGTTTACTTTAATCGGTGGATATAAAGCCTATAGAAATTGGGTATTAAAGACATTTGAAATCACCTACCCGCTTTTAATTTTGGGTGGAAAGACAGGATCAGCAAAAACTGAAATACTCAACGAACTGGCCAACCGAAAAGAACCTGTCATTGATTTGGAAAGATTAGCTCATCATAAAGGTTCTGCTTTTGGTTGGATAGGAGAACAACCACAACCAAGTCAGGAGCAATTTGAAAATAATCTCGCTCAGGACCTATATAGACTGGATCCATCCGATATATGGCTTGAAGACGAAAGTGAACGTATTGGTTTGGTGCGGATACCACATCCTTTATTCGAACAGATAAGAAAAGCACCAGTATATTTTATTGATATTCCCAAACAAGTAAGGATACAACACTTAGTCAAAACCTATTCTCATTTTGGTGATGAAAAACTCGAGTTAAGTATACTAAGAATAAGTAAACGGTTAGGAGGACTTAATACCAAACTGGCCTTAGAGGCTTTGACAAAAAAAGAATATGATCGCGTTGCAGATATTACGCTAAACTATTACGATAAATATTATGAAGGAGGTGTAGCTCGCAGGTTACCATCTTCAGTAATCCGGATCACGAGCGATACAATAGATCCTGTAAGCAATGCTGATCTGATCCTTCACCATAAATCAAAATCCATACATGGAATCCATAAAACTCACTCAGTATAGTCATGGTGCGGGATGCGGTTGTAAGATTTCGCCGGCAAACCTTGAAATCATTTTAAAATCATCTCAAACTTTCCTGCAGGATCCAAAACTGTTGGTTGGATATGAATCAAGAGATGATGCGGCAGTATATGATATAGGACATGATCAGGCTGTAATAAGTACTACGGATTTTTTTATGCCCATCGTAGATGACCCATTTGATTTCGGAAGGATTGCTGCAACCAATTCGATCAGTGATATCTATGCGATGGGTGGTACTCCAATCATGGCTATCGCTGTATTAGGATGGCCGGTAAACAAAATTCCACTGGAAGTTGCTAGAAAGGTAGTGGATGGAGGCAGGTACGTCTGTAACCTCGCAGGGATACCATTGGCTGGTGGACATAGTATCGATAGCCCTGAGCCGATATTTGGTTTGGCTGTAACGGGTATTATTGATAAAAATAAAATCAAGAGAAATGATACGGCACAGGAAGGTGACCTCCTGTTTCTTACTAAACCACTTGGTGTAGGAATATTAAGCACGGCTCAAAAGAAAGGATTGCTTAAAGTGGAAGATGAGAAAATAATGGTGGAAACTATGTGTACGTTGAATAAAGCTGGTGCAGAGCTGGCTCAGATTGCAGGTGTCCATGCAATGACGGACGTAACAGGCTTTGGGTTATTCGGTCATTTACTTGAAATGGCAAGGGGAAGTAATCTTTCTGC
>JBDTUE010000331.1:0-4632 GCA_040007895.1 Saprospiraceae bacterium | reverse complement strand
ATCGTTCCAAACAGTTCCTCTGAATTACTTCGTTTGATACCGGGGGTTTTTGTTCAATCAGCGAGAGGAGAACTGCGTAATCAGATATTCACGAGAGGAATGGTTTTTGATGGTAGTGTTTATCTTATTTCCATGCAAGAAGACGGGTTTCCTATTGTATCTGGCCAGAGCGGTAATCCGGGAGGTTATCTTAGAGCAGATGTAAATCTCAGCAAGATAGAAGCTGTCCGTGGGGGGTCAGCATCCATACTGGGAGTCAATGCGCCAGGAGGTATTTTTAATTATATTTCTAAGATGGGCGAAAGCCAATTTGATGGGGTTTTATCAACAAGACTTGGTCTTGAAGGTAATGGTCGAAATCCCTATTTACGCACAGAAGGGAATATTGGAGGACCCTTGAGCAAGGATAAATCATGGAGATATAATATAGGTGGTCATTACCGGCATGCCGATGGGGCAAAGTATCCTGGTTATCCGTTGAGCCATGGTGGGCAGATTAAAGGTAACCTTGTAAAAACGTATTCAACCGGATCAATAAAACTTTATGCTAAATGGCTGAATGATCACACTAAAGATTTTGAATTTACACCTACTGTTGATTTCGATAATCCAAGACCTGCTGGAAACTTTAAAAATTATAGTTCTGTATTAATTGATGCTGTGAAACTTACTCTCCCCTCTAACGGAGATGGCGTTCGGACCATAGATTATGATAGCCGGGATCTCAATCATTTGAAAGACAATTCGGTTAGTTTACATTGGGAACAGCGGTTGGGCGATGCATGGAAAACCAATCATGCTTTTAAGTTCTCTCATAAAAGGTCGACGGATGTCGGAACTTTCATTGTATATCCCTCAGATGTCACTTCCTTTTTATTTAATGTAGTATTTGATCTGTTGGGCAAGACTGGAAGTTACAAGTTTTTGAATGCAAGCACCAGGAAGGAATATGGTACACTCACCCAGGATTTTACCAAACCCGTGCCTTTTACTTTCAATGGTAATCTTCCTGGCAGTGAGATCATTCCTAATGGAGTCTTTTTTACTCCCCTGACCTATGTAGATAATGATATAAATGATTTTTTCTATCAAGGTTCCTTCAGCAAGACTTGGAAGAATATGAAATTCACCGGTGGATTATATTCTAATAAAAGTCAATTAAAATACTACAATGCCAATGCGAGTGCAGCTACTGGTCTTTCCACTATTGAAGACAAGCCGCAATTGATAGCCATCGAATATTCTCCTGCAGACGGTAGCCCGGTACAACATTTTACCGATCGGCTGGGAGTGGGTTCATATAATTATGGCCCACTATATGCAGAATATAATGATATTAAAACCTGGGACAATGCTCTATTTATTGGTCATCAGTGGGATATCAATGGACGACTCAATCTTGATTGGGGAGGAAGATATGAATGGTTTCATTTTTCGAATTCCTACCGCAGACCCACTCCTAATAATATCTCGGGCTCAGGTGGAACAGACCATGATCCATTGACGATCTATGATAATTATACCGGGGCTTTGACATCTCCTGTTTCATACAAAAAACAATCTAATGCATATTCTTACAGCGCGGGTATTAATTACAGGCAAAATAAAAATCTGGCTTACTACCTAAGGTACTCCAATGGTAGCAAAGTCCCTGATATCAGTACCTATACCGCAAGCCAAACTGCAGGTGCATCTGCTAATGTATTACCTCAAACTACCATTCAATTGGAGGGAGGAATAAAATATCAATCAAAGAATATTACCCTAACCTTGACTCCATTTTTAAGTGTTTTATCCGGTATTCCTTACGCAGTCTATGCCAGTAACAGTATAGGTGCTGATGCCTCTTTTTATAATTTACCTGTTTTATACAATAAAGCGCATGCTACAGGAGTAGAGTTGGAGACAACCGTTCAAATTAATTCAAGATGGAGTCTACGAGCCAATGCTGTCATTCAACAGTTCATCACGGATAGATATCAGACCTGGAATACGAGAGATTTAGGACCAAAAGACGATACGATCATCGATCAATCCGGTAAAAAAATCAGCATTTTTGCAGCTCCTTATATTTTTAATATCACGCCGGCTTATAAGTATAAAAAAATATATGCGGGTCTCAATTGGTACAGTTTATCGAGACGACCGGCTAATATTAATGAGGCTTTTTACCTGCCTGCCGTAAATCAATTTGATCTGAATCTTGGATATGCTATAAGTAATAAAATAAATATAAAATTAAGCGTCAATAATATATTCAATCATTTTGGTGTGATGGATTGGACAGCACCTATTACCGGTGGTATCTTTTTTAACACCTTTGACACCGCTTCGGTTACAAAGGAAACTATAAAAGCAAATCCCAAAGCGAATTATTATACCATGGCTATTCAACCCAGATCATTTTTTCTGGACCTCACGTTCCACTTAAAATGAAAGGAATACAGTTTGAATTTGGGCTTAGCCCTATAGTTACAATTTTATTTGTGCTGATGACTGCAACTAGCGGTCATGCACAACCCACAAAATATATAATAGATAGCTTTATCCGGCTATTGAATAATCATTCCTCAGATGACTCCGTCAAAGTAGATTTATTTGCTTCTTTGTCTATAGCAACCAAATCATCCGATCCATACCAGAGTATAATGTATTTAAATGAAGCATTAAGAATTACACAAAAGATAAAAAATAAAGATCAGGAAGCCGGTATTCGCATTATGCTTGGTTTTGCTCAAATGAGTGTGGGTGAATCTATAAAATCTATTGAACATTTTCAAGCTATACTGGATATAGACAAATTAAATACCAGTACGCGCAATATGGCTCTGGATTTCATCGGGCTTAATTATAAAAATCAGGGAGACCTGGATAAGGCCCTGGAGTATGCGAAAAAAGCCGATAAGTATAAAACAGATGATCCCCGCAATACCGTCTTATGTCCCTGGAATTATGGAGACATCTATTATAAAAAAAACCAATTGGATAGTGCATTGAAATATGCAAGAATCTCTTTTCAAAAACAAAGTCTGGTACCGGATTTTGTAATGCTTCAATTCGCTCCGCAGATTTCCTCTCTATTGGGCAATATTTATATTAAATTAAATCAGAAAGATTCCGCCCTGTTTTATATCAATTCCGCTTTATCGGCAGCGTCCGTACATGCCGATGATATCTACTTATCCATCAATCAGCCCGTTAGTGAAATAGAATGTTTACTGAGTCTGGCGAAATGGTTTGATCAATGGGGCACTGCCGACTCCTTAATAGCCTGCGCAAGTAGAGCTTATCAAATCGCAGACAAAATACATAACTATGACTATTTGATGCAAAGCGCACAATCACTGAAAGACACCTACCTAAAAGAAAAAAAATATGAACAAGCATTAAAATTCAATGATCTGGCAATTTCCGCAAAAGACTCTCTGCAAGGATTAGACAAAGTCAAAAAAACACAAGCCCTGCATTATGATTACCAACTCAAAGAGCAACAGTTGGTCGATCTTAAAAACCAATTGGCGTTAAAATCAAAAATCCGTTTCATTTCATTCGTTGGTTTATTTTCCATAATATTTTCAGGATTACTTTATCGAATGGTATTGTTGCGTAAAAGAACCATCACCACTCTAAATGAACAAAATGTACTTATTGAATCACAAAAAAGCCAATTACATCAAACGATAACCGATCTGCATGAAAAACAAACCCAACTCATTCATGCTGAAAAAATGGCTTCGCTTGGTGAACTCACCGCCGGTATCGCGCACGAGATTCAAAACCCCTTAAACTTTGTAAACAATTTTTCCGAAATCAATCTGGAATTAATATCAGAACTGGAAGAAGAAACAGAAATCGAACATCGGAATACAAAAAATGAAGTGGATATTATTTTCCTTATTAAACACAACTCAAAAAAAATAAATCATCATGGCAAGCGAGCAGAAACCATCGTACGGAGTATGCTCGAACACTCTCAATCCAGACCCGGTGTTAAAGTAGAGACGAATATAAATGCCCTTGCAGAAGAGTATCTTAAACTGAGCTATCATGCTATCCGGGCAAAAGAAAAAGAATTCAATGCCAATCTCATTACCGACCTCGACCCTTCAATCCCGCTTTTGAGCATCATACCTTCTGATATCGGAAGGGTATTGATTAATATTTTTAATAATGCTTTTTATTCCATGAATGAAAAGGAAAAAAAATCCGGCAATGTTTACCATCCTACACTGAAAATAAAATCATCCTTAAAGGACCATCAGATATCTCTTATCATCCGGGACAATGGACAAGGTATTCCAGAAAAAATAAGGTCCAAAATCTTTCAACCATTCTTTACGACCAAATCTACAGGCAATGGTACCGGGCTCGGACTATCCCTGAGCTACGACATCATCACCAAGGCACACCAAGGCGTCGTCACGGTAGACTCCGTAGAGGGAGAGTACTCTGAGTTTAGTATCCTATTACCTGCTTGACTCTTTTTTTAATTTAAGAAGATAGCATAGCAATTCAGTATTTTTAAGCCAATCAATATAACGTGAATGAAAATCTATGTTGCAATCTTTCTATTAATTTTAAAATTGCAATATGGTTTTACTCAAAATGATTTTCTCCGAAAAAACGATAGTC
>JBDTUE010000330.1:0-4639 GCA_040007895.1 Saprospiraceae bacterium | reverse complement strand
AAATCGTCAATTGCTCATTACTCACAACTGCACACCTTTATAAATATAACTTACTTTGACAGATTGATCCTTGAGGTATAAAAATTTCTTGCGTTCGGGATCCTGCATGTAAGAAGTAAGTCCTGATTCAGTCTCAAAAGAAACGATGTGGATTTCATAAGGTATTTCTATCGAATGCTGGATCACTCCATCCGGAGTAGGGCGGACTCTAAGCATCATGGTACCGCCGTATTTGGTCATAGATGGAATGACGATAGATTCGAATTCATTAAATGAAGACTCCGCAGTCGGGTGTATATAAATAATCTGAGTAAGATAGATCATACCTTTACTTTAATATGATTACGGGCTTTAATCTTTGGTTTTGATTCTTTGTAAATCAATAAATTAAATTTCTTTTCATATTCAGCTTCCGCATATTGAATGAGTTCGGGAAAATCGAATTGAGTAATTCTCCGGGTATTATTTTTCAGATTGACTAATTCTCTGTGTGGAAATTTTCCATTCAGTTCGATATCAATTCTGTAATATTTATTGGATTCTCCTTTAAGCGGGAGGTCCGGTAAACACAAAGAAATAACTTCAGGAAGATCCATTTCAAAAGTTGGAAGTAAAGATGGTTCGATGCATGGATAAAGGTTGAATTGCCTTTTTTTAATGACTTTGGCGTTGGGCAGACTGATCCGGTTGGACCACCAGTCGCCTTCTACACTCATCATTGCATTATAGGTATCTGATTTTTCAGGTAATGCTTTTAAAAAATCCAATTGCGCATCGATAAGTTGAGTCATGGCTTCTTCAAAAGGAAGGTCACTTTTTAACGCTTCGATACCAAGTCGTATACCTAATAAATTACTATAACCATCTTCAATCGAAAAAGCGGAATACCTTTCTGGTAACATAGGTATAAGAGACGTGCCGTTCCAGGTCCCTATCTCATGCCAAACGGAAAGATCATAAGCAACTCTTCCTGCAATGATCATATAATCTTCATCGGTAAGATATTTAGGTAATGCTATTTTTAATGTTTTTGGACCACCTTCATAACCAAGTTTATGAATAAGATAGGGTTCGCCATGGGATTTGTTTTTGACTATAAGATCATAAACAAATGCAGTCCAGTCAGCCTGATCTCTCAGATGTCCGATGTCAACAAAGCCTCCACGGCGAGTGTAAATAATACCATTCCCTTCCAGCTTACTTCCTAAATATTTATGAGGACCTATTAAATCTCTACCCGTGATATCATTATACCTTAAAAAAGGGATGCCTATCATTTTTACATCTACTCCAAATGAACAGCACGTGCGTATGATTCGGGGTGGTGGTGCATCCAGTCTTCTATCGAAAACTTTTAATGGTTTGGCACTTGAAAGAGAAACTAATGTACAGCAGAGTGATAAAGTAATGTAGCGGGATAGGATCATTGGAGGGTGCAAAAGTATTGTTTATTTCAATACTCTTAGTGAATGATATCTTAATGAATGATCAAAGCTGACTGATTGGCTCAAAGACAAAGGGTGAAGTTAGATCAAGTTTCTTTCCCGAAGAGATCTCATTGGAGAAGTCATTCTTTGACTAACTTATACAAAAAATAATTCGTGTTCATCAGTGTAATTCGTGGATCAAGACCTTTCACTTAGCCTGAGGCTCTCCGTAAATAAAATTATCCATTACTGATACATCAACACTACCGCCATCATCGGGGCCGAGTTTGGAGTTGCCATATTCTATGCGCACCCGGTGTACAATAGCGGTTGGAAAAATCACCCCTAAGAATACATGGCCATTATTCAGTACAGGTGTGGCATACGTGCCCAATGATTTATCATTTATATCAAAATATTCAAAGGCGGTATTTTCTACCCGGTCTACATCTACATAGACTGCTCCAAAACCTCGTACTGCAGCTTTGGTATTGGACCCGGGTACATAAAATCTGATTTCGGCAATATTACTCCCAACCGGTGAGAATAATCGTTCAGAACTGAATGCTGGGAAGATCTGTACATACTTTGGATTGATATTCCCGAATGACGGTAACGTATTAGTCGGATTGCTATTATCTGCAGAAACCATGAGCCCTGTACCTGGAGTACTTAATACAATTCCTCTTGATCGGGGAGCAGTAGGACTATTAAATAAATCGGGTGCATATAGATTAGGTGCTGACTCGGCATCGGTAAGTCCGTCCCAATTAATTTCTCTAAAACCAGTTGTTCCTTTTGATCCCGGATCTCCACCATTGTCTCCTCCTCCAAATAAAGCTTTGTACTCTGCGATTTTTGCAGCGACGTTCGTGCTGGCAGTAAGTACAGTAGCTTCCGGAGTTTCATCGTCTTTTTTACATTGAATATTAATCAATGAAAGAATAAACATTAAAAGCATTAATACCGGTGTGGTCTTAGTTTTCATGATATGTGAATTTTATAAATTTCAATTAATTATATCACGGAATGAGAAAAATGATGAATGATACTTTATATAAAAACTTACCGAAAACACTTCTGCAAAAGCATGGACTAAGTTAAGTGTATATTTTTATTTTAATTGCATATATAATCTTTAAAAGGATAGAAATTATTTAATCTATTTAATAGCGAAGGCGAAGTTTCTATTTTAATTGAATTAATATAATTTACTTATTAATAGTGAAAGAGATTTTATTGTTATAAATGAATAAACTATACAAGAAGAATGTAATTAGATCAAAATATTTATTTCTCAAAAACTAATTTTCCGCCCAGCATGGTCCACTTCACATTGACATTTTTTATCTCCTCTGCTTGAATGGAAAACAAGTCCTGATCCAATAAGACCAGGTCAGCGAGATATCCCGTCTTAATACTTCCAAGTATATTTTCCTGGAAAGCACCATAGGCTCCCCCCTCTGTATAAGCTGATAGTGCTTCACTTATGGATATCTTTTGCGCTGGCACCCAACCACCAGGATTTTTTCCATCCAGGGTTTGTCGGGTATTAGCTGCATAGACACCTAACAGTGGTATAGGTGGCGCTACAAACCAATCACTTCCAAAAGCAAGATGAGTATTGGCAGCCAGGATGGATTTAAATGCATAAGTGGTTTTTATTCTTTCAGGTCCAATAACTTTCTCAGCCCAGCATCCATCATCGATTGCATGGTATGGTTGCATACTTGCAATGATATCATCCATTTTCATCCGGGCAATTTCTTTTGCAGCGGGATGTTGAAAATGTTCTATTCTGAATCTTCGGTCTCTGGTGCCATTGATTAAAATCGTCGTATCGAATATATCTATCAAAGAAGCTATGGCTCGATCACCAATGGCGTGCACTGCTATTTGCATTCCTGCCTTATCGGCGGCCAGGATCCATTTTTTCATAGAATCGAGTGGATTTACCAGGAATCCTTTATCGCCTGGTTTATCACTAAAATCGGCAGACATAGCTGCTGTATGTGATCCTAATGATCCATCCATAAATCCTTTAAGTATGCCCCAATGTAAGATGCTATCTCCTTTGCCATTTTCATTACAATACGTTTTTAATTCTTGCCATCTTGCTAAAGGTGTCGCTGCATAGATCCTGGTAATAAGCGAAGATTTATTTCTCCGGAAAGCTTCAAGGTCCTGGAAAGTACCCATATGATGTACGCCGGTGACTCCGTGAGCTACTACGTATTGCATAGCACTTTTTAAAGCATGGTCTGTTGCTTCTGCACCCGGGTCAGGCATCTTCGAATAAATGAGTGTGGCAGCATTGTCTTTAAATATCCCAATGATTTCTTTGTTTTTATTCCTGGGTATTTCACCACCTGCGACATCTTTCGTTGCATTCGTAATTCCTGCCAATTTCATTGCTAAAGAATTACATAAGATCATATGACCATCCAATCGATTAATGGCAACCGGATGATCGGGAGTAATAGAATCTATCCAGGATCTTTCAGGTAATTGTCCTCCCCATAATTCATGATTCCAGTCACCACCGGTAATCCAGTTTCCTTTCGGTATGGTAAGAGCATATGCTCTGATGCGTTGAATAAAAGTATCTCTCGACGATGCATCCCGTAATTGTACAGAACTAAGGTTAAATCCCCCATCCAAAAAATGCACATGTGCATCAATAAATCCCGGGCAAAGTAATTTTTGCTGAGCATCAATGATCTTTGTCTGTGCCGTCTTTAATTTTATTAATTCTTCCGTTTTGCCGGTGATCATGATTTTATCACCCTTGATCGCTATGGCATCAAAATCCTGGATTTTTCCATTAGACCAGATTTTTGCGTTGGTTATGATTGTATCAGGGATTGAACCAGCCTGTTTTTTACAGGAAAGATTAAGACTGATAAAAACAAAAATGATTAATACTTTTAAATACTTCATTGCTTAGTTATTATAATTCGACATGTTATTTCGGATATCGGATTTTGCCTGCCTGCCGGCTAGGCAGGGATTTCGGTGGAATCGTAAATCGTCAATTGTCAATCGTCAAGTTATTTCGGATATCGGATTTTGGATTTCGGAGAATGTTGTTACTTATCATTCATCTACCATTTACATTCTAAATCATCGTCCTGATTTCTATCGGGATCGATGCACATAACCCTCGTCATACTATTTCGTATTTGCGATTTCGCCTGCCTGCCGGCTAGGCA
>JBDTUE010000329.1:0-4649 GCA_040007895.1 Saprospiraceae bacterium | reverse complement strand
CATCAACATTTTCAGAAAAAACTATATCCCTGATCAAATCAATTCGTCGGTAGGATCAAGAATTATTTTATTGTATTTATTTCGATATTCAATCGGTGTAAGACCGGAAATTTTTTTGAATAAATCCCTGAAAGCTTTTAGATCAGTATAACCCACATCATACATGACTTCATTGATATTTTTTCTACCGGTTTCCAGCTTTCGTTTAGCTGCTTCTATTTTTACCCGTTGAATGTATTCCAGCACAGAATTATTAGTTGCTTGTTTAAAACGTCGTTCGAAACTCCTCCTTCCCAGTGAAACGATATCGGCTAATGCATCGATCGTAATTTTTGTTTCAATATTGGCTTCAATATAGTTTTGAGCTTCTTTTATGGACACATCCGGGTGATTGCGTTGACCTGTAAATACCATAAACTTATTTTGACTGTCCCGGTCAATATCGACGGCAAAATATTTAGAAGCCATGATGGCCGTTTCCCGGGAAGTAAATTTTTCTAACAGGTATAATAAAAGTATCCAATACGAATTAGCTCCGCCACTGGAATAAATTCCATTTTCTTCTGATAAGATGCTACCATCTACCAACTGTACTTCAGGAAACATATCTCTGAATGTATTGGCAGAGAGCCAATGTGTGGAACATTTTTTACCATGCAACAGACCAGTAGATGCCAAGAGAAAGGCTCCGATACATAAAGAAGCTACTTCTGCACCTGACTGATGTTGATGAATAATCCAGGGAATAAACTTTTTATTTTTTTCAAGGGCCGTATCGATCGAGCCGCTGATAGCAGGAATAATAATGAGATCTGTTTTTTTAACTTCGTCGATCGTTTTATCAGGATGGATCGTAGCCAAATCATTCATTAGACGTACATGTTTCTTTAATCCGACCAATTGTACCTGGAATAATGGTCTTTTTCCTTCTGCTTTTAAAAATTCATTCGCTGCAGTAAACAAATATCGGGGTGTAGCAATAGCTTCCATGATGGCAGTTTCCGGTACGAGCACGGAGATATTTTTCATTTAGCTAAGATAAATCTTGTTTGACATAATCAACCCCTAAAGTTGTCGTTTTTGCCTCTCTCTGATATAATTTTTCTACTGCATCTTTGTTTTGCAATTTAACGCACCAATAATTAAATAAATAATTAACAAAATCACAGATTAGTATGAATAATCAAACGATAACTATAGAGACATTGGTATCAGTCCCGGTTTCCAAAGCATGGAACTTATGGACGGACCCAAACCATATTGTTAAATGGAGTAGTGCTTCTCCGGAATGGCATACACCCCGCGCAGAACATGACTTAAAACCAGGCGGTACTTTCAATTACCGAATGGAAGCTAAGAATGGAAGTATGGGTTTTGATTTTGGCGGTGTATTCGATGTCGTAACTCCAAATGAATACCTGGAATATACAATAGGAGATAATAGAAAAGTAAAAATCTGGTTTAGTGAGCGTGGAGATCAAACGTATATTTCTGAAACGTTCGAAGCAGAAAGTACTAATCCAATCGAAATGCAAAGAGCAGGCTGGCAGGCTATCATGGATAGTTTTAAAACCTATGCAGAAAAACCGGAAGGTTTGGAACAAATTCATTTTGAAATTGAAATCAATGCTAAACCGGAGAAGGTATATGAGACTATGCTGGATGAACAACACTACAAAGAATGGACTTCAATATTTAATCCCACATCACGCTATGAAGGCTCCTGGAAGAAAGATTCTAAAATGTTATTTATAGGTACTAATGAGAAAGGAGAAAACGAAGGCATGGTTTCCAGAATCAAAGAGAATATACCCAATCAATACGTATCCATTGAACATCTAGGAATGGTAAGCAAAGGTCAGGAGATCACTACCGGTGACCAGGTGACAGGCTGGGCGGGATCATTAGAAAATTATACATTTTTAGCAAAGGATGAAAAGACTTTATTGCATGTGGACATGGACACCAACCAGGAGTTTAAATCTTATTTTCAGGATACCTGGCCAAAGGCATTGGACAAATTAAAATCCATCTGTGAATCTTTAGTATTAATCATTTTTATAAATTTATTTTCTATGCAATTAACTGCCCAGGGTTTAAAATCTACAGGTTATGCACCAGTCAACGGACAAAAGCTTTATTATGAAATCCAGGGTGAAGGAAGTCCCATTATATTATTACATGGAGCATTTATGACTATTCATTTGAATTGGGCTCAGATCATACCTGAGTTATCTAAAACCAGAAAAGTGATTGCATTAGAAATGCAAGGACACGGACACACGGCAGACATCAACAGGGATATATCTTTCCCGGCACTGGCTGACGATGTTGCTGCCGTCATGAAATACCTTAAAATAGATCATGCAGATATACTTGGATATAGTTTTGGTGGTACCATCGCGTATCAATTCGCTATTCAATATCCGGATTTGGTAAATAAACTTATTATTATTTCGTCCACGTACAAATCAGAAGGATGGCAGTCCGAAGTACGAAATGCATTTCAATCCATGAAACCAGAGTATTTGGACAATACACCTTTAAATGCAGATTATATCTCAGTTGCTCCGGATACGTCCCACTGGCATGCATTTTTAAATAAAATGCTGGTTTTAATTAAAAAACATTTTGACCTTGGTGATGAAAAAATCAAATCAATCAAAGCCCCTGTTTTATTGATTATGGGTGATAACGATGGTATAGACAAGTCGGTCCTTGTACAAACCTATCAACTCCTTGGAGGTTGTACGGTTGCGGATATGACCGGTGTACCCAAATCGCGATTAGCTATTATACCCGGCCAATCTCATGTATCTGTGATGATGGAGACTGGAGTAATTTTATCCACTGTTCATTCGTTTTTAAACTAATTCATTTTTATAAAATATTATATATCATGTCAAACGAAATTTATCCCTGTCTTTGGTTTGATAACCAGGCAAAAGAAGCAGCTGATTTTTATTGTTCTGCTTTCCCTGACGCTAAGATTACCAGCGAGAATCCTATGGTGGTCATCTTTGAAATAGAAGGCAAGAAATTTATGGGACTCAATGGCGGACCTATATTTAAAATAAATCCATCTATTTCAATGATGGTCACGTGTAGTACGGATGAGGAAATTCAAGGGATCTGGGACGCCTTATCAAAAGGAGGAAGTGCACTCATGGGACTGGACAAATATCCATGGAGTGAACGATATGGCTGGATAAAAGATAAATATGGAATGACCTGGCAATTGATGAAAGGTGATCTTCCGATAGGTGCTCCCAAAATCAAACCTTCTTTCCTATTTGCAAATAAACAATATGGGAGAGCTGAAGAGGCAATAAAATTTTATACTTCGGTCTTTCCGGATTCTGCTATCCAGGATTTGCAATTGTATTTACCTGGAGAAAATCAAGCTGAAGGCAAACTCAAGTTTGGCGATTTTAGATTGAATCAAAATTTATTTTCTGCTATGGATGGACCAGGAGATCACCAATTTACTTTTAATGAAGCTTTATCGTTTGTAGTGAATTGTGATACCCAGGAGGAGATCGATTATTATTGGAATAAACTTACAGAAGGCGGTGAAGAAAGTATGTGTGGTTGGTTGAAAGATAAATTCGGCGTCTCCTGGCAAATCGTTCCGGTCATCTTAGGTAAACTAATGGGTGATCCAGTGAAAGGACCAAGGGTAATAAAGGCATTTATGAAAATGAAAAAATTTGATATCGAAGCATTAAAAAATGCATAAACCCATCTTAATTATATAGAAAAATTATAAAACCTTAAAAAAATAAATATAATGGCACAATTAAATCCATATTTAAACTTCAACAAGAATTGTCGCGAAGCAATGAATTTTTATAAAGATAGTCTTGGCGGCGAACTAATCATACAAACCGTCTCGGAATCTCCTGAAATGGCTGCTCAGATGCCCCCTCAAATGAAAGATCTCATCTTACATTCCGTCCTGACACAGAACGGCATCACGATCATGGCATCAGATATGAACAGAGAGAAACCTATCGAAGGCAATACATTTCATCTTTGCATTAATTGTGAAAGTGAAGCTGAATTAAATTCTTTTTTTTCAAATCTATCGGATGGTGGATCGATTACAGAGCCACTTGCAGATATGCCATGGGGAGCAAAATATGGTGCATTGACGGATAAGTTTGGTAAAAACTGGTTGTTTAATTTCCAGAAAATATAACCTAACGAGATCATCATACTTCATGATGAACTTTATTGAAGATTGCTTCACGATATAGACGGAAATATTTTATCGATTAGATTTTCCAACTTTTTCAATGTAGGTTATATGCAACAAAAGAAGCCAACGACTATAGATGAATACATCGCGGCATTTCCGGTCGAGACGCAGTTCGTGTTGGAACAAATCCGTAAGACGATTAAAAAAGCTGCACCATTGGCTGAAGAAAAAATAAGTTATGGAATCGCGGCATTTAATTTCCAGAATTCCAATTTCATTTATTTTGCCGGTTATAAAAATCATATTGGTTTATATCCCGCTCCTTTAGGGATTGAATCTTTTAAAAAAGAAATTGCAAACTATCTTCATAGTAAGAGTACACTTCAATTTCCGTTGGATAAACCGATGCCTTTACGATTAATTACCAAAATAGTTAAGTTCAGAGTTA
>JBDTUE010000328.1:0-4672 GCA_040007895.1 Saprospiraceae bacterium | reverse complement strand
TATTTAATCCCCGATACTTAGCACAATCTCACCCTCACCCGGCATCACATCATACAACACATAAGATCCCGACTTATCTTTTTGAATCTTTAAATCTGACGGCATACGTCCCTTTTCATTTTTATATAATTTTATTTCCTTCCAGGATGACGGAATATATGTTTTCAGAGTAATAGCAATATTATAAACTTTTGGATCAAGCTCAGATGTTACATTCACTTTGATTGAATCCTGTTGAACAGAAGTTTTAATGATTGCACTTTTCCGCTCTCTCATATATTTTGTAACATCTCCGAAAGTGGCAACCCATACATCGGACTCTTTGGATTTTATGTAACTAAAATATTCCTGCAATTCGGCACCTGTCCTCGGCTCCCAACCAATACTATCTACTCCATGAAAGACAAGCACTAACCAGATATTATCATGTACAATACAAGTATCGACCCAGGATTTCATAGTAGTCATATTGATACTTCTTAAAGGACCTCGTTGCCATTGAATGATTTCTTTATTGCTTGGGTAAGGCTGTCTTTTACTGGAACGGTTGAGTTCATCCAGGTATGAAGCCGGCATTCGATTTCTGAGGGCAGGATAGATTTTATGAGCATATTCCATGACACGTTCGTTTTCGGTGCCATAGGGACATTCTGCAGAAAAAGTATACTGTTCTCCTACATATTTTATGATATCTGCTTTGCTTTGCTGCAACTCGTATAATAAGTTAACCTCATTCAATACGGACAATCGTGGATGTGTTACAGTGTGGCTCGCGATTTCATGTCCTTCGGCAGCATAAGCTTTAAAATCTTCCCAGGTGGTAGTATCCTTTGAATTGTTATGGTAAATCGTTTCATTGATTGATTTAATTTTAGCCCCTCTTACTTTCTCAAACCCGGTGTCGATTTTGGCGTAGGCTTCTTCAATCTTACCCGATTCAAATAAAACTCCTGCCTGGGTATGATAGTCAACGATTTTAGGCACTCCAGTAAACCCAATCAGTGAAGCACGTTCAAAAAAATTGCTGGAATCCGTTTTGATGGAAGCTGTTTCTTTAATGATCTTATCTGCTGATCTCCCAATGAATTTTCCCTGCGCAGATCCTTTTATTTTTCCTGTAATAATAAAAAAAGTGGCAGGAAAACCAAGTTTGTTCATGATAGGTCTGGCCACTGTAAATTGATGAATGGTCCCATCGTCATACGTAAGGGATATTGCAGATTTTTTATCACCCTGCCATGTGGTAACAATAGTATTTCCTATCGTTTCTTCTTTAGAAGTTCGACAAGAGATCGATAAAAGCAGTATACTGTAAAAGATAAGTTTACATTGAGTAACCAATAATAAGGGAGAATGTTCTTGTGAGATATTTTTTTTATAGTTTGATAAAAACAAGAAGGTAAGTTCAATCATGATTTTGGTCTATTTCGATCTCAAGTTAAGTTAATTTCGGATTGTTTTTAAGACCCTAATAAACTGGATTTTATTACGACGTTTAGTTGATAATATTCGGTAATAAAGAAAGATATCAATGAATTCAGATTTATATACGAAAACATTAACCAACGAAATCCCTTCATAATACGTTACTTTGGAAAAGGTCTATATGAATTTTAGGTTAACTATTATACTTTCTTTATTCTTAAGTGCTTCTTTTTGCTCCAAGGAAGATGACACTTTCCAAAGCAAAGGTATTATCACCGGCGAGGATCAAAGAAAGTGCGCCTGTTGGGGTATCAAATGTGGATGCTGTGGTAATTATGTGATCCAGATTAATAATTCAGGTTACATATTCGTAGACTTGCCTAAAGAGCCAAAATTGGATTTGACCACTGCAAAATTTCCGATTAACGTGTCTTTAGATTGGCATAAGGATCCGGATTCCTGTTCTTTAAGTTGGGGTTACATTATTGTGGATCGATTCAGACTTAATTAAGGTCCTTTGAATTTACAACATCCATTTTCTCCCTATAACTAAGTTCATATTTGTCCTTAGTGTACTCCGTATTTTTTACTATTTCTTACTCCTCTTAGTGGTCATCCTCCGGATTTAATTAATTTCAATTCATATTTGTGCAACAAAAAGGTCAATGACCTGTCTCATCACAAGGTGGATAAAAATGCTGAAGAGTATGAAAAGGATAAACTCCTGGTCGCTAAAGTATTACAAGGTGATCAGGCTGCTTTTGCCGCTATTATTAAAAATTCAGAACGAATGACCGCTCATGTAATATGCAGGATGATTAAAAGTATTGAGGATCAAAAAGACATTGCCCAGGAAGTGTATATTAAAGCATTTAGAAATCTCAGTGGATTTAAGTTTCAATCCAAGTTATCTACCTGGTTATGTCAAATTGCTTACAATTCCTGTATTAATCACCTCGGGAAAAAAAAATTTACGAGCCTGGATGAATTAATTCCTTCAGGACATGAAGTTCATTTTGATGATGAAGTAAACTCATCTGCTAATAATACTTTAATTCCGTTTAATTTGCCGGTTTACCCTGACAACCTTGGTGAAATTTTGGCTAAAGAGATTCAAAAATTACCTTCTCTATATCAGACCTTGATAGGTTTATATCACCAGGAAGAATTGTCTTATTCGGAGATCAGGGAAATAACTCAATTGCCGGAAGGGACAGTAAAAAACTATCTTTATAGAGCAAGAAAAACACTCAAAGAAAATATTCTGTTACAATATAAAAGGGAAGATTTATGAACGAAAGCCATTTAACGGACCTTGACTTCGAGAATTATGTTTATGAAGGTATTGGCCAAAATAAATTACATCTGGAGCATATTCAATCTTGTCTTGACTGCCAGGCAAAACTTGAAGGTATTCAAAATTTAAAACTTCAGTTGAGTCTTCAAAATAAACCAGCTTTTAGTTTTGATTTGGTAGCACTGGTCATGCCTCAATTAGATGCAGTGAGCCGGGAAAAAAATTGGTTTAGCATTATTGTAAATGCATTGATAGCTATTTCTATACTATCAACGATTTGTTTGATGATATACTTCAGGGATTATTTTTCTGGTTTGACGTATAATTTTGGATCGAATTGGATAAGCATCTTATTGATTCCGGTTGTGTTTTATATGGTTTGGGGCTTTAAAGACCTGATTCAAGCTTACCGGAATAATCTGAACCAATTAAAAACTTCCTAGATTTTGCAACCTTTATTCAGTTCGTCGGTCATATTGATAAAATAATTAAGAATGAAAAAAATATTTTCTATATGTGGTTTGTTTCTTGGAGCTATTGAAAGGATACAAGCCCAGAGTTTTACTTTGTCAGAAATGAAAGACTTTTTATCGAATAACGAAACGATGAGAGGAGTCATGCTGATCGGTGGAGTGTATCTCGCATTTAGATTTGTACTTGAAATGATCCGGATGATGTTGGATCATAGTATTAAAATTAAACTTCTCAACAGGAGTGCTCAGGAAGATACTATTAAATATTTTTTACAACCTACCAATAAGTCAAAGGATCAAGTATATAAATGGATTGCCATATTTGGTGCAGTAGGCCTGGGTTTTGTGATTATCAGCAGTATCATGGCTTCTGGAATTCAGTCCCTGGCTATCATGGCATTTTCTCTGTCAGCCGGCTACTTTGTTTATCAGAAATATCTCAGACAATTGGATGAACATAGCGGAGAGTGAGTTCGCTGTTTTTCTAGTTTCTATCTTCTTTTTTCTTCTTC
Organism: Saprospiraceae bacterium; assembly: GCA_040007895.1. GTDB lineage: Bacteria > Bacteroidota > Bacteroidia > Chitinophagales > Saprospiraceae > JADJLQ01. Next base: position 965 of record JBDTUE010000328.1, on the reverse strand, counting down.
TCGTCTTTCGTCTGGGAATATCTTGTCACCATCACTTTCAGTGTCTATGGATTTATTTTCCGATTTAAAAACTATCATAGTGAATACAATTTTTCCCGATAAACAGTATTTGATTTTTAGGTATAAGATCCTGGGGCTTTTATTGGTCCTTGCTATTACTCCGGTTTGTAAAATATTTTGCCAGGAAAAACTACCAATCTTACATTCCAATAAATTGGATATTAAAATAAAATTCAATGAAGATCCTTTGATATCCTGGCATATAGAGCCAGAGAAAAATCCGGATGTATTTCAAGTTGGAAGCACATTAAAATCCAGGAATGTAAAGTTTATTACCGATGTAGATTCTATGGCCTTTGAGCTAAAGCCCGGACAAATAATTGATTTTATCATTTTATTAAACGGTACCCAGGAATGCCATACACGAATTCAGGCAATGCCGGATCCCATATTTTTGCAAAAGGCAATTGGAATCCCGGTGTTTATTACACTAGTGCTTTTAGCCATAGTATTTATTCAAAAAAGGAAATCAATAGCTCTCCATTTTTTACTTAAGCTTGGTTTCTGGGCTCCGGTTTTGTTTTGGATCACCACGATTATTGCGGGATTCCTTCATGGTAACTATAACCATTTTAAAATGACGGTTAGCGAATTAGGAACGATAGGCACTGGATCAGAAATCTTTTTTTCTATAACCCTTTTCGTACTTGCAATCCTGTGTTTTTTGTTTTCTTTTGGATTTTATAAAATGAGTTCAGTACTTAAAATAAATAACTTTCCGGCGATACTGAGTTTTTCCATGTGTTTGTCGATAGCCTGGGCAGCTATCTTTCCTTCAGGACATGAATTGCATGGCGCACTTGGACCACTTCCTTTAATCCTTATCATAGGGGTTTTAATCGCAGTGATACTTTGGAAGGATAATAAAGTTAAATCTATACGATATATTTCTATACTAAGTTTTA
>JBDTUE010000327.1:0-4724 GCA_040007895.1 Saprospiraceae bacterium | reverse complement strand
AGTATATACCTTTCTTATTTCTTTCAGCGCATCTAAGTAACCTGAATTACTGATTCCTCCCGGGTCCATGGAAACAATAGGTATGTTCACAAAATGGAATGGCTCTTTTCGAATCCTGATCAGGAGATCGTAGTCCATCGCGATAGACAAGGACAGATCAAATAATCCTGCTGAAGTAAACAATTCTTTTCGTACAAACATGGTTGGATGAAAGGTAGCCCTCATACCCCGATATAATTTGTTAGGTTCGAATGGTTTTCCAATAATGACCCAATGTCCTCCTCGAAAAAGATTTATGAGGCCATGACACCATGTAATGTCGGGGTGCGTAGTAAAGACCTGAGTAATCACGGAAAGGACTGAAGAATCATACAATACATCACCACTATTTAGTAATTGGATGATTTCACCCTGACTGGATTGAATACCTTTGTTGAATGCATCGGAAATTCCTTGATCTCTTTCGAATAACCAATAGCGATAAGAAGGTTGTGGGGTAGCATTTAAATACTCATTGATATCGGAATTCGTAGAACCGTCAATGATCCAATGTTCAAATGGAAGCTCGGTTTGCGAATCTATACTTTCTATGGTTTTTGCTAATTCAGACCTATTATTAAAACATATGGTGATGATGCTGATGCGATTCATTTTAATAAAATATCCTAAAGGTAATTACGTTTAGATGAAATATATTAAAACGATACAATCCCAGCCAATTATATTATGAATTTTATAACTTTCTGCAATGAACCTATTCAATTCATGTATTCCAGCTTTACCAGATTATTATGAACTGCTTTGTTGGATTCCAAGTTCATCTCTTTATATTTGAGCTTTAAGTATTTTTGATCTGTAATGAAAAAATCTCTGGGGATAGCTTTTAGCGATTTCTGGCCGGAATTGGATCCGGATAGCAATATATTCGTCAATACTTTGAGAAAGATTATGCACGTTGAAATAAGGCCGGTAAATCCTGATCTTGTATTCTTTTCTTATTATGGTAAATCACATATTAAATACAGGTGTCCCAAAGTTTTTTATACCGGAGAGAATTATCGCCCGGATTATAATGCGTGTGATTTCTCGATTTCATTTGATTACCCTGTTACGGAAAGAAATTTCAGACTTCCTTTATATCCACTGTATGGCGACATTTACGAATTATGTAAACCAAAAGATGCGGTGTCTATACTCAAATCCAAGACCAAATTTTGCAATTTCGTTGTATCCAATCCACAGGGAAAAGAGCGAAATAAATTTTTTAAACAATTGTCTAAATATAAAAAGGTCGATTCAGGAGGTCGATTTATGAATAATATCGGACATCCCGTTACAGACAAAAATGCATTTGTTCAGCAGTATAAATTTACCCTGGCATTTGAAAATAGCAGCTACCCAGGATACACAACGGAAAAGATATTTCAACCTATGATGGTTGATAGTATGCCGGTATATTGGGGAAATCCCTTGATACATCTTGATTTTAATACAAAGAGTTTTATTAATGTAAATGACTACCCTGATTTTGAATCCGCCATTGAACAGGTGATAGCCCTGGATAAGGATGACGATCTCTACCTTCAGTATATGAATCAACCTTATTTTTTAAATAATAAACCCAATGAGTATGTGCTGGAGGAAAATCTGATTAAATTTTTATCAAATATAATTTCTAATTTGTCTTTAATCGAGCCTGTAGCCAACGATGAGCAGAAGAGACGAAAAGCCATTTGGGCTTTCTACAAGAAACGCATTATGGAACTTGCCGATTTTAGTATTCGAAACATCAGAAGAATTGTCAATTCATGATTAAGGATTTTAGTTTTGCAATTAGTACGTATAACCGGCCAGAGGATTTATTAGACTTGTTGTGTAATATAATGGGGCTGGATGATATCGATACCTATTTGGAGGATGTGGTTATCGTAAATAATGGGTCTACCGCCAGCTATGATAGGGTAGAGGAATATATTAGAAGTAAAGGTGATCCACGGATTGTATACCATCATCTTAAAAATAATACTGGAGCTACAGGCGGCAAAAATGCTGCCTTTGCCTTAAGTAAAGGCAGATTTATCATCATGCCGGATGATGACTGTCTGATGGCTGATAAAAATTGCCTTAGCACCATCCTGAATGAATTTAACCGCAAAGACACAGACCGGGAGATAGCTATAGTGGTTTTTAAATTGGTGTTTCATGTCAATAACCAGATTCAATGGGACGGGTTTCCGCACAAAAACGTTAAAAAGTATGGTGGACTTTCTTCTTTTCAAACTTATTTTTTCCCTGGAGGTGCATGTGCTTTTAAACGTTCGTGTATCGATCATGCCGGGTTTTACACGACGGATATTTCATTTGCTCAGGAAGAGTATGATCTGGCTTTAAAATTGATTGGTGCAGGTTATTGTTTTATATATACGGACAAAGTAACTGTTCTTCACAAGGAATCTCCCCTAGAAAGGTATTCTCCACCCAAAAGGTCCATGCTGAATTGGGTCAATAAATCCAGGATAAGTTATGCTTATTTGCCTAAAAGGTATTTTATAACTACGGCTTTTTTCTGGGCTTTACACCATATCAAAGAATCTAAAGGTAATCTTAGATTTTTCATACCAGGGATCAAACAAATTTTTCAAATTCCATTTAATACAAAAAGGACTCCACTTTCTGATTCAGCGCTACAATATTTAAAAAAGGTTGAAGCCCGGTTATGGTATTGATCCGGTACTTTTGTTTTCTGCATAGTGTAAATATTCAGATATAGGGTTAATTTTGTTTCAATATGGAGAAAATCCTTATCACAGGGGGAACCGGGTTTTTAGGAAGGGCTTTAGCTAAAAAATTGAAGCTAAATTATGAGGTTCATATTTGCGGAAGAAATAATACGCAAAATTCTTTTGCCCAGATGACTACGGGATGTCATGCCATACCTGCTGATATATCATCCATGGAATCTATCCGGGATGCATTTAATCAGGTTAAACCAGATCTTGTAATCCATGCAGGTGCAACTAAATTTGTCGATATTTCAGAAAGGGAGCCTTTTGAAGCTATTGATATCAATGTTAATGGGTCCATGAATGTAGCGAGACTGGCGATAGAACATGGCTGTAAAATGGTGATTGGAATTTCTACGGATAAAGCGGCCCCTCCCATATCCAACACTTATGCTATGACTAAAGCATTGATGGAGCGGTTATTTTGCGCAGCTGACAACAGGTCTGATACCCGTTTTGCTTGTGTCCGTTTTGGTAATATTGCCTGGTCTAGTGGCTCGGTGTTTCCAATTTGGAAAAAAATGATAGCACTGGATGGAAAAATTCAATCGACAGGGCCTCATATGAGAAGGTACCTGATTGCCGTGGAGGATGCTGCAGATTTGGTAATCAGGGCTATGAATCATATAAATATCATACGGGGCGGTATATTGATTCCTGATATGAAAGCTATACTAATAGGAGATGTTTTAAATCTTTTTGCTTCGAAGGCTGGAGTTAATTGGGAACAGATACCAGCGCGCCCGGGAGAGCGAATTGATGAATACCTTCTTGGTGATTCTGAATTGGAATTTAGTCAGAAGCTGGAGTTGGACCATCTAACTCATTATCTGTTTACTCCAAACCGGAGACCGGAGCATCCTGTACAAGAAATTTTGACTTCGTCCAGTGCTCTTCAATTTTCAAAAGAAGAAATTTTAGCTTTTATTGATGCCGGACCAAAAGATTAATTCTATTCAGCATGCCATCATTATGGCAGCAGGAAGAGGTATGCGTATGATGCCATTGACCGAATCAATACCCAAACCCTTAGCGACTATTGATGGTGCTACTTTAATTTCACATGGAATTAACTTTTTAAAAAAGCAAATCTCTAATATTCACATTACCGTTGGATACAAAGGGAATATGGTGGCTGAGCATACTGTCCAACAGGGAGTAAGCACGATATTTAATACGGACGGAAAAGGAAATGCCTGGTGGATCTATAATACCTTACTTCAATACCTGGACGCACCACTGCTGATCCTCACCTGTGATAATATAGTAGAATTGGATCTGGACCTGCTTTATAAAGAATATATAGAATTATCGTCTCCGGCGTGTTTGCTGGTACCTGTGGTTCCAATTCCAGGACTTGAAGGAGATTTTATATTACATGATCATAATAGGGTAACTCAATTATCCAGGCATAAACCTACCAATCTATATTGCTCCGGAATTCAGATTATTAATCCTTATCAAATAAATAAACTGACATCACCCACTGAAAATTTTTACGATGTTTGGAATGATGCCATGGACAATTCGCAATTATTCTGTTCCAATCTATATCCGTCCAGGTGGACAGCGATCGACACACTGGATCAATTGAATATTTTGAATATTAAAAACAAGTGATTTGGTTGAATTTGTTTTTCGAAAGACTTAAATAGCTTACTTACCTCTTGATTGGCTTTATCAAGTATTGTTTTACTATTTCACATTACTATTTCCTTCTAGGAGTGATATTTTTCCAAATTGGAAATTTCGTCTAAGGGAAAGGATTATTATTATAATTTCGGAAATAAGTCATCCGGATATCCAATAAATTATACTAAGAACTTTAACTAATCAGGGATTTTATATAATGGAATGCAAATAGGGTCTTGAGCTTAGCCGCTTCTTTTGTATACTGCTAACTTCTGATTACATTTGCAGCGTTTTTTGAAAATGTATGGC
>JBDTUE010000326.1:0-4738 GCA_040007895.1 Saprospiraceae bacterium | reverse complement strand
CATGTAAACCGATTTCTAATTTCAGAGCCGCCCAAGATACAAAAAGTAAAGAGATGAGGATTAAGCATCAAAAATTACTTTAGCTCCTCTTTTACTTTCTCCTTTTACCCTCATAACAAATAAATGAAATAAAATTTTGTACTCTTTCAATTATTCTTGTCAGAAAATGGTGGCCAATGAACGGGTATGGAACAATTAAAAAATTCCAGTATTTGCCCGGTTCGGACATAGGGCAGATCAATAACAATTAAATACTAGTCCCGGAAATCATAAATTAAATGATCACCCTTCGGGCAAGCTTAAACCTCTTTACCCAATACTCAGAATCCTGAAAGACTTCTTTGACTACTCCACTTTTAGATGTCGCGTGAATAATAAAAACTTTATCAGCTTTTACTTTGGTCACCATAGCTACATGGTCAATATTTTTACCACCAAAAAATAAAAGGTCACCTGGTTGCACCATAGGTAATTTTACAGGGTTACCTATTCGGGCTTGTTGTGAAGCCATGCGTGGTAAACTAAGATGAATTGATTGAAAAATATGGGTGGTGAAACCTGAACAATCGAATGATTTCGGTCCTGAACTCCCGAGACCGTATGGTTTTCCAATTAATGAATTCGCTGTAGTGAATAATTTTTCAATTTTGAGATCACGGTCAAGTACATATTCACGGTCAGCCTTAGCTGCATGGTCATTCACGAGATGCCGGCTTTGATTACATGCAATGTAGAGTAGCATACAGATAATAATACAGGTTGCCTGGCGCAACACGGATAGGATCATGGAGCAGCAAAATTAAGGTCTGAATTACTGGTTCCGTTTAATATGTTGTTAATTGTAATACGTCATCTAGTTAATATGCTGTGAATACCGGATGCAAATTTTAAAAAAGATTACGTACATCCTTACTAAAATGGATCTGAAAAATATCACTCAACGATATAAATCAATGAATCAAAAGGGGATGAAATTAGAATGACGTCTGATCCAGAAAAGTCAATTATTATTTTAATTCATAACAACCCATATCAGGTGTTACAGCGTCCCGTCTTACACCTAAAAAATCGAAAGGCAAACGATCCAATGGTTTTGCTTTATTATTCACAATGGACATCGTATCTAACCTAAAATCAAGTTTAGCTACATTAAGGAATACCGTATCTCTGCTCTTAGCCTGGATACATCCAGCACAAGTCTCGAAAAATTTGGGATAATTCATTGGCGTTAATAATTCTTCAGCTTTGATATAACAATTGGCAAAACTTGTTTGAAAAAAAGAGGGCTCCAGAGGTTTGCCATCAGCAAGATCAATTTCATCTCTACCCGACCCAAAAAATATTGAATTGGTTACATTCGCTACTAGGGGGTAAAAAGACACAATGCGATTTTCAGGATCTCTTATTAATAAATTATTCATTGAAATAGCTTCCGCATCATTTTCATAACTGGCGACAGTGCAATAATCCACCCGGTATACGCCCCCATAAGCAAACTGAATACCATGAGATCCATTGGAATGAAACAAACAATTCTCAGCGATGATTTTCGCATGTACCCCAATCAGTCCAGAGCTTGCTGAATTAAAGATTTTAGTATTTCGTATAGTAAGATCACTGGAACTATCCGCATAAACACCTACAAAAGCATTGCGAATCTCTGCATAGGTAATACGACTACCTGAACTACCTTGTCCTATTCGAATACCAGACCAGGCACCCCATTCATCCTTTAATTCTTTTTCTAATCGATCTGTAGTAAATATGACCGGTTTGTCTACAGTGCCTTCCACAGAAATTTTGCCATGATCTAATACGTATATGATTCCGTCATTATAAATGTTCTGACCATTTCTTACTAAACCACCATGCACGTACACGCGGGCACCGGCAGGTATTCTCAGCGTACAACTATCTATAAACAAGACTCCATAAATAACATAAGGTTTGGGATCAGACCAGGTCTCTTCCTGCAAATTACAACTCAATAAAGCCAGGCTACCATTAGCATATCGATTGGGTATATAATTTGCATTCTGGCCCCAGGCTTCAAGGTGTACGGTCTGTACATTTCCATTAGTTGTAAAGTCGATTTGATCTTCAATTACGAATGGGCTGACAGATACAGGCTGATCAGGTTGGACAGTTGCTTCCAGGAAAACATAAATACTGTCCTTAGGTCCAATCTCTATATTCGATAACTCCTTAGTTGGGGCAGAATTACCATCTACATTAAGACGGAATACTGAATTAACACCAGACTTGATTTTTATTTTTTCAATACGGATGGAAAGAATTGCATCATTGAATATTTTGAATGATCTGGTAGCAGAACCTACCGTAACAAATACTGTATCAAACCGAAGGGTGTCCAATGAAAATCTAAGCTTATCACCAGTACTGGAGGTAAATACTTCTTTATAACAGCCTGCATTCCAGAGACTGACGAATCCCAGAATTAAAACAACATATATCAGAGGGGTACCCTTGGAGGGTAAATTCATGGGGCAAAAGTAAGGCTTTTTTGGAGTGTTGAGTTTATTGCTATCATTACAATGAATAAGAATAATATTCATTCAAACGAGAAATCATTTCACTTTCAACATTCTCACTATTAGTCCTACATTAGCCACATCTTATGATTATCGATGTCATTATTCCTGCATACAACGAACAAGATGCTATAGGCAAAGTGATCGATGAGATTCCAAAGTATCATGTTAGAAATATCATTGTTTGTAATAATAACAGTACTGATAATACCACTGAAGTAGCAAAGACTCATGGAGCTATTGTATTACTGGAGAAAAAAAAAGGATATGGAAATGCTTGCCTCAAAGGAATTGAATATTTAAAATCATTAGCCAGTTCTCCCGATATCGTAGTGTTTATAGATGGTGATCATAGCGATTATCCTGAATTTTTACCAGAACTTGTTGGCCCGATATTGAGTGGTAAATCAGATATGGTGATCGGATCGAGAGTATTGGGAATAAGTGAAAAAGGTTCTATGACCATTCCTCAACGCTTTGGTAATTGGTTGGCAACTCGTATGATCCTGTGGATATATCATTATACCTTTACAGATCTTGGTCCATTCAGGGCCATTCGTTATGAGTCTTTGATTGCTTTGGACATGCAAGACAAAACGTTTGGCTGGACGGCAGAGATGCAAATCAAAGCGGCAAAACAAAATCTGCGATGTATTGAACTGCCCGTCAATTACCGTCAACGAATAGGAGTATCCAAAGTTAGCGGCACGGTAAAAGGTACTATATTAGCAGGCTATAAGATCATCTGGACTATCTTAAAACTGATCTAGTGATATACGTTGCCTATTTTTTTGCGATTGTTTATTTAATTGCGTTAGGTTTCATTACGATATATGCGTTTCTTGAATTTCACTTGTTGTATTCTTATCTCCGGAGGTATAAAATAATCAGAAAATATAAACCACCTGTTTTGGAAGGATGGCCTTTGGTCACTATCCAACTACCCATATTCAATGAACTTTATGTAGCAGAAAGATTGATTGACGATATCTGTGCTATTGACTACCCCAGAGATAAACTTGAAATTCAAATCCTGGATGACAGTACGGACGAAACAGTAGATATCACCCGGAAAAAATGTAAAGAATATGCAGCGCTTGGTTTAGACATCAAACACATACACCGGACTAACAGGGCTGGATATAAAGCGGGAGCTTTGAAAGAAGGCCTTGAAAAAGTCAAAGGAGAATTCATCACTATTTTCGATGCAGACTTTTTACCAAAGTCTGATTTTCTAAAAAAATGTATTCCCTATTTTCAAAATCCCAAAATTGGTGTAGTACAAACCCGGTGGGATCATATCAATGAAAACTATTCATTGCTCACCCGCTTACAGGCATTCCAACTTAATGTACATTTTTCAATAGAGCAATCAGGCAGACAATCGAGTGATTTGTTTTTGCAGTTTAATGGTACTGCCGGTACCTGGCGAAAGAAAACAATCGTGGATGCCGATGGCTGGCATTCTGATACACTGACAGAAGATCTCGATCTTTCCTTTCGCGCGCAACTCAAAGGATGGGAGATCTATTATTTGCAAGAGATAGGATCTCCTGCTGAATTACCTGCGGAGATGAATGGCCTCAAATCTCAACAACACCGCTGGATGAAAGGAGGTGCTGAAGTAGCCCGCAAATTAATTCCTGTCATCTGGAAATCCGATTTGGGTTTTATCCAAAAAGTACATGCCATTGCTTTATTATTGGGGAGTTCGATTTTCTTATTTGTATTAGCATTGGCCGTTAGCAGCGTGCCCATCTCTTTATTAATTTCCCGATATGGTATATCCCCTAAGATATTTGCCTTTGGATTGATCGGTACTTTCTCTATTGTCATCGTACATTTTATAGCTAATGTTCGAATTGCCTGGAGTGCCAATCCATTTTGGAAGAACGTACTCAGGTTTTTAATACTTTTCCCTTTGTTCCTTACTTTCTCAATGGGACTATCGCTGCACAATAGTATCGCCGCAATAAATGGTTGGCGCGGTAAAAAAAGTCCATTCGTCCGCACTCCAAAATTTAATATCAAAACTATAAAAGACCGGTTAACTCATCACAAATATCTTTCTCACAAAATGTCCTGGATAACCATATTTGAAGGATTATTAACCTTATATTTTATGTATTCCGTGTATTGGGGTATCACGAGTCATCAAATTAATTTTTTGGCGTTTCATGTTGCCT
>JBDTUE010000325.1:0-4747 GCA_040007895.1 Saprospiraceae bacterium | reverse complement strand
CTCGTATGGGTATGGATGCTTTCCTAAAAAGATAAATAGTAAATTAATTACGAATTAATCTCGAATGAAGAATTTGGATTAATAGTAATTAAGATTTATATCTGGACTGTATTCGTATTCAACATATACGCCTTTCGACAAAGCTTGATTTAAATAAAGCATTTTATAAGTTAGAAAGAGAATCCTTTTAAACAATGTATCTCTTTGCTATGGAGTTTTTATCTGTATTTGTTTTAGCTAGTGCATGTGCTTTTAAGAAGTATTGACGGGATTTATCCTCATCAATACCTTTGTATAACTCCCCTAATAAAACATAATAATAATGGTAGTCCGTTAACTGCAATTTTTCAGCTTCTTTGATTGCCTCTGCTTTGCCTTTGACCTTAGATAATGCAAATGTCCTGTTGAGTGCGGCAATCGGTGAGTACTCTATTTGTAATAAATGATTGTACAATTGTAATATGTTTTCCCATTTTTCAAGATGATCGGATTTGAACGTATGCCAATAAGCGATGCTTGCCTCCAGGTGATATTTTGACAACGTATTTCCCCGGGAAGATTGATTGAGAAAATATATTCCTTTATTGATTAATTCTTTATTCCATAAGGATTCATCCTGGTCTTCGTAAAGAATCATTTCGCCCAGTTCATTTTTTCGTGCAGGAAACCGCGACGATTGAAAACACATTAGTGATAAAAGGGCCTGGATAGAAGTCCTGTTAGTAATATCACTGTCCAACAGAAGATAAGTCAGTCGCATGGCTTCTAAACACAATTCTTCGCGGATCACGTTATTATTGCTTTCAGAATAATAGCCTTCACTGAACAATAAATAAAGGGTCGTCAATACGGTTTCAATACGGCTATTAATTTCTGATTCACCGGGAAATTCTATGTGTACTTTTTCTTGTCGCAGTTTTTCTTTGGCCCGGTGTAATCGTTTATTAATAGTTTCTTTATTAGTCAAAAAAGCGTTTGCTATTTCATCAATACCAAAACCACAAAGTATACGGAGTGCCAATCCAACCTGGGACTCAACGGGTATAGCGGGGTGACAAATAGCAAATAACATTTGTAATTGACTATCTACGATATTCCGATCTGACCAATCAATCGATAGTTCAATACTTTCATCCTGAGATGTTGTCACCTGAGGAGAAATTTTATCTCTGAATAATTGATTCCGCTGAAATTGATTTTTCGTTTTATTTTTTGCCACTGCATATAACCATGCAGTTGGATTTTCAGGTATTCCTTTATACGGCCAACTTTCTGCTGCTGCCAGAAATGTGTCGCTGGCAATATCTTCAGCTACTTCTATTTGATCTATACCAAAATGTTTACAGAGCACCGCCGTGATTTTGGTGAATTCGGTTCTGAACAGGTGTGGTAACAGTTCTTGTTTTAGCATCTCGATCAGATTAAACCAAACATGGTGTTTTATTCTGTTTAGTACTTTTAACGCAATTTACCTGATGTCTTACAATTATAGCCGACATAACCTGAACTAAAAAAATGCGGCATCACATTATAAGCTAGCCGCATAAACCATAATTTAAAATCAGAGTGCTCAATCAGCGATTAATGTATCCCATCGTTTTTTGCGACCTTCCTTATCTCCATACTATTTCCCTCACCCTGTAAAACAGGACAACCTTTGGCAAACTCCACAGCTTCGTCCATAGATTCAGCTCTTACTGTGATGAGACCTCCGATAGTCTCTTTAATATCACCAAAAGGGCCATTAGTGACTACATGATTTCTAATCACCCTGGCATCGCCCATGGGTAATCCGGTTCCACTTACAAATTTGTTTTGCGCAGCGATTCCACCAATCCAGTCCATCGTTTGTTTCATCCACTGTTGCATTTGTTCTGGCGAGGCTACTTTGCCACCATCTTCGTGTCTCATGATTAGTAAATATTCGTCCATGTTGAATTAGATTTTAAATGATTAATAAATAATATTTGTTAGATATACCTCATATCAAACGAAACCGGTCTTATTGGACATCGAATTACTTATTTTTTTTTGAAGCTTTCGCTTTGGGGTTAAACTCAAGTGCTAGCTTTATCCACCAGGTCAGATCTTTTTTTGTTTTTATGGCATTTTCATCTATCTGTACATAACCTCGGTATTCCCTGCCACCCATGAACACTGAATGGCATCCCTTTTTCTTGACCGCTTCATCATGCAGAGCAGGATCTATCCGACACATGATATGGGTATCACTGGCTGTAATACACATTTTGCCATTGACCATAAATACCATACCACGAAACATTTTCTTTTCTTGAACAGCAGGAGTATTACTGAGAGCTTCTCTTATTCTTTGGTTTAGTTTTTCATTGATCATGTTCTATCGATGAATGAATGTTCCAGAATATATACCTACAAAATAATTATCCGGAATGTAAAAAATTATCTACTTCGACCTTGTATGGAATTGATGTTTGAGCACCATACCGGGTGACGGAGATCGCTGCCGCAGCATTGGCAAATGGTATTGCCATATTCCACGATAGTTGATTGGTAATCGCTACCGCTAATGCGCCATTAAATACATCCCCTGCTGCGGTACTGTCTATAGCTTTCAGTTTAAATGCAGGATAATGTTTACTGCCTTGCTGATTGCATAATAAACATCCGTTTTCCCCAAGCGTAATGATTACATTTTGAATTCCTTTCTGTAATAAAATCTCGCCTGCTTTCTCTGCAGATTCCATATCATGAACTTCTATTCCGGCTAATATTCCTGCTTCCGATTCATTAGGAGTCAATAACCAAACTTGATTTAATAGTTCATCATCCAGGATTCGTGCCGGTGCCGGATTAAGGATGACTTTGATCTTATTTTTAGATGCAAAGTTCACTACATACGATACAGTTTCAATCGGTATTTCCAATTGAATAAGAATGACTTTAGCCTGTTGAAGCATAGGTTCAAATGGGATGATATCATTTATGGTGAGTTGAGCATTTGCTCCTGGAGCTACAGCGATTACATTTTCTCCTTGCTCTGAAACGAAAATCTGAGCTATTCCCGTAGGTTCATGTTCGTCGGTAAGTATAAATTGACCGGCCAAACCTTCGTTATTAAAATGCGCTTTTATATTATCTCCGAATATATCTTTTCCCAGTTTGGTAATAAACCCGACTTGTAATCCGCACCGCGAAGCAGCTACAGCCTGGTTTGCTCCTTTTCCCCCAAATATCATACTGGATTTTCCTCCTAAGATGGTTTCTCCTGCAAGTGGAATCCTGGGCAATGAAATCACAAGATCCATATTCGAACTTCCCACTACAAATAAATTCATAAGCATCAATTTAGATTACGAAATAAATGTCAAATTCCTATTTCATAAATTTCCTGTTGAAAAAATCAGCCACGGCGTTATATACTTTTACAGAATTTTCCCAATTCATCCAATGATGTGTATCATCCACAATGATCATAGATTCATACGGAATACCTCTCTTTTCTAATCGTTGGATGAGATCGGTGCTTTGATTGAACCGTACATTTCTATCATCATCTGCATGAATAATTAATACAGGAGATTTCCAGGTTTGCAACATTGATACCGGAGAGGAAGACCAGGCTGTCTGAATTGCTTTTTCATAATCAGGTGCTTTTTGTGTCTTGCCGTTAAAAGCATTCATAATATTCGCAGCAATACCCCAATCGTGTACACCATGAATATCGACACCTGCAGCAAAAAGCTTAGAATCTTTAGCCAATGCCATTGCAGTCAGGTACCCACCATACGATCCGCCATATACACCTATTTTAGTTGCATTGACAAAGGTTTGTTTGGCCAGCCATTCACCAGCAGCTTTAATATCCTTATACTCTGCTCCCCCGGCTATACCACCATGAGCAGGTTGATGAAATTCATAACCATACCCTATTCCCAATCGGTAGTTTACAGCCAACACGGCATATCCTAAGCTGGCTAAATATTGATTAGATGCATACGCATTGGAATAATAATCTGAATAATGCCATCCCAATAACATTTGCCTGGGTGGTCCGCCATGGATATAAACAATAGCTGGTTTTTTTGCCATGCCGCCTTCCGGTAAAAACAAATCTGCATGCACAGTCACTCCATCTGCCGCTGTAAAAATCACTTGTTTAGGTGTGATCAATTTATCTTTAGGAAAATCACCAGGTACCAGTTCAGTTCCCAATAATTGCATTTTATTATCTCCATTCAATTTCATAATTGCGGTCAAAGGAGATTGTTGAGGAGTAGCACTGATGAATGCCGCCACTTGATTATGATCAGTTAATACCGGAGTCCATTCATTTCCATTACCAGGAGTGAGTACCTGCATGTCAGCTTTATCTACACTTACTTTCACTGCATGTCTTCGTTCAATATCGAGTTTATCCGGACCTGTATTGGCACTAAAAGTCAGGTATCTTCCATCACTACTCATTGATATATGTTCACACATAAAATTACCGGGAGTGAGTAAGGTTTCTTTTCTACCTGCTGAGGGGATAGAATACAAATGAGGCCATCCGTCCTGGTACGAAAGAAATACAATTCGATCTCCAGACGCCCAATGCAAATTAAATCCTCCATGGGTTGATGGAGTAGAACCTCTTAATGTCGTTGGCGCTTTCCATAAGAGTGAAGATTTATTCGAAGCAATATCAGCCGTATAAATAGCCCATGGCCGGTGTCTTCTGACTAACATAGAATCAGGTTCACCTCCGCTACCAGGCATTCGTACA
>JBDTUE010000324.1:0-4776 GCA_040007895.1 Saprospiraceae bacterium | reverse complement strand
AGTTCCTGGATTTTGGGCAAACCACGTAGGTCGCTGGAATCAACGATGATGAATACTGAAGAAACCTGCCTTGTTTGTCCTGATTTCGATCTTACCGAATGGAACAAGGCAGGTTTGTCAAATTTAAAGAAAGATAGTTTTCGATCTGACGTATGGTTCTCCAAAAATAATTCTTTAAAACAGAGGGTGTCTTCTCCCAAGGGGATCACTATGTGAAAAAACACCCCCTGTTTTTATACCCGATAAGTTTATCATTTATATTGTCAGTGCAAACAAGAAGGTAGCATTTCCCAGCGAATACCGATCACTCGGGATCGATGCACATCATCTTCTTATAGATTTCAATTGCTAATCAACATGTTTTTAAGAACAATTTCATTCCCTGATTTCAATTTTACTAAATACATTCCATTAGATATCACATCACCACTTAATTGAATTTTTATAGGACTTGTATATTCTACTTTTTGTTCCCAAATTTTTTGTCCCAACAAGGTATAAATGGTCAATATTGGTTTTTGATATAAGTCCAAATGATTAAAATGTACTGTAAATAATCCTTTGTTTGGATTTGGATATATTTCTATCGTGATCGGTTCGAACGGCTTACTAATACTTTCGCGGGTTTCTAATACATCAGCATTTGATGTGAGGCTTAAGGTATTGGTACAATTTACTTTTATAAAATTAAACCTCTGATCAGATCCCGGACCAGAATTACCACTGGCTGATGCCAACGTATAGATATTCTTTTTCCCAAGCGTCAGATATTTTTCTTTTAATCTACTGAATAAAGAGAATGAATTCATTTTGGCGTTTGGAACAAGTACCCACTCTGACGAAACTGTTTCCCATGCTCCTTGCACGACATTTCCATTGCTCAATACTTTTAAATAAAGTCCACTCTTTTTATTTCTGATCCTTTTATAGCCATTGACATCTGTGACTATCCATTTTTGATACAGGCTATCCAAATACGTTTGTTGATTAATTTCAATATTAGCAGCTATCGAACCATTCAATACTCCGGCATATAATTTAGTATTCAATGAGTCCTGAATACCGTAGCATTGACTACCCTCTCCTTCCAAGCTAAATGTTTTGATTTTTACCTGTCGGGTATCGATTGCAGTACAACCATTCTTCGATAAAGTATAGGTCACTGTGTGAGAACTCAGTGATAATGTTGTCGGATTAAATTTGTCCTGAGTCGGAATAGTACCATCTATTTTAAATACTCCTCCACCCGGACTGGCTATCATTGTAAATGCAGTTGTATTGCGATAATATATTGTATCAAGATTGGTAATCGATACTGTAAGCGGCACCAACGGATTAATGATGCCAGTCGAAGAAGGTGATGTACATCCGGATGGAGATTTAAGTTTAATCAGGTAAGTACCCGGACTCAAATTATTAATACTATTTCCTATCCGGTAAGTCAAACCATTATTAAAACTCGCGGAATCGGTAATTGCTTTATTTGAAATTGAAATTGTTCCTGTTAGAGTAATGCAAGTCGGTTGTGTAATGTTTAATGAAGGAGCAGTTAATGCACCCGGTGACACCACAATGACTACTTGAGTCGATCCGGATATACAACTATTATGATTTTTAATTTTTACAGAATAAGTGCCAGGCGGTAATCCGGATTTGATTTCAGAGATCTGGTAACTGAGTCCATTATTAAAACTGGCCGAATCAAGTGCCGATTTATTGGTAATAGTAATCGTACCCGTTGGATTAAAACAACTTGGTTGAATCAATTGGAGTAATGGATTTGATGGTACGCTAGCGGCATTATTGATTACTGCTAATACAGGACTCGAGGAACACCCAGCTGTCGTCTTGATAATGATCATGTAATTGCCCGAAGTCAATCCAGCTTTACTATTTGAGATTTGATATGTAATTCCATTATTAAAACTTACTGAATCTTTTTTGGCTTTATTCGACACTTCGATCGTACCAGTAGATACTGTGCAAGAAGGTTGGATAATGTATATAATAGGAGCGGCCAGATTATTTTGAACAGGATGAATAACGGCATTCATACTATTTGAAATACAACCTGTACTATTTTTTATCCGAAGGAAATAGGTACCTGGTGGCAATCCGGATTTTATGTTGGAGATCTGGTATGAAAGACCATTATCAAAACTTGCGGAATCTGTCGTCGCTTTATTAGTTATCGTAATACTTCCAGTAGGGATCAAACAGGTAGGTTGTACAATGGTTGCTTTAGGTATTGCAGGTGCTGAAGTTAAAGCATTGATCGTAACAGATAAAGGCCCGGAAGTACATCCTCCAATGTTCTTTACAAGTACGATATATTTTCCTTGAATTAAATTCGTTTTAATATTTGAAATCTGATAAGTTTTTCCATTATCAAAACTGGCAGAATCAGTTATTGTTTTATTTGTAATCTCAATGATTCCAAAAGGCGATTGACAAGTAGGTTGTATAATCGTTACCACTGGAAGTGCAGGAACTTGAGGGGCAACATTGATCAAAACCAAAACGAAATTGGAAACACATCCTTGCACTGTTTTAATCATTACCTGATAGTTTCCAGTTATTAGTCCAGTCTTAGTGGCAGAGATCTGATAAGAAACTCCGTTATTAAAACTTACTGAATCCTTTTTAGCTTTATTGGTCACTTCTATTGTACCGGAAAGTACCGTACAAGATGGTTGTGTGATTTTTAAAACAGGAGTTTCAGTATTAGATGAGATTGGATTAATCACAGCTTTGGTACTGGCTGAAACACAAGTTCCACTATTCTTTAGAAGTATAAAATAATTGCCAGGTATTAATCCTGATTTAATATTAGAAATCTGATAGGAAAGACCTTGATCAAAACTGGCAGAATCCGAAATAGCTTTATTCGT
Source organism: Saprospiraceae bacterium (assembly GCA_040007895.1). Lineage (GTDB taxonomy): Bacteria > Bacteroidota > Bacteroidia > Chitinophagales > Saprospiraceae > JADJLQ01. The sequence continues at coordinate 1,885 of JBDTUE010000324.1, read as the reverse complement.
AATGGTAATCGTCCCTGACGGAATCGCACAAGTGGGTTGGATAATGTTTAATTTCGGTGCAGCAATTACTGAAGACACGGGACTGATAGTTACAGAAATTGAAGTGGAAACACAACCTAGAATATTTTTAATTTTAATAGTATAAGTACCGGGAGAGAATCCACTTTTTGTATCTGCAATCTGGTAGCTAATTCCATTATTAAAACTTGCTGAGTCGTTAACAGATTTATTAGTAACAGTAATACTTCCGGCAAGAAGCCCACATGTTGGTTGAACTACTGATACTATTGGAGTTAATGGAATAGAACCTATGGCATTAATGGTAACTGATAAGACATCAGATAAACAACCTTGAACTGATTTTATTTTTATCAAATAATTTCCGGGTAATATTCCTGATTTAATATTGGAAATCTGATACGTCAGACCATTATTAAAACTGGCTGAGTCCACTGACGATTTATTAGTAATCGTAATAGTACCGGTAGTCAATAGACAAGTGGGTTGAATCACGGTCACTGAAGGAATCAACGGTGCCGTAATACCTTCATCAATATTTCCATCACAGTTGTTGTCTTTGCCATCGCAGATCTCAACTGCTCCTGGATGAATTAAGATATTATTATCATCACAATCTGTATGATCCATAACATATCCTTGCTGTGCTACACAAGACTGGATGCTTGTTAGTGAATTTCCAAAACCATCCCCATCGGAATCTCTATAATATGTTTTGATCGGAAGTATAGTTATTACCACGGGCTCAGACTTTTCACTGACACAAGTATCGACAATGACTTTTACAGTATAATGGCCAGTGTCATTTACCTGAATAGAATTGGTATTTGCTCCCGGGATTATATTTTCTCCATTCATCCATATATAAGTTTCAAAACCAGATTGTGTTGTAAGGTTTATTGTATTTCCTTGACAGATTTCAGTGCTTCCATTGACGGAAATGGTTGGTTTAGAAACAGCACATCCACTTAACTCAAACTGAATGGCTCCAAATGCCGAACCCAATTCTTCTGTTACACTAAACTCTATTTCGGAATCAGCGTCGAGATGGCCATTCCAAATTATATTGCTTCCAGAATTGCTACAACAGACATCACTCCATACCTGAAGACCATTAATCTTCAGAAATGCAGACTGATCATATGCAGGAATTCTTATAGAATAATTTCCAGGAATAAAACCTTTGCGTTTGGCGCTCCATTTGAAAAAGTCTTGCAAAACGGAACATCCGTGAAAGCCGGGGGCAAAAGATGGTGATAAAAATTCAGGCCACTTGATCCTGGTATCAAATGAAATTTCCAACTCTGTATAATACCCTTTATAGCTTAACCCTCCATTTGGATTCTGAGGCGATGGAGGCTCATTCTGCCATACATAAACATTCCAGTTATGATCTCCCAAAACAGAAGGATCCCCATTATCATAGATCACTATCAAATGATCTGAAGTATCACTGGTACAATCATTTCTTTTTACGATCAGATAATATTCACCGGGTTGATTGACCTGTAAATACGATGTAGGGCTTTCAAATATTATCGGCGCCTGGAGACCCACTTTATACCAGCTAAATGTATACTGATCATACTCAGCATAAGTATCCTGATTGAGATCAACAACTGGATTATTACAATTGTAAGGATGTCCATTATTAGATGCAAAAACATGGGCTTTACTCAATGCACCTACCACAACATTTACAGAAGCTTCTAAAATACAACCTTCGGCATAGGTAATATTTACTGTATAGGTGCCGGTAGTATTGACATTTATTCCCCTGGAAGTAGCTCCGGTAGACCAGTGGTAACTATTGCCTACTGAAGCAGTCAGGCCCACGGATTCACCGGGACATAGATTGGTAGATCCA
>JBDTUE010000323.1:0-4791 GCA_040007895.1 Saprospiraceae bacterium | reverse complement strand
ACTATTCCATATTCCAATTTATTTATCATGACGCTGCGATCTTGGCGTCCTTGGCGTCCTTGGCGGGGAAACATCCGCTAAGTCAAATTATCAGAACTTAAACAACCTATTTAATATCTCAGGCTTTAAGTCCTTCCAATGCTTTCAAACAAACCTTTATTTCTTCTTCCGTATTCGCAATATTCGGTGTGAGCCGTGCATAGCTCACCCGGTAAGGAGATGAACTGGAGATGATTTTTTTAGCCAATAGTTTTTTTACGACATCATCTGGTTTAATGCCCTTTACTTCAAACGCATTGATTCCTGCAGACAAAGTGGGACTGACCGGTGTATGTAACGTAATCGTTTTATTATTTTGTAATCCTTCTTTAAGTAAAGAACTCAAATGATGAGTCCTTTCTTCTACTCTTGCTTTGCCAATCTGCTGATGAAATTCAAAAGCTTTGGGTAATGACCAGCGCAGGTCAAAAGAATGAAAACCACCGGGAGTATGTAGGTCACGGAAACTAGCCGGACCCTCAGGGATCATGCCTAGCCACATTCCAAAAGGCTCGCCAGTAAAAGAAGCAAACGTAGGTGCCACCATATCCCAGGCGTCTTTTTTACCATACAAAATACCGGTACCCCTGGGTCCGAAAATCCATTTGTGGGTACCCGCTGCAAAAAAATCACAACCGAGGTCTTTAATATCAATATTCTCAATACCAAAATTATGAACCCCGTCTACACAATAATAGATTCTTTCCTTTGGAGATCGTTGTTCATTTGCTTTTTTAATTACCAGGCCGATTTCTTTTATAGGGAGCTTAACTCCTGTGGAGGAATGTACCCAGGTGATGGCAATCATCCGGGTAGCGGGCTGGATTTCTTTGGTGACAGTCTCCACAATTTCAGCAATTGATGCATTAGCAGGTTCGGTATACAAAGTCATCCTTCGTATCGAAGCCCCATTTTTTGCAGCCGCATATTCGAGTGATTTTTCAGTAACATAATGATCGTGGATACTGGTCAGGATTTCGTCACCAGGTTTTAATTTGAAGCCATTAAATAAAATTCCCAGGCCCTGTGTAGTGCTATCGGTCAGTGCAACTTCTTCCGGTGCACATTTCATATAAGTAGCAGCAGACTCGGTTATTTTATTCTCGATCGTCATGAAATTATTTTCCCAGTGTTCAGTAGGATTTTCATCAAAAAGTCTGCGGTGACGCTGGATCTCATCCCTCACCATCCTGGGATGAGCTGCCAATAACATTTGCGTCATATGAATATAATTGGGATCAAAAAGGAATTGTTGCCGTACGGCGGCCCAACTTTCAAAAGTATATGGAGTATTTAATTCACTGACTTTGGCCAATGTTGGAAGGAAAGCACCACCGCCTAATACGACACCGGCTCCTTTAAGAAAACTTCTTCTACTCATAAAATATAAAATTTAAGTTAGGTTAATATGATTGAACAGATTCATAGGTAAATAACCGGGATTTCATTCATTAATACCCTGCAGCTTGACCATCCTTTCTCGACTCTGAAGCTCCGAAATAAACTTTTCTATCAGCATCATACCGGATACATTGATACCCGCCGTACAAGCCTAATTCATAACCCACTTTATGTCCTTTCCGCATAAGTTCACGAATCGTTTCATAGGGAAAACCTGATTCCAAAAACACGGTTCCGGAGCCTTCCATCTTTTCACCGGTAGGTTCAGAAGATCCATCATGATCTATACGTGGTGCATCACCTGCTTCTTGGATGTTCATTCCAAAATCTACTACATCCATCACGATCTGAACATGCCCCATAGGTTGATATGCCCCACCCATGACTCCAAAACTCATAACCGGTTTTCCATCTTTGGTCATGAAAGCCGGAATGATGGTATGGAAAGGTCGTTTGTGTGGCGCATACGTATTGTTTTGTCCTTCTGTCAAACTATAAAGTTCACCCCTGTCCTGGAACATAAATCCGAGTCCATCAGCCATCATGCCCGATCCGAATCCACGGTAATTACTCTGAATCAGGGATACCATATTGCCATCTTTATCAGCAACCGTCAGATAAATAGTATCGCCATCTTTGAGCGCTGGATTGCCGGCATCAATCTTTGCAAGAGCTCTGTCAGGATTAATCAACTTGCGTCGTTCAGCAGCATATTCTTTGGATATCAATGACCGAACAGGAATTTTTGCAAAGTCCATATCGGAGTAAAATTTTGCCCGATCTTCAAACACTATTTTTTTTGCTTCCACGAATAGGTGAATGTGCTCCGGACTACCCCAGGGAATTTTTGAAAAATCATAACCTTCCAGGATATTCAGCATCTGCAGTGCAGCAATGCCTTGCCCGTTGGGTGGCAATTCCCAGACATCATAACCTCTGTAATTCGTGGAGACGGGATCTATCCAGGTACTGGTATGATCTGCAAGATCACGGGCTGAAAGAAAACCGCCATTTTTCTTAAAAAATGCATCGATCGTCTTTGCGATTTCACCTTTATAAAATACATCCCGACCACCTTTAGCTATTTTTTCTAACGTATTGGCAAGATTGGGATTTTTAAAGATATCACCTTTTTTAGGCACTTCGCCATTGGGATAATAGTGTTCTTTGACATTGGGAAATTGCCCGTATAACCTCGGAATTGCTCTTAAAGAACCCGCTAATTCATCATGAACCGGAAATCCTTCCCTGGCATAATGGATTGCGTGACTCAATATTCGCTCCATAGACATGGATCCAAATTTTTTATTCAATTCAAACCAACCATCTACGCATCCTGGTACGCTGACCGGCAGAGGTCCAAGGGAAGGGATATGTGTCAACCCTCTCTTTTTAAATTCGTCTAACGTTAAGGAGTACGGAGATCGGCCTGAACCATTGAGCCCGTATAGTTTTTTTGTTTTATTATCCCATATTATCATGAATATATCTCCACCTATACCATTCACGTGAGGTTCTACTACCCCTTCCATGGCATTGGCAGCTATAGCGGCATCAAAGGCATTGCCACCGGCCCTTAATATTTCTATTCCAGCTTGTGTGCTTAGCGGATGGGAGGTGCAGACCATTCCATTTTGAGCAATGACTTCACTGCGTCCTGCCCATGTTTTGCCCGAAGTTCGATCCTGGGCAAACCCGGAAATGGTGACTAAACAAAACGTAATAGTGAGGAGAAAATATTTTTTCATTTTGTGAGACTTTAATAGGTTGAAATTAATCAAAATAATAGGTACAGGATATGGTCAGAACCTGGCTATAACAGAAAAGATTGAATCAGTATTTAATGAAGATATGCTATGATTTAAAGATATTTGTGCAAAAGTGTGGCGACCCATATGACAGAAACCATCCAACGTGCCGAAGTATACGTCAAGGATTTATTGACTAACAAGCTCCCCCCAAATCATTATTATCATGACTGGAGCCATACAAAGACGGTTTATAAAGAGGCAAAAGCTTTAGGTTTAGCCGCTAAGCTGTCCCCAGACGAAATGGAAATTTTGTTGCTCAGCAGTTTGTTTCATGATACCGGATTTACAGTTTCATATATTGATCATGAGACCCATAGCATGGAGATTACGAAAGCTTACCTTGCTTCTATCGGCTATCCTGAAGATAAATCGGCTTTAGTATTCAGTACGATTGACGCCACTCGAATGCCGCATGCATTTACAGATAGACTGGGATCATTGTTGCAGGATGCTGACCTTTCTTCGTTAGCAGCATCAGACTGGGAGGAAAGAGCAGACCTGTTGAGAAAAGAACAAGCCGCCATCGAAAATAGAACCTACACCGATGAAGAATGGATTCGTCAAAATCTGGATTTTTATAAGGAAACCCGGTATTTGACCGAAGAAGGAAAAGCGAGGTATAATGATAATAAAGACGTTAACCAGGATGCTTTAAAAAAGATAAACAAAAAACTAAAAAAGGGAGACCAGAAGTCCCTGATAGATAGTAGCAGGACAGCAGAACTTCTTTTCAAAACAGCGCTTCGAAATCATATCAGCCTCACACAGATTGCAGACAATAAAGCAAATATCATGCTTAGTATTAATGCATTGATCCTGACATTTGCTTTACCCATTCTGCTTCAGAAATCAAAATTTCTTGACAATTGGTATTTTGTAGTCCCGGTTACTGTCATTGGCGGATGTTGTATTATTTCCATTATTTATGCTGCTTTGGCTACTCAACCAGGTAAGTTTAAAGGAAAGTTTGTTACAGACGATCTCGAATCAGGAAAAGGAAGCTTGTTTTTCTTTGGAAATTTTTATGCCAGTTCGCTCGAGAGTTATACCAGAGCCATGAAAAAAGCATTGGTCGATGTGAACCGAATGGATGAAAGCGCTATCCTGGACTTGTATTTTTTAGGGAAAGGTCTGGGAAGGAAGTTTATTTTACTTCGCCGGTGTTATTCATTTTTCCTTTCGGGTATTATAATAGGCAGTGCCATTTTTGTCATTGGGTTTTTAATTGCAAAAGCCTGATTAAGCAACGGCATCCTCATTCGCCCAGTTCATTAAAAAATCAAATAGACTTATTTTCGTCTGTCTGCAGAAGTAGTTTTCTTTAATATTTTAATTGATAAGTCCTGTAAGTTCTTTTAGTATCTTCCAATAATGATCTCCTGAGAGCTTACACGATTCCAAAATGATTTTGGATTTGCTAAATTTTCAAAATTTAGTAAATATTACACCCTATTTAGTAAATCTTTACACCCTATGTCAGCAATTCATGATATTACTATCCCATTAGTTCCTGGTGCTTATTATCATATTTTTAATCGGG
>JBDTUE010000322.1:0-4812 GCA_040007895.1 Saprospiraceae bacterium | reverse complement strand
TTCCAAAGGTTTATAAATTTTTCCTGTTCTTCCGGTTTGGTCCATAACGGTTTTTCTTTTGCATTAAAATGATGTGATCGCAAAATATGTAGATCCACGACCACTCTTAATCCTGCTTTATTACACCATTGCATACAATCAGACATTAATTGGAATGCATCTTTTTCCCGGGTGCCGTCGGCAGCCCACATCTGTTCCTCATCGATGGGTAAGCGGATATGATCAAAGCCGGCCTTGTGAATATAGGTTATATCTTTTTCCGTAAAAAAAGAAACACGCTCTACTCCGCGGCGAGTGCTTTGAGAAAGCCAATGGGCTATATTGGTACCTTTCGTAATTTCAAACTTTTTAAAAGGAGGGTAAATGGTAATGGATTTGAAAGAAAGAAAGAAGAATGTAGTTATTGAAAAGACAAGGATGAATATTCGATTCATGATCTGATGTTTTATTTCTAAAGATACTCACATTGAAGAGGGAATTCGATAAAAACAAAAGACCAATTAACTTACCGTATATCGCATCATCACTAATCCGGTATTATAATTATCAGATCCTGAAAAATCTAACTTTACCCGTTCGTTTAATCCCTGGGCAAATGATTTGCCAGCCCCTAATAAAATGGGATGGACTGCCAAAACAAGTTCGTCGATAAGATGGGCACGGAATAATGAACTGGTAAGGCCGGCACCACCAAACAGCCAAATGTCTTTACCCGATGTTTGTTTGTACTCTTTGATCCATTGAAGACTATCGTGGTTTATCAATTGGTAAGATTCATTGCTGGAAATGGTATCCAGGGAATTGGAAAATACATATTGTTTTACATGAGCCAGGGAAGCGGTGAAAGGATCATAAGGATTTACAGGTATGTCCTTCATCATATCATAAGTCTTCCTTCCCAAAAATATAGTATCAATCCGTTTTAAAAAATCGCCCATACCATAATCCTGATCTGTAAAGCACCAATCATAATCTCCCTGAGGGCCTTCGATAAAACCATCTAAACTAATAGCAAGTTGAAGTATTATTTTGCGCATAGCTTGAGTATAAGATTTACTAAATTAAAAAAATTTAGCAAATCCTAAGGTTCCCCGCCAAATTGGATCAATGAACATTAGACATGGTCAATACTATTTCATTAATTAATGAAATACATTATCACTGGTTTAGAATTTAAAAAGATAGATGATAAGATTAAGAATAGATATAAAAAAACCTCCGGTATATTGCGATACCGGAGGTTAAGAATTTAAATAATCCAATTACTGTATAGTCTCAGCCTGGTGAAAGGTCTTTATTTCTTTCTTACGTAGATATCACCATTGTAATTTTTAAAAGTCATTTCTGCACCACCTCCGTTGATATTACCGGTTTTCCATTCATTAACTACTACTTTGTATACACCGGATTTAGAATCTTCTTTTTTGACGGGACCGGCACTTTTAATATCGATATCAAATCCTGAATAGATATCCCCCTGATCGGTTTTGAATTTCAGAGATGCTTTGATTGTAGAAGGAAAAGTAACATCAATATTGCCGTTGTATGTGGAAAAGGCCATCGGTACAGCATCTTTTACTTCATCAAAAGTTATTTTGATGTCGTCATTATAAGTAGTGGCTACGACGGAACCTTTAATGTTATTGGCATAAATAGCTCCGTTGTAATTGGTCAGATCTATTTCACCTTGTACATTGGAGATGGTCAAGTCACCGCTGTTGTAGGTATGCATTTTCACATCAAAACCTATAGGAACTTCAATTTCAAGATTTAGTTCATCATTCCAGGAGTCAGATGACACTTTTACTGTGTTATCATTTTCAGTACCAGATAGATCTACGCTGCCACCAGAAACTCGTTTCAATCCATCTTTAGTAGTTTGTTTTTCTGATTTTTCACTTGTTGAGGTATACTTTACAAGTACATCTTTTCGGGCCGTTCCTTTAACGATGATAGAACCGGAATTAAGATGTGCATTAAGTTTTCCCCGTTTAGCAGGATCACTGAGTGGAATCGTAAATTCGCTTTGTCCGAAGACCAGGATCATATTGCAGAGCAGAGCGAAAATGAAAGATAATTTTAATATTGTTTTCATGTGAATTAGAATTGTTGAATTTATAATATTATTTAAGTTGATTATTTGACTTCTTTGATAAATGCATCCCCGTTAAAAGTTTCTACATCTAATAATGGACCACCAGCGCGGATTTTAAATCGGTCCGTCTCTACTTTAAATTTGATGCCTTTCTGAGTTTCGGTTTTATTTACAATAGCGGGCAAGGTTTCAAGTGGTTCAATATTGGTATACAGATCACCATTAAAGCTTTTAAAACTCATGGTAGCCGACAATGACGTTGGAAAATTGACATGAATATCTCCGTTGAGTGTATAATACCTACTGTCACCTCCGGGATTTTTCAGGTAATCGATGTCGACATTCCCATTGATCGTATTAGCATTCGTCTTACCGGTGATTTGTTTTAAACGGATATGACCATTGATGTTTTTAGCGATGACTTCTCCCCGGGTGTTGGTAATGGCGACATCACCATCATTGATCGTTGAAGCCATTACGTGAACATTCATTGGTATTTTTATTTTGAAGTGCATGGTATATTCATAGTTTCGGTCCCAGTTACCATTGTGATCATTCCATCGGTAGCCCCAACCTTCAGATCGATTCCGGCGGGTAGAACTTTTAGAAAATTCTGCACCAGTCCCTTTGATATAAAAGATCAGCGAATCTGCTGCATCAATGACACCAAGCTGTATATCCTCTTTGCCTTCATCCACTCTTGCCTGTGTTTTGCCGGTAATTGTTTTTTCTACTTCTACGATGACCTGATCTCCGGTAGTACCTTCTACGTCTACATCGCCATTGATATTAAAAACCATTATCGCATTGGCTGCCGATTTTTTTTCAAACTGGAATGACTTAGTGATTTTTTCTTTGAAGGTCTGAGCCGAAACCACGTTGACACATAGCAATAGCATGGCCAGGACAAATATTTTTGATGTCATATAATATTTATTTTATTTGAGAATTAAATAATTTGCTGAATACAGCCTTTGAGTTTATTCTTTACCGGATCAGGAGTTTGATCATTGTTTATTATTTTTTGCAATGCATCGATGGAAGACTTTACTTTTAAGGTCACCATAGATTCAGCAAGGGCTACCTGGACCAGGGGAGATCCCTGTTTGCCGATTGACTTGACTAACCGTTCCCGAACAGAAGATTCCTGACCATATTGTTGCAGAGCATCTACAGCAGCGAGACGAACATTAATATTGTTGTCTTCATTGAGTGTGTAGAATAGTGCGTCAATAACTTTTTTACTGCTTTGATCCATTTCAAACGTGTAGCTGACAGCCTTTAACCGTTCACTTACATCATCTTTTTTTAAAAGGGTTAGCATCATGGTTTCTTTTAATGAATGCATTTCGGTTTTTAATTTAACTACATCATCCTTTGCAATGGAAGACTTACCTGGAATTACAAAACCTATAATAAGACCAATAAACATGGCTGCCGCTGTCATTAATCCCCGGATGATCCACTCGCGGTTTAACTGGATGACTTTCGGTTCCTTACTGATTTCCTTTTGGATCATATCCATTACATTGGTACGGATTTTTGAAGGAGTATCCTCATCCGTTAATTTGGACAAACCAACCTGCAACGTACCCAACATAGGTAAAGCATTCAGGTCGCAGGCACCTGTACTGATGGCTGCTTCCAAAGATTTCCATTCATCGTGAGAGAGTATACCGGCGTGGTATTTTTCAATCAATGATGTAATATCTGTTTCGTTCATAATTCTTTTAATTAAACTTGGTGTTTTCTATCTTAATACCTTCGACTTTATAATACATAGCTTTCAAATCATTTAGTGCTCTGAATACTCTGACCTTGACCGCACCCTCCGTACATCCCAGGATTTCACCAATCTCTTTATAGTTTTTTTCCTGGTACTTGCTCAACAGTAGTATTTCCCTTTTATCCTCCGGCAAAGCCGCTATAGCTTTTCTCAGTAGTCCGAGATCTTCTGCAGAATTCAATTCAAAATCAGTTTCGTACCGGTCTCTGATCTGATCTTTATAATCATCGATAGAAACCTTGATGGGTTGATTCTTTCTGCGGTACTGATCATGGTGCACATTGCGGGCAATATGAAACAGCCACGTTCTGAACTGACCTCCCTGAAACTGATGTTTATATTTTAGTATACGATAAAACACATTTTGGACCAGGTCGGCACTCAACTCTTTATCCTGTGTCATACCGCGGAAAAAACCAAACAATGGAGCCTGATACCTGTCGTACAATACTGCCAACCGGTCCAATTGGCCGGATCGTACCTGGTACATAATTTCATTATCGGTCTCTTCTATCACGGTAAAGTAATAAGGAAACTACCGAAATTACGAAAGGTTACAGTAAAAAGCCAGAAAGTTGGATTAGTCGTCAGGTTTGGCAGTAAACCTATACGTAAGAAGCTTAAAATCTTTGTGTTATGATTACATGGCCGCCTTTTCTACAACACTTTTTAGTTTTGCCAATCCGGTTTTTATCACGGTTTCGGCATCCATCTTATAATAAGCTGGGTTAAACAGCTCAAGTGAAAGAACTACCCGATCCCGATGTTGTCCCAGGTGTTTTAAAATCTTAGTGAGTGGTGCTGCTCCTTCCCCGGGATAAACCCGATCAGCATCCACAATGGTTGAAGAATTGGAAGTGGACAAATAATCATTCATATGAAAAATTTCAATGGCTTCCGGGCCGATCAAAGGAAGTGCATCAATACTGGA
>JBDTUE010000321.1:0-4817 GCA_040007895.1 Saprospiraceae bacterium | reverse complement strand
GTCAAATGGGGTAATATGGAATCCCGCCATGGTGAAGTCAATTTTAAAGTAGTAGATAGTATTCTGGCTTGGACGGAAAGACATCATATACAACTTCGGGCACACAATGTTTTTTGGGGAATTGAAAAGTTTGTACAACCCTGGCTTAAAGAAATGAACGACTCCATGTTAAGAGCAACTTTAGAACAGCGGGCTCAAACATTAGCCAGTCGTTACAAAGGAAGGTTTGTTGAATACGATCTCAATAATGAAATGGTGCATGGTAATTATTATGAACAAAGACTTGGGCCTACGATTACGTACGACATGGCAAAGTGGATGCACCAGGGCGATCCATCTGCCCGATTATTTTTAAATGATTACGATATACTTACCGGAGCCAAGCTTCCGGAGTATATGGCTCAGATCAGGACTTTACTCAAACAAGGTGTACCAATAGCTGGAATCGGTGTACAGGGTCATTTGCATACTGACACGTTTGACCGATATCAAGTAAAGAGAGCTTTGGATTCATTGGCGATTTTTGGTTTGCCTATTCGTATAACTGAATTTAATATGCCGGGTCAACGATCTAAATATCTCCGCGAAAAAGTTCTTACTATGACACCAGAAGAGGAAGCATTGAAAGCTCACGAGTTGGTGGATTATTATAAGATCTGTTTTGCTCATCCTGCAGTGACAGGTATGGTAATGTGGGGATTCTGGGCGGGTGCTAACTGGATACCAACTTCATCCTTGTATCGACAGGATTGGACTGCAACACCTGCAGCAGATGCATATCATAAACTTATTTACGAAGACTGGTGGACCAGGACTCAGGTTAAAGCAGATAAAAAAGGTTGGGTATCAGTACCTGCATTTTATGGGAAATATAAAGTGTCAGTAGGAAGTAAAACCAAGGAAGTTTTATTGACGAAAAAATCTGGAGAGGTTGAAGTGAAGTTATAAACCAATAGCGATTGGATTTTGATTTGAATTTGGGCTTGAACTTGAGTTTTCATACCTTTTGATGAAATACAAATACAAATTCAAAATCAAATACAAAGAGGAAAGCAATTTATATTTAGATTGATCTCATTTTCATTGAGGTAATTCATTAGCTTTTAATACCCTTAAAAAATTTCCACCTAATATTTTAGTGATATCTTTTTCAGTATACCCTTTATCCAACAGTGCTTTTGTAATTAGCGGATACGTAGTTACATCTTCCAATTGCATTGGAGTAACCGTAATGCCATCAAAATCGGATCCTAATCCTATATAATCTACTCCGACCAGTTTACGAATGTAATCAATATGTGTAATGAGTATGGACAAGGCAGGCCTGGCCATGTCTATTTCATTTTTATATGCACTATAAAGATATTCTTCAACGTGCCAATCATCGACGCCCATTTTTTTGAGAGAATCTTTTTCAACAGCATGTTTCTGAAAAAAGGAATTTTCTTTATTACCATAGGTGCTATCAATGAAACCAGGATTAAAATTAATCTGGATGACGCCCCCATTTTTAGCAATTGCTTTTATCTGGTCATCTTTTAGATTTCTTCTATGTGGACAAAGTTGATACACGGAACTGTGCGATGCCATGATGGGCTTACTCGTGGTTTGGATAACATCCCAAAACGTTTGTTGTCCAACATGGCTGATATCGACGATCATTCCAAGTTTGTTCATCCTATGCACAATGTTTTTTCCAAGCTCTGTCAAGCCTGGGTGGATTAAATTTTGCCCACTGGTTTCATCTGCGGCGCTGGTTGCCCAGGAGGTGGAATTATTCCAGGTGAGGGTCATATATCTTGTACCCCGTTTAAAAAGGCTATCCAATTTATCGATATCGTCTTCTATCATATGGCCTCCTTCCACACCGAATAGCGCTGCTATCTTGTGTTGTTTTACGATCGTCATTATTTCATTCATATTGTATGCTTTCATTATTTTATCTGGATTACGGGCTGCTACCGCGTCCAGGGTATCCATCTGCCTGTTGGCATATTGATATGGGTTCTTTTTATCTCCATCACAGAATACAGAAAATAATTGTACATCTAATCCACCTTGTTTCCACCTGGCGAGATCGCTATGCGTTTTTCCTCTCAAATCCTGGTCGAATACCATTCCATTATCCACTGCTTTCATCAATATGTCGTTATGCGTATCTACCAGGACAGCTTTAGAATGAATTTTTTTATAGGCTTGTGCATGGATATACGGGGAGGATAAAATAACAAGGATTAAAATTTTTAATTTCATTCGGGTAATTTAAGCAAATATTTATTGTTCTTTTCCAAAGCCGTATCTTGAACCCTCGTATGATTAGAAAAATTGGAGGTCAACGATTGCTCGGGTTAATATTTTTAATGCAATTAAGTATTCCATCTCCTGTTGCATCCAGGACAAATGATATTTTCAAAAAGCTTTACAGCGTTCCGATTCCTCCTGCTTTTTCAAAACCGGGTGGGCTTTACCCGTCTCCATTTACACTAACATTAGCGAGTGAAGCCAATACTAATATTTATTATACGCTGGATGGTACTGTCCCTACAGAAAAATCTAATGTATACATCGGGACATTATCAATTCCGGCTACTACCGCTGTACGGGCTATAGCGATTCGACTCAATGAAGTTCCCAGTGAGGTCATTACTCAGACGTATTTTATCAATGAACCCGCTAACCTTCCACTAATTTCTTTGGTGACAGATCCGGCAAATTTATTTTCAGACCAAACGGGCATCTATGTCACCGGCAAAAATGGGATACGTGGATCTTGCGACCCTGTCATCAGAAACCTCAACCAGGATTGGGAAAGACCGGTGAATATCGAGCTTTATGAAAAAAATGGTAAGTTGGCATTTAACCAGGGAGCAGGAATAAAAATTTTCGGAGGATGCTCCCGTACCCGGTTTCCTCAAAAATCATTTTCATTATTTGCACGTAAAAAATATGGCAACGGATCTTTTAACTATCAAATCTTTCCGGATAAACCTATCTATTCGTTTGAATCCTTTTTATTGAGGAGTGGTGCCGATGACCAGGTAAGGACGATGTTTAGAGATGCATTCACCGCATATGCAATACGGGATGATATGGATATCGACTATATGGCTTATCGGCCTGCGGCTGTGTTTATCAACGGGCAATATTGGGGTATACATAATATGCGTGAAAAAGTAAATGAACATTTCCTGGCAAGTAATTTTAATGTGGAAGAGGATGAAGTAAATCTATTAGAACGAAATGCAACGGAATTCATAGGTGACAATGATGGATATAATACCATGCTCAATTTTTTGAATATCAGTGATATGTCCCAATCAATCAATTATGAAACGATCAGCCGGCTTATAGATATCAATCAATTTATCGATTATGAAGTAGCGAATATTCATCTTGCAGAAGTGGATTGGCCCGGGAATAATATCAAATTCTGGAATGTTGCCAACTCTCAATATGACCATTGGAGATGGGTATTATTTGACCGGGATCAAACGTTTATGTCTGATCGTATTACTACCGATGCTCTTGCACTGGCTACTGCTACCAATGGACCAACATGGCCTAATCCTCCCTGGTCTACATTGATCCTGAGAAGATTATTGTTGAATAAAGATTTTAAAAACAGGTTTATTCAAACCTATGCACACCATATTTCCAATACTTTTGACTCCATCAGAATCAGCAAGATATTGGATGTATTCAAACAAGGTATCGCTGCTGAAATACCACGGCATATCACGAAGTGGGGAGGCAAAGTAGATCCAGATAAATCAGAGACCTGGCCCATACCTACATTCAATAGTGTATCTCAATGGGAAAAGAATGTCGAGGTCATAAGATCATTCCCGGGTAAACGTGAACCCAATGCTATTCAACATCTCAAATCCATGTTTGCTCTCGGTGAGCGATCAGAACTCTCTATTAAAACAAATCTATCCAATGCCGGATATGTAAGACTTTTTGACAAAAAACTGCTACCTGATTATAAGGGTAAATTTTTTAATGCCGTTCCCTTGAAGCTTTATGCTTTACCGCAGCCGGGATATTTGTTTTCACATTGGATAGTAGATGGAAGCACAATTCTTAAAGAGGAGCTGGAATTGATTCCGGCTAAAAGTACTTCAATTATAGCCCATTTTATATTGAATCCAGAAGGAGAATTGCCCCTGGTCATTAATGAAATTAATTACCATTCACCGGATGCACCGGATGCAGGTGATTGGTTTGAGATTTATAATCCAAACAAATATAAAATCGATATCTCCGGTTGGAGGGTATATGATGGAGATGATAATAATCCTATGATTTTTAGGCCTAATACTCTGATCGATGGAAGCGGATATCTGGTGATTTGTGAGTCCATTGCCCTATTTGAAAAAGTACACCCTAAAGTATACAATCGATTAGGAGGAATGGGATTTAAACTCAGTAATGATGGTGAAGTAGTCAAGTTGTATAATGCCGAAAATGTATTTGTAGATTCAGTAAGCTATAAAGATAAAACACCGTGGCCGCAACCAGCTGATGGTGATGGACCATCACTCGAACTCATCAGTGCAAACCTGGATAATAACCTGCCTGCGAGCTGGCATGCGAGTGGTGGAAATGGTACTCCCGGGAAAGCAAATAGCGTATATACTAAAGCCAATGATATTTCCACAGTTTACTTTAGATTGTTTCAAAATTATCCAAACCCTGTTCAATCATTTACATGGTTTTCTTATACTCTTCATAGAAAGGGAAAAGTCATACTTAAAGTGAGTGATCAGTTTGGGAGAGAAATTGAAAAGGTAGTGGATACAGATCAATCACCTGGT
>JBDTUE010000320.1:0-4832 GCA_040007895.1 Saprospiraceae bacterium | reverse complement strand
GCAAAGGGCTTTCCATACGGATAGCCATATTTACTTTATGTTTATCAATATCCGGAGTACAATGAACTTGTTGAATATAATTAGTTCCACGTGCTTCAAGATATACAGTCTGCCATAAACCCCTTGCATTTCCATATCCTTGTTTGCCATATAGCGTAAAAGCTCTTCGTTTATCATCTACCCTGATCACGAGAGACTGTTCTTTGTCAATAGTTATCATAGGAGTTAGATCAAAGGAGAACGGCATATAACCACCCTGATGGCTACCTATTTCTTTACCGTCTAACCATACTGTAGTTTGCCAGTCAGATGCTCCAATAGTCAGAAAAACCCGTCGGCTTTTCCATCCTGACGGTATGCGAATCGAATGACGGTACCAGGCTATATCAGCTTCATCTTTTACTCCGGACAATTTGCTACCCCATGGAAATGGTACTATTATTTTTTTTGAAAAAGAACTGGCCGGGTTAAACCATTTTTTATTCATTCCTGTATCTGTTGAATCAAATTCAAAGTCCCATGTCCCATTGAGATTAATCCATTGTGATCTTTGAAAATCGGGTCTTGGATGTTCCGGTAATGGGATAGTTTGACTGAGAAGGATATCTCTTCCCGGAATAAAAATAATGACTAGTAAAGCGGTAAGAATTCGAAGAATTTTCATTTCAATAAAGATAACATGTGATTTGAAATTACCTGATTGAATTTTTTCTAAGGTATTATCTACTTATCCGGTAACGAGTTTTTTTTTGGAATAATTATTGCAATCATATAAATTTTTGACAACGGGCTAAGATTATAGTATCTTTGCAACTAAGATTTGTACAAGGAACGTTTTTGGAATTACTGAAAACGTTCTTTTCGTTTTTAATAAAATAGTGATGAAGTACCTTTTACCAATAAATGGAAGTCTGCCTGGAACCCGGGCTCTGGGTACATTGTAATTTTTTCAATTTAATTTAAGTATTATGGAATTGACATTAATGACCCCTGAAGGCTATGAAAGATTGAAAGCCGAATTGGATGAACTTAAAAGCACCGGCAGACAAGAAGCTGCACGAGCGATTGCAGAAGCACGCGAAAAGGGAGACCTTTCCGAAAATGCAGAATATCATGCAGCCAAAGATGCCCAGGGCATGTTGGAATACAAAATCAATGAACTTGACAAAAAACTGGTCAATGTCAAATTGATGGATGCATCTCAAATAGATACATCTAAAGCCAGTATCCTGTCTACGGTGACCATTAAAAATAAAAAGACCGGTAAAGAAATGATTTATACGTTAGTTTCTGAAGCAGAAGCTGATCTCAAAACCGGGAAAGTAAGCGTCAGTTCACCTTTGGGTAAAGGCCTTTTAGGCAAACTAATAGGTGAGACAGCCTATGTGCTTTCACCAAATGGCAAACTTGAATTCGAAGTACTTCATATTGGGATCTGATTATGCCAAGCATCTTTTCCAGAATTATAGCAGGGGAAATCCCAAGTCATAAAGTAGCGGAAAATGAAGAGTTCCTGGCATTCCTTGATATTCATCCCCTTTCCCTGGGACATTCGCTGGTGATACCCAAAAAAGAAACAGATTATATTTTTGATCTCGAGGATGCCGCATTGAGCAAACTAATTCTATTTAGTAAAAAAGTAGCCCTGGCCATTGAAGCCAATGTTGATTGCATCCGGATCGGGGTTTGTGTGATTGGCCTTGAAGTTCCTCACGCCCACATCCATCTCATTCCAATCAATAATATGGATGATATGAATTTTTCAAAACCAAAACTTCAACTGGATTCATCCACACTTCATTCCCTGGCAACGAGAATAAAGTCATCGTTTGATCAAAAAAATCCTATTTGATTTTATCGGGATTGCTGGCAATAAAACTTTTCCAGGAATTAAATTTTTTATCT
This sequence comes from Saprospiraceae bacterium, assembly GCA_040007895.1. Classification (GTDB taxonomy): domain Bacteria; phylum Bacteroidota; class Bacteroidia; order Chitinophagales; family Saprospiraceae; genus JADJLQ01. The sequence continues at coordinate 2,927 of JBDTUE010000320.1, read as the reverse complement.
CCCGCATTGAATTTTGTGCTTGAATTCTGATGGTGACAAACAGCACATGCGAGGGCATCGGTAGCATCAAAATGTTTCGATTGGATAGGGCTTTTTAGTAAATGGGTAAGCATCGATGCAACCTGTTCTTTCGCTGCATTACCGTTGCCGGTAATGGATTGTTTTATCTTTTTGGGTGAGTATTCAAAAATCTCCAGTCCCATGGTAATAGCAGCTGCGATAGCTACTCCCTGTGCCCTGCCCAGTTTGAGCATTGCCTGTACATTTTTACCAAAAAATGGAGCTTCAATGGCCATCTGACCAGGTCGGTAAGTTTCAATGAGTTCCTGCAGTTGAAGAAAGATTTCTTTTAGTTTACCCTGGTGATCTGGCAAACCTTTAAGCAAAATAGTATCCATACAAAGGACTTTAGTGTTTCCTGGAAGCGGATCTATGATGGCATAACCGAGGTAAAGGGTACCGGGATCCACTCCTAAAATCCTGTTACTATAAGATTTAACCGACATTTTACAGCTCGAAGATCCTACTTTATTTTATATTAAGAAAATAAATAATATCTTGAAGTCGATGACCCATTATAAATAGAAATATTAAAACCTGAACTACCTTTGTCTGTCTTCTTAATGAAAGCGAATACCCTTAGTATTTCAAAACTTATTGTCACTTCAGTGTTACTGGTACTATTGATAGGCCAGTGGAAGACCTTTAGTTCCTTTTATATCAATCCAATCACATTTGATTCCAACTGGTTGCTATTGGCGATATGGGTATTGTTATTAGCCCCTGTCAATTGGTATTTAGAATGTCTAAGACTAAGATCGACGATGATAAGCGGCCATGATCATAGGATCTCTGAATATTGGAGGATCGTACTATCAGGGTTTACGCTTGGATTTATTACCCCTGGTCGCTTAGGGGATTATGTTGGAAGAGCAGTAATGGTACCAACCAAATCGACGGAGATTATAATAGCAACCTGGATAGCCGGCTTGTGTCAAAATTGGTTCAATCTTTTGGTTGGATTGTTTGGAACATTGTACTTGTACATACGTTTTCACAATCAATATATTTTGTTAGTAATCCCAATTTCAATTCTATTTTTATCAGCGACGTCTATCTTACTTTTTTATACAAGGGGTAGAAAAGTCTTATTGGATTCAATTGTCTATTTTGTTAAAAAATATCTAAAGTTTATCCCGCTTCCTGAATACATAAGCACTTCAAATTTGGCAAATGCCAATTCCAAATTATTCATATTCAGTGGATTGAGGTACATCATTTACCTGAGTCAGTATGTGATTTTAGCAAAGGCCCTGGGAATTTTAGCTCCGGGTATACTGTTAGTATCCATTATCAGTACCATTCTACTCATACAATCCATGATACCACTTCCATTTATAGCCGGACTATTATCAAGAGCGGAAATAAATATGCTGATCTGGAGTTTGATTCTGGTTCCTTTTGACAAAGCCTTAACGGTTTCATTTATAATTTGGATGATAAACCTCCTGCTTCCTTCGTTAATAGGTTTAAAATATGTATTGCGTTTAAAACCGATGCCGGAACCTCATTAATTAGAAACCTTATGTATAAATATATATCCTTGTTTTTACTTTCAATTTTTATCCAGGATCCGGTCGTCACCGATCAGGTCGTAGCAAAGTCAAAAACTGATATGTTATGTGAAAGTGAAAACAATACATTTTCTGCCGGAGAGGAACTAACCTACAGGATCTATTACAACCTCAATTTCATCTGGTTGTCAGCTGGAGAAGTAAAGTTTAAAGTAGAAGACCTGGGAGATACATACAAATTTTCTGCTAATGGCCGTACCTATAGTTCTTACAATTGGTTTTTCGAAGCCAATGATAATTTTGAATCCATCGTCGATAAAACATCCTTAAAACCGATTTCTTTTAAAAGAGAAATTAAAGAAAATAAGTATCGCTATTATGAGAAAATTGTATTTGATCACCTCGGGCAACAAGTAAAATCCTGGACAGGCAAATCAGAAGAGACCGCCAAGGAAACGAGTCAGAATATGGATGGCTGCGTTCGGGATATCCTTACCATGATCTACGCCATACGGGTTCAGAATTTTGATCAATACAATTCCGGAAGTACGATTCCTATCAATATATTCCTGGATAATAAAAAATACAATCTAAACCTGGTATACTATGGAATGATTGCCGATAAAAAAATTCATAAAATCGGCAAGTACGATGCTTATCACTTTAGTCCTGAAACGATCGCAGGAAGTGTATTCAAAGAAAATGACCGGATGCACGTCTGGGCAAGTACTGATCAAAACAAAATACCTTTATTAATTGAATCCCCTGTATCTGTGGGATCTGTAAAAGCAGTGCTTATACACTCCAAAGGTCTGAAGTATCCATTCGATAGTCCTCAAAAATAATGGCAAATATTCAAAAACTACTGTATGCCGCTTTGGCTCTTTCTTTCTTGTTCATTGGCTTTCAACTCTACGAATGGTGGCAATCAAAATCAAAACTACAAGAGCGGCAAAGTGCAACTATATTATTAGAACATATTCAAAAAGTAGCTAAACTCACTACGGTAGAAGGATCCTTTTCAGAGATCTATGAAAAATCGAGTTTTAAATATTTCGATATATCTCCGTTTCAGAAAAAAGTACTGGTCAGAGTCAAAGCGAAAGTTTCTGCGGGATATGATTTTGACCAACTGTCCGTTGAAGTTGATTCTACTTCCAAAGTAATCTGGATTAATGCATTACCCGAACCACAAATCTTATCTATCGATCATGACCTGGATTATTATGATATCAGTGAAGGTTTATTTACTTCGCTTGACCGGGCAGATCATAATCAAATCCAGATTGATGCCAAAGAACTTATAAGAAAAAAAGCCCTGGAAAGTAACCTGCTGGCTGAGGCACAAATCCA
>JBDTUE010000319.1:0-4862 GCA_040007895.1 Saprospiraceae bacterium | reverse complement strand
GAATTAAAGAACTACTACAACAAGCTGTAGTGAAAATGTAACGGTGTCCCGATAGAAATCGGGATCAGTCGTTCGAATTTGCCAGATGCCTTTATATTTGTTTTTTATCATCCCGGGATTCTTATCCATTCATCTTTTGTCAGATCTAATGACTAAAACATACGAAGTAAAATCAATAACTAAAGGTGCATTAAACATTAATGGTAAAGGAGATAACTCAATCTGGAACCAGGCTAATGTGTTATCTGATTTTCAATATCCATGGAATGAAGGAACGCCACCAACTATGACGTTTCAGGCATTACACGATAGAGATTATTTGTATGGTTTATACAGAGTCGTCGATCCGAAAAAGATTTTAATTTATCAGTTAAACAACAGTAAGAGAGAAATTCTTTCTTCTGACAGAGTTGAAATATTTTTTAGAAAGAATGAAAAGATGGATCCTTATTATGGATTAGAGTTGGATGCTGCCGGTCGTATTTATGATCAGGAAGCTTATTATCATAGAAAGTTTAACGCCGATTGGACCTGGCCGGCCGGTGAGTTAAAGGTAAAAGCAGAAGTCAATTCTACAGGATATACTCTTGAGTTTGCTATTAGTAAAAAATCATTGATTAAACTTGGGTTACTCAAGGATAATACCATTGAAGCCGGACTATATCGTGGAGAATGTATTGAACTTGAAGGAAACCAAGCTGAGTTTAAATGGATCAGTTGGGTGAAGCCAGATAGTCAAACACCTGATTTCCATATACCAAGTTCATTTGGAATGCTCATTTTAGAGAAGTAAGTATGCAATTAAAACATAGAATGTATACTACTGCGCCATCTATTCGTAAATCCATTTTCCTTCTTTTACCCGATAGAGTACATTCGATCTGCAGATCTGTTATTTATATTGTTTTTCTTTTATTTCATTTTAAAACGAATGCTCAATTTCCGATTCCGGAATCACTCAACTCAGCGGCACAGTCTTTAAGCGTCAGCGTTACTCCCGGAGGTTTAGACCCGAACTGGACAGTAGCTTATGGTGATTCGACAGGGCCCAAATCAATTTTTGTTCCAGCCTTTGTAGTTGACCGGTGTGATGGTGTATGGCCAGCGCCTGCAGCCTCCAATTCAAAATGGATTGTATACAATTTTGGTGATGGTTGTAATCATATTGGATATGGATGTATCGACCTGTACTTCCGCCGCATTATTACTTTACCTGCCACGAATGCCTGTAATATTCCTGTAGAAACAACGTATTGCCTGGACATGGAATTCATTGCAGACAACTGTGTCTATGAGGTTCAGATCAATGGAGTCTCCAATTACCATTATACCAATCCTGCTTATCCCTATAGGTATGATGGATATCAAAATAAAATCCCGGTAAAGATGTGTAAGGGTTGGAAAGCTGGAGCCAACACGATGATGGTCCATGTCAAAAGTTGCCCATCAGCCGCCGGATTGTTAGCAGAGGCGGTTTACAAACCGTACATCAACAATAGTTTTTTAGGACAAAATATCGTCTTATGTGATGATCAACCGATCCTGTTGACAAGTCCCAGAGATAGTACGATCTGGTTTGATGGAACTGTTTCGAAAACCAAAATTATTAAGGGTGAAGGAGTCTTTTGGGCAAAAATAAAAGATGATTTTAATTGCGAAATCATAGACTCGATCACAGTACAATACAGTTTTAAATCTTTTGTTCCCAATGTATTCAGTCCCAATGGCGACGGAATCAATGATTGTTTACAGCCTTATCTATCCTCATCGGAAATCAACGACTATGAATTGAATATCTTCAACCGATCCGGGGCTATACTGTTTAGTTCGCGTAATCCTCAGGATTGCTGGGATGGAAGGAGCAGAGGCAAAGAATGTGACCAGGGCGTGTATGTTTACGCATTGAGTTTTAAAAACGGGGAATGCAGTGGCAGAGTCATTAAAGGTGATGTATTATTAATCCGGTAAATTTCATTAGGAATTAATACTCTTTCATAACTACTAATTCTGTACAATGACAAATAAAAATCCACACTCTGGCATTTCATTCGTCATTCGTCACTTGTGCTTTATCATTTAAATTTACTCAGTGACCTTAGTGGTTCTCATTAACCCTTCTTAACTTACCGTATGCAAAGAAGAAATTTCCTCAAATCAGCAAGCTTGTTACCTGCAGCTTCGCTGATCGATCCTGCTTTTATTCATAAGCCAAAGGCTGTTTCCCTTGTTCCTCGTATCAAACTTTCCGTTTCAAGTTATTCCTATTGGCATTTTAAAGGGGATAAATATCCGATAGAAAAAGTAATCGAACAAGCAGCTAAACTTGGTCTGGACGGCATCGATGTATTGCATCGCCAGATGGAAAGTGAAGAGAAGTCTTATATGAACAAATTAAAAAAGCATGCTTTTGTTAATGGCATTGCCATGACTTGTCTTTCTATTCACCAGGGATTTGTATTTCCAGATAAAGAAGAACTGAAAAAACATATTGAACATACTAAACATTGTATGGAGCTGGCTGCTGATATGGGTATACCCTGTATGAGACTTAATACCGGACGATGGAATACGATTAAATCATTTGATGAGTTCATGGCTCACCGGGGACAAGAACCGGCCATCAGCGGATACACTGAAGATGATGCATTCAAATGGTGTATCGATAGTATCAACCAATGTATGGCTCGTGCGGAAGAATTGGGTGTCTTGCTTGCTCTTGAAAATCACTGGGGTCTTGGCTCCACACCTGAAGGAATGCTGCGTATTTTTAATGCCGTCAATAATCCCTGGTTACAATTATTAATGGATACCGGGAATTTTCTTGAAAATCCATATTCTAAGCTGGAGATGATTGCACCACATACCTGTTTTGTCCAGGCTAAGACATATTATGGAGGTGGTGAATGGTATTCACTTGAATTGGATTATAAACGGATCACGGACATATTGAAGAAAGTAAATTACCAGGGATATATTTCAATAGAATTTGAAGGTAAGGAGGCTGCTGATTCAGGAGTGAAGAAGAGCGTGGAACTATTGAGAAAGTATATTTAAAAAAGACCTATTCCCCTCATTCAAATTTGAGTTTACACATCATTTAATGTTTAAACCATGATCCTTGCAATTCCCATCATTATCGGGACAAGAGCATATAAAAATGTTTACATTCGGCATAGAAACCAAATGAAAAATGAAGATTAAACCTGACTTAAACTTTCGCCAAATCCTGAACATGAGTTTTGGATTTCTGGGTATCCAATACGGCTTTGGATTACAGCAATCCAATATGAGTCCTATATACCGCTATCTTGGTGCAGATGAGAGCAGTATTCCCGGCTTATGGCTTGCCGGTCCATTGACAGGCTTATTATTACAACCGATCATAGGCGCATTGTCTGATAAAAGCTGGTCTCCTAAATGGGGACGACGTATGCCTTATACCCTTGTAGGTGCTATTGCAGGAAGTATAGCGATGATTCTGATGCCCAATTCCAAATCTGTATTCATGGCAGCCTGCCTGATGTGGTTATTAGATGCAGGGCTCAATAGCTCGATGGAATCTTTCCGTGCATTTGTAGGAGATATGTTGAATACCAAACAAAGACCGGTGGGTTATGCGCTTCAATCATTCATGATAGGATTTGCTCAAACCTTGTCCAATCTGATGCCATTTATACTTCCTTTAGTAGGTATCTCTCTCGCGCTGGGAGCGGATGCTACGATTACAAATGGTATTCCCAATTCTGTTCGTTATCCTTTTTATATCGGTGGGGCTTCTATTCTGCTCACTGTTTTCTGGACCATGTATAAAACCAAAGAGTATCCGCCGGAAGACGAATCCTTTCAAGAAAAAAATACATACTCCCCGGAGCTTACTAAAAAAATAAATAAGTGGCATTTGGGAGTTACTGCTGGCTTTGCTATAGGTGCTTTATTATTCGCAGCACGCATCAACGGGATGGTGAACGGATTGATTTGGGGTGCCGGGGTATTCGCAGCATTATTCGTAATTATGAAATTGCCGGTGTTTAAAGAAATTCTGGCTTCATTAGCTGAAATGCCACAGGTAATGAAACAAATCTGGTGGGTTAAATTATTTACCTGGTACGGATTACCATTGATGTGGCAATATCTTTCACTCGCGGCTGCTAAATATGCTTTCGATGCACCAAGTCCTGCTGCTAATCCTGCGGGATTCGAAGCCGGTAAAAACTGGGGAAGTTTGTGTTTTGCCATGTTTAGTATTGCCTGTTTCGTAATTTCAATTTTTATCCCCACCATTGTAAAAAGACTAGGTAGTCGCAGGATGACTCATGCTATATTTCTTACTGTGGGTGCTATTGGATTTTTTATTATGATTCTGAGCAATAGCAAATGGATTTATTTTTCAGGAATGACTTTGATGGGATTTGCATGGGGATCTATCGTAGCTATACCATATCTTATGATTGCCGATGCTGTATCTCCTGCGCGTATGGGTGTGTATATGGGATTGATCAATGCATTCATTTGTGTTCCTCAATTCATTGGTATGCTTACGGTACCGATATTTTACAAAACTATTTTGGGTGATGATCCAAGAAATGCTTTGGTCTTATGCGGATTATGTTTGTTGGCTGCAGCTATTGCCTGTTTCTGGGTGAAGGAAGATGTGAAAGCATATAGTGAACCTGCATTGACTTAAAACATCAATACAGTAACATAATGTCCTTTGAAAGAAAACAGCTAATAAATTAATTCTTGTAAACGAGGATCTCAAAGCTTCCAGGCAATATCTTCCTGGTATCACCTTCATACTTAGCAGCAGGCAAATAGATTTTATGGGTCTTTGTATCTAATGCCATCGTTCTGGATCCTCTTTG
>JBDTUE010000318.1:0-4865 GCA_040007895.1 Saprospiraceae bacterium | reverse complement strand
GTTGTTTTTGGATGCAATGAAGGAAATAAGCGTTTAGATTTGACGATTGACGATTGTAGAAATATCGGATGTCGGATTTTAGATGTCGGGGTCGTCCCGAAATCCGAAATCGCAGATCCGAAATAGCTTGAAGATTGAGGATTGAAGATTGAAGATTGAGGATTGACGATTGACGATTGACGAATAGTTCGAATGAAGATTCGAATGACGAACTAAGAATGATTTTACCGAAATCCGACATCGCAAATCCGAAATATCTTAGCTTGATGACCAATAAAAAAAGCCCGACATGTAAACCATATCGGGCTTTTTCATAACAAAATTTATTACTGAATGAGCAAAGGTTTAGTGATTATGCCTTTATCAAAACCTATCTGAATGAAGTAAGTACCTTGAGATAAACCTCTTCGTTCAATAGTGAAATGACTGGTATTAAGATTTGATGTCTTCCCTACAAGACGACCATTTATATCGTATATCGAGATACCTTTCATCGGGAAAGCGGTGTTTGTCTGTAGTGTAGTTTGAGTAATCATTGGATTAGGCATCATTTTTAAACCTACCTGGCGATCTTTCAATTGATCTGGTGTAGATGTAAAAGTACCGAGGCCAAGTACTGCAAATGCACGAGGTGCAAAATAGCCAATGATGGTATCAATATACCTTCGAGCCTTGGCTGCTGACATGTTTGGATTAGTTAATAAACCATTCTTACTGTTTGCTGCAACGATCAATGTAGTATCCCACCAGTTCCATGGATCTGAATCGAATTGTCCATCACCATTTACAGGATACAAACCTTCAATACCATCATTCTTTTTATTTGCATTTTGAGTAATCACATCGTTCAATTTGAGATCTCTCATTTTCTTTTGTAATCCTAATTTATCCGACTTTTGAGTTGCAAGATAAGATCCTTGTACTTTGACCACCGGAAGGTTCACAACAGGTACTAATACAATTCCTTCTTTATATGGAGCAAACGGATCTCTCGGTTCATGATATGAAATTAAAGGTAGATCACTGGCATCGATCCAGGAAGTATCTGCAATAGCTCCCCCCATATTAACGCAAAGTTGAAAATCTGAACTAAGGCCTACAAAGTTTGGAAGTGATGTAGTATCTCCGGTCACAGGATGCTTGCCCACTGCCGTGCCATAAATATCTCCATGAATTGATTGAATTACATATGGATCAGGTATACCATCCCCGTTGATATCAGCGCCAATAAACTTTCCATCCTGCGATAATACAATGTCAAGATAATTATCCAGTGTAGCTGCAGCCATAGTGATGTATCCACCAGTTCCCTGGCCCCAGGCAACTATCCTTGAAGTATCTATACCAAAAGGATTGTTTTGAGCTAATACAGTATATTTAAAATAACGAATAGCGGTCCTTAAATCCTGGACTCCACGGTAAGCTGCATTAATCAGCGTGTTAACCCGATCCCCTTGTGTAGCTGCGATAGGATTCCATCCAGTCCGATAATCAATAGCGGCTGTAACATACCCCATCTTAGTTAAACGAGTACAAATTTCAATCAACGAAGAATCAACCGGAAATCCCATTCCAAGTTGTGCAATAGAAGCATACTGGTCTGTTGGTGGTGCATTTTTGCCATTCGTTCCCCCATTGGTTGGATAAGGAAGGAAATTGCCGGTATGGACATAAATGACTAACGGTCTCTTTTTTAATGTATCACCTTTTGGAGTAAAAATACTCACAGGAAGAGGCACCTTCAACAGTGTAGGATTTGCAAGCACCGTAATGTTAGAACCGTAATAAGTATTTGTCTTTGTAATGGAATCAAAAACTTGTTTAAGATAACGTTGTCCTGAAAGCGATAAAGAACAAATAGTCAATAAGAAGGGTAAGATTAATTTTATTTTTTTCATATTATTTTGATTGAAACGTAGCGTAAAATATATAAAATTTAGAACCTGTGGGTTAATTTTTTTTCATCTCATAAATGAGTGATAGATAAGCAAGGCGACCTATTTTGGGACCTCCATAAGCCTGAAATTGTTTATTATTTAAAATATTGGATGCTCCTATTTTAATGGTCGTATTTAAAGGACGGATTTTCCAATTGATCTGTGCATCTAATAAATCATAAGAAGGAATAAAACCAGTAAACTGAGGTGAGCCTTCAAACGTAAATGCATCAATCCATTTATAATTGATATTGAAACCAAAATCATTAAGCCGCATACTTCCAAAAGTAAGAGGGATGTCCCTACCACTAAAACTGAGATTGTATTTATGTTCCGGAGTATTGAATGCAGGAATAATTGGATCATCGGGAAACTCCTTATTGAGTTTATTCCAGGAATAATTACCAGCTAATTGATAATATTTCTTAAAGTAATAATTCAGTCCAAAAGAAGCACCCTGTGTAGTAACCCGATTGGTCGAATTGGCTGCATACCGGTATGCCTGGGTTTTGGTAGGAAACCCTGATATGGGATCAAAAGTACCGGTAAGTCCTATGTTGTAACCAAGGAAATCATCATAGATACTGTAATAATAACCCATGTCAGCATATAAACTATTAAATAAAGTAGTCCGGTATCCAAGTTCAAATGTTTTTACTTTCTCAGGTCGGATAGCAGCGATATCAAAATATTTCAATTTGCGGGTATCTAATGTATTGATATAATCAAAGAAAGAATTTACGGTGATCAGATTTTTAACTCCGTTAATATTACCCGCTAAGATTGCCCGGCCTACATTTAAAAATAAATATTGATCGGTCAAAGTAGGGTTACGAATTGCACTGGAAAAGGACATTCTTAAAAAATTGCCTGCTTTAGGTTTGAATACAATGGAAGCAGCAGGACTAAATAAAAATTTGAAATTTTCATTCTTATCTATTCTTCCGGTTGCTGAAAAAGTAAACTTATCATTGTCTGTTTTTTTCTCGATACCAGAGTAGAATCCATATTCAAAATTGGTAATCTTTACATTCGCCGTATCATAGAATATGGTTCCGCGGCTATCTGGTGCATACTTTCTCATATTAGCACCGACGGTCCATGAATTTAAAAAAGAAGGTGTAAACTTGTATTCGCCATGCACATGATACAAGGCCGATTGATCAAAAAATCGGGTACCGCCTTCACTTCTGTACGAGTTTCTTATCTTTTCAAAAGCCTCATCATATCGTGGTGTGCCTGCAATATAAGCATCGGCCGTTCCAAAAATAGGATTTCCTTTTTGAGCTAATGCGGATGCCTCAGAATGATATTGTTTAAGTAAGTCCTGATGAGAACTCAACCATTGAGTCGCTGCGTTTTTATCAAATGAGGTTATAATATTTCCGTTGGGATCAACTGCTACTTTTAACCTGGGATAACCTCCTTCAAAAATCTTTGGCTCATAGGTTCTTTGCCAGATATTGATATAATCCGTCGACCACTGTCCATTCGTCTTGGACAACTCTTGTAATTTTAAAGCAGCAAAATAAGGATCATATGACTTTCCGGCATCATCCTGTGTGAAATAGGCTCTGATAAAATATTTATCTTTTTTATGGAACTCCGCTTTACCCTGGAAAAATAAGATATCCCTGAGAGAAAATCTATTATCTCCCTGATAAACTGTTGTACCTGAACCAAAATTTCCTCCTAAAACAAACTCCGGGGAATCATCTTTTTTGGAAGGATTAGTTCTGAAATGAAGGGCTGTATTGATTTTATAATTCCGCGTGTTATAATCTACAAGGTCAATTTCTTTATAACCCGGTCTGTGCCAAACACCAATACCTGGGAATAACCAGGGTAGGGAAGAAGTAAGATCATTGCTGGCCTGATATTCATCTCCATAGATATTAATGGCATCATATCCACCAGGATTGTTTTGAGCAGATACAGTCCCGGTCACTGGTTCATAATTATCAGCTACCCAGTCATCCGCTCTCATATACGAGAAGTTTATTTTGTATCCAAAAGATTCAAATCCAGCTTTGTTTTTAGTCGTGGCAGCCCAACGCAAAGCAGTCTCAAACAAATTGCGTTCGCCAAATTTTGCATATACGCTCAACCCTTTTTGATAAAATGGGTTTTTAGTTTCCATACTGATTACTCCATTAAAAGCATTAGGGCCGTAGAATGCACTACTGGCACCCTGCACTAAATCCACTTTCAAAATATCTAACTCGGAAGAGCCTAAGAAATTTCCCAATGAAAAATTTAAACCCGGTGCCTGATTATCCACACCGTCTATAATCTGCAATGATCGTACAGGACTCGTACTATTGAACCCACGGGTATTGATTACTTTAAATCCCAAAGATGCCGCCGTAAGATCTACCCCTTTCAATGCACCAAGTCCATCATAAAAATTATCACTGGCAGCTTGCTTAATTCCTAACACATCAAGTGATTCTACAGTAAGGGGAGAAGCTTTTTGTTTATCTGAAACGCGTTGGCCTTTTACTTCTACTACCGCTATCGTAATGTTTTCAGTTTCAAGTTTTATAATTACAGTTTTGGAATCGGCAATCACTACATCTTTAGCAGTATATCCAAGATACGTAATGGTCACTGTGGCGGGAAATGATGGAGCTTTGATTTCGAATGCGCCATCGTAATCTGTGACCGCTCCTGTGGTAGTCCCTTTGATTAAAACATTTGCACCTATAAGAGTTTCACCGGTGGCATCATCCACTACCTTACCCCGGACGGTTTGACTGTACATCAAATTACTGAAGATCAGGCACAAAAAGCTAAAGAGAAAAGCGTTGGTTTTCATTCACGGTCATTTTAGAAATAACAAGATATGGAGAATTCTAAAATAATGAATTTAGAATTACCAGACACAAACCTGAAGAGGGGTCAGTCATATTATTTCGGAAGTCGGAT
>JBDTUE010000317.1:0-4880 GCA_040007895.1 Saprospiraceae bacterium | reverse complement strand
AAAAGCAAATTGTATTCGGGAATTAATATTATAGGTTTATCAGTAGGCATTGCAGCTGTAATCCTTATTTACCGCATCATTACCTTTGAATTATCTTATAATAAATCCTTCACCAATTATGAAAAAATCGTAAGGGTAGTTCGTGAAGTGAAGTTTAAAAACAGCGGTGAAGTTGATTATGGAGCAGGGATGCCTTTGCCGGCTATGGAAGTTTTGAAAAAGACAGTTCCTCAATTTAAAGCATCTTCCAAGATCAGGCAAAACTGGCCTACGATTACCGTTCCTAATACGGATGGAGGAGCACCACTTAAAAAATTTAATCCTGAAGAAGGTCAGCATTCCTACTTTGTAGAATCTTCCTTTTTTGAAATTTTTAATTGGGAATGGTTAGAAGGAAATTCAGCAACTGCTTTAAAAGATGTAAATACGATAGTCCTTACTAAATCGATTGCATTAAAATGTTTTGGTGATGTACATAGCGCGATAGGTAAATTCGTAAGCCTTGACAATCTCCAACCGTATGTAAAAGTAGATGGTGTGATCAATGACCCTTTACCCACCTGTGACTTTCAAGCTAATTCTTTTGTTTCTTATTCGACATTCAGAGCACATCCTGAATATTTTCTGTATAGTGATGAATGGGGATCGACGAGTAGTGCCGATCAGTTTTATGCGTTGTTGGATGAACCGGGTCATATCGATGCTGTCAATACAATCCTGAAGGGAGTAGGACAGGAACACTACAAAAGTGATCGGGTGACCAGTAAACATTTTGCTCAACCGTTGAGCAATATGCATTACAATGAAGATATTGGTACCGCTGGCAGCCCTGCCATGAATAAAAAGAAACTTTGGATATTAGGATTTATTGGTTTCCTGATTTTAATCATGGCCTGTTTTAATTTTATCAATATGGCCAATGCACAATCTGTAAGCCGTTTAAAAGAAGTAGGTATTCGTAAGACACTTGGTATTGGCAATGGTCAGTTGATGTATGGCTTTTTATTTGAAACATCTTTATTGGTCGGGTTGTCGTTGTTTCTCGGTATAGCCATAGCTTATGTAGCTACTTCTTATTTGCATTATATCTCTCCGCTTCCTGCCGGGATCCAATTGTTTGAAGGATTGAGTCTGATCGTTTTCCTTATTGGACTTTGGGTTGTAGTTACTTTTTTAGCAGGCTTATATCCGGCAACCATTCTTACTTCTTTTCAGCCCGTCAAGATATTCAGATCAGATTATGATAAAGGATTGGGATCAGGTGTAATGTTGAGAAAAATATTGGTGGTTTTACAATTTGTCATTGCGTTTAGCCTGATTATTTCAACCGTCATAGCACTGAGTCAGCTTTCTTTTATCCGGAAAATGAATATTGGATTCAATAAAGAGCTGGTGTATACCTTCAGTTACAATAATGATAGTATCACTCAATCCAAATTAAGCGCTTTTAAAAATCAACTGAAGGACATTTCAGGGGTAGACCTGGTGAGTGTCAGCAGTGATAAACCTTCTTCAAATAATACCTGGCAATCCAATTGGTCTATGACCCAGGGTAAAGAAGATGCTCCGTTTGATATTTCATTAAAATTTTGTGATGAGGATTATCAGAAAGTGTATGGTATAAAATTATTGGCGGGAAGATGGCTGGCCCCATCAGATACGGTCCGTGAAGCAATCCTTAACCGGACTACATTGACCCGGCTTGGAATCAAAGATTATAATACCGTACTGGGTACACAGATCAGGTTAGGTGAAGATAAACTTGACTTAGTAGGAATATCGGAAGACTATCAAACCCATTCAGCTCATGAACCCATAGAAGCTTTATTGATGACTACAAGAAAACAATTTTATTCAACGGCAAACATCAAAATAAAATCTTCTAACGTCCGGGAAACCATGGCAAAGATAGAGCACATATATGATGCTATGTTTCCTGAACAGGTGTTTAAGGGCGTCTTCATGGATGATGAGATTCAAAAATTTTATGAAGAAGACAACCAGTTTTCATCGCTCTGTAAAGGTTTTGCTTCGTTAGCGGTCATCATTTCCTGCCTTGGATTATTTGCATTGGCTTCATTTACCATCTCGAGAAGGATTAAGGAAATAGGAGTTAGAAAGGTTTTAGGTGCAACGACTCAAAATATTATCGGACTCATTAGCAAAGATTTTTTAATTCTGGTCACACTGGCTTTTATAATTGCAGCTCCGCTATCCTGGTATTTTATGAATAAATGGTTGCAGGATTTTGTCTTCAGGACGAATATTACCTGGTGGATGTTTGTAGTGGCTATGGTTCTTGTATCCGGCATTGCCTTTATCACGGTTGGCTTTCAGGCATTAAAAGCATCGCTCGCTAATCCGGTTAAGTCTTTACGTATGGAATAAGTTTGAACTTTTCAGATAAATTAAATTATAAAAAAAATCTATAAAAAATTATGGCATCGATTCAATTGAAAACAGCTTACAGAAGCCTTACTAAAAGAAAAGGATTTACATTTTTAAATGTATTAGGATTAGCAGTGGGAATGACTTCGTGCCTGTTGATATTTCATTATGTATCGTTTGAAAGAAATTTTGATAATTTTTCAAAAGATCCGGGTCAGGTGGTCCGCCTTCGATTAGATTCATACCAGCAAGGGACATTAGCCTGGAAATCGGCAACTTCATATCCTGCCATAGGCCCGACCATGAAAAAAGATTTTCCGGAAGTCGTTGATTTTTGCAGGTTGTATGATTTTGAGTGCGTATTAGCAAATTCTGAAACTAATATAAAATATAGTGAGACTAAGGGATATCTTGCTGACGCCTCCTCTATCCCAATGTTAGGCGTGCAATTAATTCAGGGAGATCCCAATACAGCACTACAGCAAATTAAAGAAATTATTCTATCGGAAACTACAGCAAAAAAATATTTTGGTAACTCCAATCCCATTGGAAAAAGATTACTCATTAAAAATGGTGGTTCGTCGGCAGATAATGATTTAATGATTACCGGAGTATTTAAGGATTTTCCTGTGAATTCTCATTTATTGATCAATTACCTGGTTTCATATAAGACATTACAACATCAATTAAATGCTGAAGGGGATACCAGTAATGTTTCAGAAACAGGTTTTGGTTGGTATGATTTTTATACCTACCTCCAGTTGGCTCCCGGTACAGACATAAAAAAGTTTGAAGCTAAACTGCAGCCATTTTGTGACAGGTATATGAATAGTTCTGAGTACAGTAAGAAGAATAATAATATTAATTCCCTTGCTGTATTGCCGCTTCAGGATATTCATCTTTATTCCAATTATAATCAGGAAGCAGAACCAAATGGAAATGGAGAATCGGTTTCGTTTATGTTTCTGATAGCCTTATTTATTTTGGGAATCGCCTGGGTTAACTTTATCAATTTATCTACAGCCAGATCGGTCGAGCGGGCGAAAGAAGTCGGAGTTCGTAAGGTCATGGGTGCTCAACGGGGTAGCTTGATCAGGCAGTTTCTAACGGAAAGTCTACTATTGAATGTATTGAGTTTATTGGTTTCCGGATTGATTTTCTTTATGGCAATTAAAGCTTTTGATTCATTTACAGGCAAAGCAAATTTACCTTTCCATACCATGAGCCCTAAATACTGGATCTTGTTCAGTAGTTTATTTTTATTCGGAACATTTTTATCCGGCCTATATCCCGCTTTTGTTTTATCCGGCTTCCAACCAGTGATTGTATTAAAAGGAATGTTTAAAAATTCCACCAGTGGTGTATTGTTACGTAAATCATTAATAGTAACTCAATTCGTCACTTCTGTAGTCTTAATTACAGGGACCATTATTGTCTTTAAGCAACTTCAGTTTATGCGGGGATTTAATCTCGGTGCGGAAATAGGTCAAACCCTGGTGATAGAAGGGGCCAGAACGGTAAGTGACTCTGTATACACAGACACATATCAACCTTTTAAAAGCACACTATTAACTAATAGCAACATAAAAAATGTGACTGCCTCTACCAGTGTCATGGGGAAAGAGATCTATTGGACTCAGGGTGTCAGACGATTGGATATTACGGACGCTTCAGCACACACTATGTATCACCTTGGCGTCGATTATGATTTTATTCCATCCTATCAGATTAAGATGATATCAGGAAGAAATTTTTCAAAGGATTTTTCAACGGACAACAAGGGTGTATTATTAACTGAAAACGGAGCGAAAGAACTGGGATTTACCAATATGGATGAAGCAGTAAATAAGAAACTGCGAAGGGGTGGAGATACGCTTACTATCTTAGGGATTGCAGCAAGTTATCATCACCAGGGTCTTCAAAAATCATTAGATCCAATGATTATTTTACTCAGGCCGAATGCAAGAAATTTCTATTCAGTAAAATTAGGATCGGGTGCTCCAGGGAATACGCTGACCCAAATAGAAAGTAATTGGAATAAATTTTTTCCGTCAGATCCCTTTAATTATTTTTTCCTGGATGATGCATTTAATTTACAATACAAAAGTGAAGTGTTGTTTGGAAGAGTTTTTGGTATCTTTTCTTTATTGGGCATCATTATCGCCTGTTTTGGTTTATTAGGATTGTCCGCATACAATGTACTTCAACGGACGAAGGAAATCGGAATAAGAAAAGTGATTGGTGCATCTGAATCTGTCATCTTAAGATTATTGACAGCCGATTTTCTCAAACTAGTAGGTATAGCTTTGATTATCGCTATTCCACTGAGTTGGACGATCATGTCCAAATGGTTGAGTGGCTTTGCTTTTCGTACCAGCATGCAATGGTGGATATTCCTCGGTGCAGGGGCAGTAGCCTTGTTGATAGCCTTTATAACTATAAGTATTCAAGCGTTTAAAACTATTAAATCAAAACCTGTTACATCGTTGAGA
>JBDTUE010000316.1:0-4881 GCA_040007895.1 Saprospiraceae bacterium | reverse complement strand
AATTAAAGTTTTAAGATTTCATTTTTTTCTACTCTGTCATTCCATTCAATTCCAAACCCGGGAGCTGTAGGAAGTGGAATAATTCCATTTGTACAAAGTAGCGGATTTTTTTGAAAATTTAATTTGTGAGGCATGTGATTAACTAAATATTCACCTATAGGACATACATCGGGTGATTGACTAGCTATTACGTGAAGGGCTGCATGAATATTGTGCCCATGAGGAACTACTTTAGCTCCAAACGAAGAAGCAAGATGACAAATTTTTACAAGTTCACTTACGCCGCCACACCATTCAGGATCTGCTTGTACGATATCTATAGCTCCTGCTTTGAGAAAATTAAAAGCTTCCCATCTGCTATAAAAATGTTCTCCGGTTGCCAATGGTATTGTAGTATTTTGTCTGAGTTGTGTAAAACTTTCTAACCGATCTACCGGGAATGGTTCTTCCAGCCAATATGGTCTGAACTTTTCAGCTTCTTTACTCCAACTATTGGCGAATGGGAAATCCCATCCCATGAAACTATCAATCATGATCTGAGCATCCCATCCCAGTGTACTTCTGAGTTCTTCCATCAGGGCAATACTTTGATTGAGTCCTTTTTGGCCGCTACCGGGACCATATGCCATAAACCATTTTTGATGTAAAAATCCCTGATCTTGTAAGGCTTTAGCACGTGCTCCCGCTTTACCTTTTTCAACAGTAAAACTCAAACAACTTCCATAGACCTGTACTTCGGGTCGGGTAGCACCACCTAACAATTCATACACCGGAGCTTTAAAAAATTTTCCTTTAAGATCCCACAATGCATTATCAACTGCACTCATAGCCATCATATAATGTCCTGCACGGCTATGACGATTCATTCGATACAGTTGATCCCAAAGGGCTTCTATAGCCATAGCATCTTTACCAAGTAAAAATGGTTTGAGCTGATTTAAGATGGGTGCATTGCATTCAGGTTCTATCGGACCGTATAAACCAGAAAGCCCGCCTTTTGTTTTAATTTGTATAAAATAGTGGGTGATATTACCGGTAGTTTCTTTGGCGTCCGTTTTGTCTGCATAGAGACCGGGTCTCAACGCTGGATAAATATGAATTGGTTGTACCTGATATTGACGATTAACTCCCGGAATACTGGTATAAGGCCCTGTGATCTTCAGGATATCTACAGCATCAATGATCGAATCCGTACCTAAAAAAGCATTGATGATCTGATTTGTTTTTAAAGGAACTGATGCAAATGCTGCAGTAGTACCCAATGCAGTAGCGGTAGTAAGAAAATTTCTTCGGGATGCCATGAGGTGAAGATACTGGAAGGATTTGTTTTATTAGAATAGGAATATCAATGAATTTTATTCATAAAGTCGAGGTCATCTATAATTAAACATGGATCTTATAGGTAGTCTGAAAATTCAAATACAAACTCAAAGTCAAATACTATACATTGATCAGATAATAATTCCTGAGTTCTACTTCAAAACCTGATGAGTTACCAATGAACTGATATAAGCCAATCCGCACATGAATATAAACTGGGTGAGTGGCTAGTTCCATCCTAAGATCTAAATTCTACGCGGAACAAGGCTGCTTTTTTCCGTTTGTTTTTTGAAAAATTCAAATTCAAATTCAAAAACAAGTTCAACGCAATCCAACAAAATAATGACAAGAAAATAAAATCCTAAAACCTACTTCAAAACCTGATAAGCCACCAATGAACTGATATAAGCCAATCCGCACATAAAAACAAACTGGATAAGAGGCCACTTCCATCCGCCGGTTTCTCTTTTTACTACAGCCATAGTACTCATACACTGCATAGCAAAAACATAAAACAATAACAAGGACACGGCAACCGCCATGGTAAATCTTGGTTGTCCTGTGATTGGATCTTTTTCAGCAGCAAGTTTTTGTTGAATATTACCATAGTTTTCTGTAGACCCAAGACTATATAGCGTAGACATGGTAGCTACGAATACTTCCCTTGCTGCAAAGGAAGTAAATAAAGCAATACCGATTTTCCAATCAAATCCCAATGGGGCAATGACTGGTTCCATCCATTTGCCAATAGTGCCAGCATAGGAGGATTCAAGTCTTTTACTTGCTAACAGGTCAGCGGTTTGTTGATCTGTGAGATGTTGCTCCTGTTTTAAAACAGAAACGGAATGGTCAATGGATTCCATTTTAGAACTTGGTCCAAAACTGGAAAGTACCCATAATACCATAGAGATGACGAGGATTACTTTACCGGCTTCGAAAACAAAAGCCAATGATTTATGCCATGCTGTTTGAAGTGCAACTTTAAAATCAGGCATTTTGTAGTCGGGCAATTCTATCATTAAAAAACTTCGTTCGTCTGATTTGATGATTTGTTTTAATATCCAACCTGCAATAAGTGCTGTAATAATACCTAATCCATAAAGTCCCATGAACAAGAGCCCCTGAGTACTGAATGGGCCTGTACGATGACTGGATGCTACTACAAAGCCGACCAGGATAGTATAAACTGGAATTCTTGCACTGCAACTAATGAAGGGTGTGACGAGCGTAGTGATGAGTCTTTCTTTTTGATTGCTTATAGTCCGCGTACTCATGATCGCGGGTATGGCACAAGCTCCACCTGCTATCAGAGATACCAGGGACTTTCCATTTAAACCAAACTTTAGCAACAATCTATCGAATAAATAAACAGCGCGGGCCATATATCCAAAATCTTCCAGGATCGTAATCAAAAAAAATAGAATGGCTATTTGAGGTATAAATACCATGATTCCACCCAGACCAGCTAATAATCCATCAGAAATAAAACTACTCCAGCCGGGTGAGGGGATCAGTTGTTTTACCTGATCTCCTAAATAGGAAAAAATAGACTCGATCCCCTGCATCGGATATGAAGCCCAGGAAAACATCGCCTGGAACGTGAAAAAATTAATTAAGATAAATATGATCAAACCCCACCAACGATGAGTAAGGACTGAATCCGCTTTATCGCTGAGCCTGCTTACTTTAAAAGTTCCTATAGAGGCTGCTTTGCGGACAGTTTCTGTGAATCCATCATAGCGTTGCATCGTCTCCCTGATTTGAGACGCTATAGAATTAAATCCATCTTTCAGTAGTATAGCATGGATTTTGTTTTTTTGTTCAGTAGTAAGATTATTGAGTTGATTGTAATAATGTGCCATCAATAAAGTTTGATAGGAATTATCTGAATGAACTGTTTCACTCAGTTCATTGACAATAGCCTGTTCTTTATAAGATAGCTTGTATTGTTGCTGATTGGCGGAACTGGGATGATTCAATTGGACATCAAGGGCAATCAATACTTCAGGCATATCTGCCTGAGTCCTTGCATTGATAGAAAATATTGGTACAGACCAGGTTTTTTTCAATTGTTCGATATCCATTGAAAAATGATCTTTCTCTGCGATATCCTTCATCGTCAGCACCATTACGATGGGTAAACCAAGATCGACTAACTGAGTGAATAATAATAATTGTTTTTCAAGGTGAGTGATATCTGCAACATAAAGAACCAGATCAGGATAATGAATGTCAGTGGGATTGCATAGAATAGCGGTCACTATAAACTCATCTTTAGAGTTAGGATGCAGACTGTAAACTCCGGGGAAGTCAATAATTTGAACTTGTTCACCAGATGGTAACCGGAGAGTGCCTATTTTTTTATCTACTGTTACTCCTGGAAAATTTCCCACTTTGGCTGATAGACCGGTAAGCCTGTTGAATACAGAGGATTTGCCACTATTTGGATTACCCAGGATCGCTATCTTTTTCATTAATCCGTATTCCGTATTAAAGTTCAGTTACTTGTATTACGTCCAATTCTTCTTTTCGAAGACCAAAACGCATACCGTCAATTTTGACATAATACGTTTGACCAAAAGGGGATTCTCTGATTAATGATGCTTCACTTCCGATTAAAATGCCTTTAGAAGTCAAAAGTTTTGAAAGATGTTCGTCAGAAAACCCACAGATTTTACCTGTCTTGATGTCTCTCAATTTTTTGGCAATAATCGGTTTAAACATTATTTAGATTTTGTCTAAACAAAGGTACAAATCCCTATTTAGATAAGGTAGAAAAATAATCAGCCGGGGTAATGACAATGATCATCTATTCTTAATTTTTTTATAAATTCATTCATCATGAACAAATTCCAAGCAGATTTTATTTAAAAGTAAAAAGGAGTTGTTTGGAATTTTTATTTTTTACTTAAGGAGTAAACTTTACGAATTGGTCTATGAAAATACTTATGGTTTGTCTTGGAAATATTTGCCGATCCCCTATGGCTGAGGGCGTTATGAAAAAATTATTGCTGGAACGCGGTATTACTGGCTGGGAAGTGGATTCAGCAGGCATTGGCAACTGGCATATGGGAGATCCACCTGATTTCAGAGCAATAAAAACCGCTAAACATCATGGTATTGATATTTCAGATCAGGTAGCCCGGCAAATACGCTCATCAGATTTTGAAGAATTCGATCATGTCCTGGCTATGGATATCGAAAATCTAAGAGACGCCCGAAAAGTGACTTCAATAAAAAACCACCTCAAAATCAAGCTTCTGTTAGATTATAAATATCCTGATCAAGGCCGGTCTGTGCCTGATCCGTATTTTTCCACAGAAGGTTCCGGGGGTTTTGAAAAAAGCTATCAACTCATCTACGAGGGATGTGAGGCCTTTATTAGAAGCTGGAAGAATGAAGCTGGAAGATAGGGGAAATAATTGCATCGTTTTTTTCGTGAAAGCTTGATTAAGAAGACAGAAGAAGGCAGTTAGAGGGTAATAAATACTTCATTTTTTTCGTGAAAGCCTGATTAACCAAATACATTCTAACTCCAATCTCCTAACTCCAATCTCCTAA
>JBDTUE010000315.1:0-4886 GCA_040007895.1 Saprospiraceae bacterium | reverse complement strand
TTGGTCAAAAATGAAATTTTGTCTGCTGAGGAAATCATGAAAGAGCTTCATATGTCCAGGGGCAATGCACATGCAGTATTGCACAAGTTGATGGACTATGAACTTATATTCAAATCTCACAAACTCGGTGAGCGAAAGGAGTATTTCCGGGCTGAAACTGATCTTTGGGTAGTCATGGACAAAATGATGAAATACATGAAACGACGATCCCTGGACAGATTTGTAGAAATCGTATCTGAGATTACGCCGGAACAGGAAATCAGCGCTTCCTCTAGCCACTTAGAAAAATTAAAAACAAGTATTAAGGGAATATCCAATGCGTTTAACTCCGTTTTTGAATATTTACCTATACAACAAAATATTGCATATTCATCTGGTAATCAGGGTCAAATAATCCAATTGACCAGATAATTAAGATTAAGGGTAAGCAGGCTCCTAGCCTGCATTGCCGGGTATTCCCGGCAGGTATTTATAAGGGTAATTTGATGGTCCGGAGCTGGTTTACTCCGGACTTTTTTTTTGAATTTATTTTGGGGGATTGACCAAAACTCTGAGTCTAACTCCGCTGGAGTCAATACAATGTTTGAATGTTTGCTCTAGTGAAGTCAGACCACGCTTTGGTCTTGATATTTTATAACGATAAAACGTATCAAATGAATTAGGGACTGACTTTGGCAAAGCTGGAACTTGCCTGTTTTTAAACACGAAGAGGAAATTCAATTCGTGTTAATGTGTTTCAGAAATTCTAAGTCTGACTCTACTGGAGTCCAATGCAAGGATTCATTGATTACTCTGGTTTTTGAAGTCGGACCACCACTCTGCGATCTTACAATCTTTTAATCAATAATTTATAAAGGTGCGACCTGTGACTCCGGAGGAGTCAGATTATATAAACTAGGAAACCATAAGTGGTAATCGACACCAGAGGAGGTGGACTAAATGCTCCCATAATAATCTACTTTCCTAAGAATATTCTTCGAGAAACCCCCTCTAAATGAAGCTATTCGATATCGACGTTTATTTTAACCGCTTCCTGTAAATATTCCTTTACTATATCAGATCAAAGTTGTTTATTGAATGATAACCTGTTTTATTTTTTGTTGTGAAGGATCAGATTGACGAAGAAGATAAACACCGGATATCATATTACCTTCTAAAACCTGCATTTAATCGGTTGCGTGTGATCTGTTTTGATTGACTTTGACCATATCACGTGTCCAGTCATTGAAATAAGCTCAAATTTTGTAACAGCTTGTATCATTGATTCTATCACAAACGAACCTGAACTTGTTGTGGCATATACCTCAAGGTCTTTGTTGGTGATCTACCGATAGGACAATCCTGAATTACCCTGAGTAGAACTGGTCCTCGTACATTTAATGCAACTTCACATTAAAGCACCTTGTTTTAATAACTTGGAGACCTGCTTGGAATTGGCGTTCAAATTTATTTCCCCATTGGAATATTCCAATGAATACCTACCTGGCTTCCAAAAGATTGAAGTCGCACTTTACCTTCGCCTATACCTTTTAAAGGGAGTTGATAATATGGATTGATAGAAATATTCCAATTTTTAGCGAATGATTTTTGGATACTTAATCCTGCTGAAGCTGCCGCAAGCCAATGCCAGTTTTTATAAGAATAATTAAGAATATCATGCCCTGGTTTCCAATTCTGGTGAAAATAATCATACTCATATTTTTCCTTGTCCATTCTGAGCGAGCTCACACTGGCATTTAATTGAAGAATAAAGTGTTTATTAGATACAATCATATACCCAAGGGTCACTGGTAATTGAAGTAAATTGCAATCGCCTTTAATATTAATAAAAGTTAAGTTTTTATAGTAACTGCTTTCTTCGATTTGATAATCTTCTTTCTTTGCATTATAATCTTTGGAAGATTTTTGAAGCCCGGCAGATATCGTCCATTTATTTAGCCTGTAGCCCACACTCAACCCAAATGTATTTCCTAATTTGCCAATAGATCTTTTGACCACTGCTGTATACTCCGGAGACCAGTTTACATTTAGTATCAAAGCAGCATTGGAATGCTTAATTGGATTTTTAGAAAGTCCCACATCCGGCCAATCTTTTAAATTTATTTTCCGTGTATGATCCAATGGAAGATCGAGACTTGAAATCGAAGGGAAATTGAATATCCTTTCAGTTTTTTCAACCTGAGAAAGACTAAGATCCTTTTCTATAACTGGTTTTATTAATTCACTCTTCGATAGATCAGGCATTATAGGACTGTTTATTTGAGAAGGATGCTGTGATGATGAATTGTTTTTATACTTTACTGCTATCAACCAATCCTTATTATCTTTTGATTTATTAAGATTTTTTTGGGTTATAACGGAGGACAAATATGAAGTAATCTGATTTGCATCTTTTTCTTTCTGACTATTAACAAGTGAAACCGGATTATTAACCATATCCCTGTCAACTGTTTTATTTGAAACAGATGTTGGAGTCTCGTGAAGGTCAAAAATCCGGTCCGCTGTAATAGTGATTGCATACAAGTAAGTTTGTTCCAGGCTGGAATCTGCAGAAGGGTTAATCTGCTGTTGATTTTCAATCTTATCCTGTTTAGGAGATATAAAATAGGAGTAGCCAAACCAAACCAGGGTAATAAAACCTAAAGCTCCTAAAGGCCAGTACCATAAGGCTAATCTCTTTTTATTTTTTTTGTCGTCTAATAATTTCTCCATTAAAACCCATGAATGTACCTGGTAAGCACTTTCGGCTTCTTCGGTCAACTTCCTGATCGTGGAGTCAAAATCTTCAGATTGCTTTTGGTTCATAAGTTTTAAAATGGATATCTGAGGATAATAATCTTTGAAGGTTCATTCTCGCTTTGGCGAGATTTGATTTTGAAGAGCCTATCGAGATTTGGAGAATACCTGCGATCTCTTCATGGCTATAGCCATCAATTACAAATAAATTAAAAACGGTACGGTAAGCCGGAGTTAGTTTTTCAATACAATTAATTACATCCTGATAGGAAAGATTGTGCAACGCAAGTTCAGGCGTGCTGAGTGTTTGTAATTCACTATCCGGCCCATGTAATAAATTTTTTTTCTGCTTGAATTTGCGTAACCGGTCGATGGAGGTATTGACCATTACTCTGCGCATCCAGGCTTTCAATGAAGACTCCAGACTGTCCTGGCGTTTTTCAAATCGGTACAATTCATTATATATTTTTAAAAAACCATCATTCAATACCTCTATAGTATCTTCATGAATAGTGATATATCGCTGACAGATGGTATAAGCGAAACCATAAAAATATTTATAGAATCTCTTTTGGCTATCCCGGTCCTCACGGATACAGCCATCTAAAATACTATTAAGTGTCGCCTCTGGCAGTATACTAACCCCCATCAGTTAAGTATACGACATTTTGTCCATTTTAGTTGCTTCGTAGGGATGTTAAAGCCAAATTGGTAGAAGCTGCGTGAAGGACCGGTACGGTTAATATATTGCTCTTTAGGGAAGTTTGATTTTCAAAGAGAGTTGAAATAATTCAGTTCTTATTAACGAAAAGTGGTACACACATGTAATATATCTAAATATGTACTTCGTATTAGTTTTATTTTTTAAAGATAAACCCCGGTAATAACCGGCTGTCAATTTACTCTGTTGCAACCGCATATTCTACCAGTTCCCAGCATTCTACATTTATTGTTTGCCTTTTGCTTAGAGTAAGATTATGAATATCATTGAAGTTTAGATCACCATGTACTTTTTTCCAGGCTGTGGGTGGATTTTGTTTCGTAATATCATCCCAGGTTGCATACCCATTGAATGTGATATAATCGTAGGGGTATTGGTCGCCATAAGGAAGTGCCCTTTTGTAGAGACCCCAATTATTCATGATGCCCTCCGCAGCCCGTGCAGTATGAAATGGTTTGAAATAAGTAAGTTCTAATTTTACATATTCACTTTCCATTCCTGGTAGTACTTTCATTTCATTGGCAATGATAAATTTTGAAGGCTTGACTTCTTTTTCAACCGCCTGACCACTCAAAGAAAAAACTTGTTTCCAAATAATGGATCTTGACAATTCAAATTTTGCTTTGATAGCATCTGCTTCATTAGCTGGCAAAGCGATTTTTACAGCTGCGGATGATATATCAGGGCTTGGAACCAAATCGTTCCAGGATTTATAGGCATTGATCACGACATAGTCGTAGCTCGCCTGATCACCGGTAGGATATTTTACTTTGTATACGTACCAGCCGCTTTGTTTCCCTGCCTGGATGATCGATGTATGATATTTTTTCCAGTAGTTTTTTTCTATGGACAAATAATCGGAGTTTTTACTTTTGATATAGATGGCTTCAATATATTTGGAAGCATCAGGATTTTGAGCGATGCCGATATGAGAGATGGAGATCATCAAAGCGAAGAGGAAAAAAACTTTGGATGCAGATTTCATAAGACTAGTTTATAAATGAATGTGCTGAAGGTAATTAAGTTTGTTATTCTAATACTCAGAGAAGATGAAAAGTGTTAATCTTGGATAACGGGCTATTAATCAGCTTCGAAATGGATATATTCTTTAATTTTAAGGCTTTTATTTAACGCACTGTATGAGCAAAGACTTAAGCAAACAACTGGCACGGGAAGCAATGGAATCTGAAATGCTTTCTACCCAGGAACAACTTGTTGACCTCAACGCTACAGGAGATAAACTATTCCTTGGTATTCCAAAAGAAGAGCGCATGCAGGAAAACAGGGTGTCACTTACTCCTAATGCTGTTGCCATGCTTGTAGCACATGGTCATCGTGTCATTATAGAGAAGGGGGCAGGGAAAAGATCATTTTACGACGACGATGCGTATAACGAAGCAGGTGGCGAGATCATCGAAAATAAGCGGGA
>JBDTUE010000314.1:0-4896 GCA_040007895.1 Saprospiraceae bacterium | reverse complement strand
AATTATGGGAATTCCAGACAGAAAAGAAAGAGAAAAAAAAGAATTGAAGGAATTAATCCTTCAGGAAGCCAGGGCATTATTTCTTGAAGAAGGTTTTGAGAAGACTTCGATACGCAAAATTGCCGACCGGATAGAATATAGTCCCACCACGATCTATCATTATTTTAAAGATAAAAATGACTTATTGCTGGCGCTGCATGAGGAATCATTTACTCATTTATTTGAAGCATTATCTTCTGTGGCCTCTTTACCGGACGCAATGGAAAGACTGATAGCTCTTGGACGTGCTTATATCGAATACGGATTAAAAAATCCTGAAGAGTACGATTTAATGTTTTTACTCACAGCACCCATCGAAGCATTGGATTGCAGGGATGAAATCTGGTGTGATGGGATAAAAGCTATAGACCTGGTCAAATCTATGGTGATTGATTGTAAAGTGAATGGTTATTTCAAACAAGACCTCGATCCTGAAAATATGGCCATTATGTTATGGTCTCAGGTTCACGGCCTGGTGACTTTACAACTTAAAAACAGGTTCGGAATGTTTAAAGAACGGGATATCAATGTAATCATTCATGATTGTTTTGAACTCTTTTCTGGATTTTTAAAAGCATACCAATAATATCAATTCCATCTTTTAGTAATCACTTTTATGAAAAAAAGATCGCTTCTCAAGAGTATACTCCTGTTATTCTCTTTGTTTACTCTTCGCCTGGTAAGTGCTCAGTCTACCATGTTGGATGATTACATTAAGCAGGCATTACAACATAATGGATTGATCAAAGAACAACGCGCCCTCCTTGAAGAAAAACAAACTGGATTGTTGTTAGCTAAAAAACAATTTAGCCCTGAAGTAACCTTGGGTACAAGTTATACGCTGGCCGTCGGAGGCCGAAGCATTGATTTTCCTATTGGAGACTTATTAAATCCAATCAACAATGCACTGAATGATTTAACGCATTCATCCAAATTCCAAACTTTAGAAAATCAACACGTTCAATTCCTTCCAAATAATTTTTATGATGTCAGAGCAAGGATCATTCAACCGATCTTAAGACCTGAAATCAAAACAAATCAGTCCATAAAGTCAGAACAAATTTCTCTGCAGCAACTTGAGTCCAATATCGTGTCCAGGGATCTGGTCCGCGATGTAAAAAAAGCCTACTACCAGTACATTCAAAGCGGCCAATTGATAGCCATTCTTCAGGAAGGAAACATTACATTAAATGAAGGAGAACGCGTCACACAAAGTTTAATCAGAAATGGTGTAGCCCTTCCTTCAACAATGCTCCGATTGAATACGGAGCGATCCAAAATAGACAACCAGATATTCACCGCTCAGCAACAAAGGAAAAATGCAAAGGAATACTTTAATTATCTCCTTGGAAGAGCAGCAATGGATTCCATCCTGGAAATGAATACCGAACAATTACCGGATCCCGGATCTTATGGAAACGAAATTCAATCAGATGTAATTAATAGTATTGACAAGGGAATTACCATTCAACGATTGCTGGTCGATCTTGAAAAGAAATATCATGCTCCCAGGCTCGGTGCACAACTAGACTTTGGATCACAAAACTTTGATTTTAAACCAGGGGCTTATGCATTAGCCGGTATTCAATTGGACATTCCACTTTGGAACAACAAAAAAAGTTCAATAAGGCAGGATGAATTACAGGCAGGTATCAAAGCTGCTCAGGAAAAAAAGGATTGGATTATAAAATCTTATGAATTGCAGGTAGCTCAGGCAAGAAGACTTGTAGAATCATCCAATACACAATATCAATCTTACGGTCCATTATTGGAGATGTCGAGAAAATATTATTCCGAATTATTGAAGAAATATAAAGAAGGACAAGTCAATCCTTCTGAACTCATAGATGCACAGTCTCAAATCACCAATGCTCAATTACAACAAAACATAGCACGCTATCAATCCTGGATCAATGCAACTGAACTCGAAAGATTACTGCTCGATAAAAAATAAATAATATTGATTTTCCTTCTAAGGGAAATAAATCTCAAAAAATATAATTCGCTTTCAATATGAAAAATATATTCTTCCTGTTACTCACTACGATTAGTATCCTGTCTTGCAATAAAAAGACTAAAGAACCAGTCTTCCAAAGTTCTGTAGCCAACCTGGATGTATTCAGGGTTAAAGTTGCTGATGTAAGTACTAATTCAGGACCTGTACAGATCACAGCAAACGGAGTTTTAGTCTCTGATTTAGAATCAAAACCAGGATTCAAAACCGGGGGTGTCATAGATCATGTTTATTTTAAAGAAGGTGATAAGGTCAATCAAGGTCAACTATTAGCAACCTTGCAAATGGTTGAGATCAATGCACAAGTGGACCAGGCACGAAAAAGTGTTGAAAAAACTACCCGTGATCTTGCAAGGGTAAAAAATTTACATGCTGACAGTGTGGCTACCCTGGAGCAGTTGCAAAATGTACAGACTGCTTATGATGTATCGATTGAGACATTCAAGATTGCCGAATTCAATCAAAGTTATTCAAAAGTGACAGCGCCTATCTCCGGAACAGTGGTGAAAAAAATCATGGGCATCGGTGAAATCGTGGGACCAGGGATGCCGGTTTGTGCTATCATGGGTACAGGTTCATCTCATTGGGTGATTAAAGCAGCTGTTTCAGATAAAGAATGGGCAAGGATTAAAAAAGGAGATAAAGCTGAAGTGAAATTTGAAGCATTCCCTGGATCTGTCATGGAAGGTGTAGTAGACAAGATAGCAGAGATCAGTAATCCTGGAACAGCAACCCTGGATATCGAAATAAAACTTACTAAGCCATCACCCACACTAGCTGCCGGTCTGATTTCAACCGTGATAATTAGTCCAAAAAACAATGCATTCGCAGGAAGTAAATATTTTATTCCTATTGAAGCATTGGTGTCTTCCAATGGTGGCAATGGTATAGTTTATATTCCACAAGAAGGTAAAGCAATGAAAAAAATGGTTGCTATTGATAAACTATCCGGAGACAATGTGAGCATCAGTAACGGACTGGAGGGTATAAAACAAGTCATTACCGCAGGAGCTGTTTACCTCCAGGATGGTGACAAAATAGAAATCATCAAATAATCATTTTATCACCGATTCTATCTTTCGA
Source organism: Saprospiraceae bacterium (assembly GCA_040007895.1). Classification (GTDB taxonomy): domain Bacteria; phylum Bacteroidota; class Bacteroidia; order Chitinophagales; family Saprospiraceae; genus JADJLQ01. The sequence goes on along the minus strand of JBDTUE010000314.1, from coordinate 1,760 downwards.
AAAAACAATATAAAATGAATATTACTTCATTTGCGGTAAAAAATTATCAATTTACCATCATCATCTTTATCCTTGCTCTGGCCTTGGGATTAAATTCATTACTGAATATGCCCAGGGGAGAAGATCCACCGTTTGGAGCTCCTATATTTTCCATCTTTGCGGTCTATCCGGGTACCAATCCTGCCGATATGGAACAATTGGTGGCAAAACCAATTGAAGAAGCTCTACATAAACTTGGTGATATTAAAAAAATATTCAGTGTTTGTTCTGATGGTTTAATGTATTGCCAGGTTGATTTCAACTATGGTGTAGATGTTGATACCAAAAACAATGATGTCAATAGAGAGATGAATAAAATAAGACCGGATCTGCCAGATGGTTTATTAGAATTGAGAGTACAAAAAGCATCTTCTTCGGATGTAGTGATTTTGCAAAGTGCTTTAGTATCTGAAACGGCCACTTCCAGGGAAATGAATGATCTTGCTGATGAATTGAAACGAAACCTGGAGCGGGTAAAAGATCTTAAATATGTTCAGATCCAGGGAGCTCACGAAGAAAAAATCGATGTGCAGTTAAAGTTGGGCCGCATGGCAAGTATGGGAATAGGGATTAACCAGATCATGGGTTCTATTGCTCAGAATAATGTAAATATTCCCGGAGGAACCATTGATATCCACACCAAACAATTTAATATCAAAACCAACAGCGACCTTAAAACGATAGATGATATCAGAAACATCGTGATAAATACCGGATCCAAGGGACAGATCGTACGGTTACAGGAAGTAGCGGATGTATATCGCATCGACGCTGAACAAAATCATATCGTACGATACAATGGTAAACCGGCTCTTTGGATTTTGTCTGCACTCAAGGATAAAAAGAATATTATTACTACAAGGGCGGCGATGAGTGGAATTTTAAAAGAATTCGAATCAAGATTGCCATCTCATATCCAACTACAATACGCTTTCGATCAGGAAGTCAGTGTCAAACACCGTCTCGGTGGTCTTTCCAGAGATTTTGCTATTGCTATTTTTTTGGTGTTATTGACCTTAGTTCCACTTGGGTTCAGAGCGTCTATGGTGGTATTGATCAGTATACCGCTTTCATTAGCCATAGGTTTAGCACTGTTGCATGCATTTGGTTTTACATTGAATCAATTAAGTATTGTCGGCATGGTAGTAGCCCTGGGACTATTAGTGGATGATTCTATCGTAGTGGTGGAAAATATTGAACGATTTATGCGGCAGGGATATTCGAGGGAAGATGCAGCTATCGTGGCGACTAAACAGATATTTGTTGCAGTGTTAGGTTGTACTGCTACCTTGATTTTAGCATTCTTACCACTGGCCTTTTTACCCGAAGGAGCTGGAGAGTTTATTCGCAGTCTTCCGATGGCCGTATTGTTGACGATCATTGCTTCTTTGTTTGTGGCCCTTACCATTATTCCTTTTTTATCAAGCCTGTTATTACAAAAACACGAAAGAGCAGAAGGCAATTTTTTTATGCGGGGGTTTAAAAAATATATCAATGATCCCTATGCTCATGTCCTTCAATGGGCGCTTCGGCATCCGGCGCTAACGATTATAGGTACGATTTTAATTTTTGCAAGCAGCCTGATGATTGTGCCCCGTATTGGATTCAGTCTTTTTCCAAAATCGGATAAGCCCATGTTCGTCGTCAATGTCAAAGCAGCTTCGGGATCCAGCATCGATGAGACTAATCGCATCACACGCCGGATAGAACAAGATCTGTTG
>JBDTUE010000313.1:0-4931 GCA_040007895.1 Saprospiraceae bacterium | reverse complement strand
GCAGTAGGCAGTATGACCCTGGAGGAAATAGAAATACAAATGATCCGCCAGGCGATGAAATATCACCATGGCAAGGTAATCGCAGTGGCTAAATCATTGGGCCTGACCCGTAGTGCTTTATATCGTAGATTGGAAAAATTTCGTATTCCGCACGATGAAGATTCAGACTAAATATATTGTATTCATTGGAATCCTTCATTTGTTGATGGTAGGATTGTCATTCATCATTTTAAAAAATAATGAACTGTATTTCATCATCTCGGAGGTTTTTATATTAATCTCCCTGGTCATTTCAATTCAGTTGTATAAAGACTTTATCAACCCACTCAAATTGCTCATGACCGGAATAGATGCGATCCGGGATAAAGATTTTAATGTAAAATTTCTTAAAACCGGGAAGTTTGAAATGGATCAACTGATTGATGTGTACAATCATATGATCGATCAAATCCGGGATGAACGAACATTGCAAGAGCAACAGCATTATTTTTTAGAAAAATTAATCCACACTTCTCCTACGGGAATCATGATCTTAGATTTTGAAGACCATATCGCAACGATCAATGCTAAAGCGTACGATTTATTACATTTAACTGAACAGGATATTAAAGGCAAAGTAATCCACACTATAGATCATCCAATACTTCAAGCCATAACAACATTAAAAACCGGTGAATCAAAAATGATAACGCCACACGGTTTGCAAACCTTTAAATGTCAGAAGTCTCATTTTATGGATCGTGGTTTTCCGCATCACTTTGTCATGATCGAAGAACTAACTAATGAAATACTGTCCGCTGAAAAAAAAGCCTATGGCAAAGTAATTCGAATGATGGCTCATGAAGTAAACAATTCTATCGGAGCAGTCAATTCTATTCTGGACGTCACGAAAACCAATCCACAACAACAGCTTGAAATAAGAAATGCGCTCCAAATAGCCATTGAACGGAACGATAGATTAAATCAATTCATGAAAAACTTTGCGGAAGTAGTCCGTATTCCCGAACCCCGTTTAGAAACACTGGATATAAACCAGCATATCCAATCAATTGCTGACATGATGTACTATAAAGCAAGTGCACATCGAATCAATTTTGAATTCGAAATAAGCAAAACCCCTTTATTAGTTTCCGCGGACATTAATCAAATGGAACAGGTCATGATTAATATTGTCAAAAATGCTATGGAATCGATCCAGCAAAAAAGCGAACAAGTATCCGATCATAATTTTCAAGCTACAATAAAATTTATAACTTCCTTTAACCCTGGATTACTGATCATTGAAGACAATGGCGTAGGTCTATCCAAAGAAGCCACAGATCTTTTATTTACTCCATTTTATTCATCTAAACGGGATGGACAAGGTATAGGCCTGACAGTCATCCGGGAGATTTTAAATAACCATAAATTTAAATTTTCTCTGAAATCCATAGATGGAATTACCTCTTTTAAAATTTTCTTTGATCCACATACCGCAATTTAAATTCAACAGGAGTATTCAACGGAATGGTTAATCTTGCTGGTGTTTAATTCAAAGTTTTAATTTTTATCCCGGGTTATTTTCAGATCTCTAAAGTAAGCTTCTGTTCCTACACCAATCCAAAGAGCAACTGGACCCTCTACCATATTTTGTTTCAAGTCATTAACGATCAGGCAGGGTTGTAAAGCATTGTTCACATACAGTGCCGCATATTGATCCTTTACTATGATTTTTACTTTAGTCCATTCACCGGCTATCATATCAACATAAGATTCATATACTCCGGGATTTTCTTTTCTAAGTTTTTGCCAGGGGTATCCGGGTGAAGAAATATATTGCGTGGAGTGATTCCTTCTTAGCTGATCATTGGCTCTTCCATTCGTTGGTCGTAAATAAAAACATTCATATTGAAATCTATCTGCCTCTTTTACACGAAATGCAACGCCTACAAAACCTCTATACGTCGTATCACTTCCCATTAACCGGTCTCCTGACATTTCCAATTCAATGATACCATTCCGAAATTCGGAATGTTGTACAATCGCCATTTCATCAAAGTGATTCGTATCTCTGGTGCCTACAATACGGACACCCTGTTTGCCTTTATAAGTAGCTTCTGAGATTTCGACAGATACAGGTCTTAAAGCTGATTTATTTAATTGTATGGTTTGTGCAACAAATGAGATGGTGCTTATGATTAAGATCAAAATTGTTAATGCATGTTTCATTTTAAGTATTTATTAGTCTAAAATAAACTCAAATTAAAATTAAATAAGTTGGCTGGTTCACCCATTCGGGGTGAACAGGACCCAATGAAATTAAGTTACTTTGAGGAAATTATTTAAAATGACTTCTACCCTTTTATATTATATCATTGGATTCACAATTTTGGTTGCACTATGGTCCGCTGGAGTATTTAAATCTTTATTCAAAAGAAAAGGCACCCACTGAAATATTGCTAACAATTTATTTAAACCTCAATCCCTCGTTATATTTAAATAAAGGGTAAGTGGTACCTTTTAAAAATCCAGGCACATCCGATTTTTGATTTTGAGCAGCAGCTTCTGAAATCGGAGTAGTAAAAGGCATTCGACCCGATGGGTTAAATTTTCCTGTCACCACATCCAGTAAAGCATCCATAGTAGTTCCGAACGTTGCTACCACCGCTTTAATATTTCCTTTTTGCTTATCATTATATATTTCGTCTATTACCCAGGGATTTGTATAATTCAGTACCAATATCGTCGGCTTTTTATTAGTAAGTTGATTGATATAGTTTACATCCACGCCATTCTTAGATAAAGAAACATACAATGGTGAACCATCCGCATCAAACAAAGATTTTGAACCTGTTGTAATCCATAAAAGAATGGCATCTGCTTCCTCCGGTGTTTTCACAAATTCCAGATCATATTTATTTTCAGTTGTTTGATATACGTTATTTGGACTTACACCTTTCTTTTGAAAATAGGATTCGAAATAGACTTTTGTTTTAACTTTAAAAGGAAGCATATTCATTTCGTTTCGTAACAAAACTATGGATTTACGAAAAGCGCTGTCTGCTTTGGCCTGAAACATTGGGTTGCCCACTAACTTTTCCGCGATATCAACGTCCACATAAGGATTTTCAAAAAGTCCTAATTCAAATTTTTCGATCAATAAACGATACACGGATTGATCAACAAGTTTCATATCCACCATTCCACTTTTAATAGTTTCTAAAAGTGGTGAGGGATCAGCTGTTCCTGAGTACAGGTTAACACCTGCTTCCATTGTTTTTTTATACCTTTCCAAAACTGATAAATTTTCAGCTCCCCAGGGCATCATTTCTATTGGACCTGTATCTGAATTTATTATCCCTTTAAATCCCAATTCTTTTCTTAATAAACCATCCAATACACCTTTATTATAAGCGTAAGCAATCTGTTCATACTTCGTATTCCTGGGAATGGAATAATAAGGCATGATTGCTGATGTGCCTGCTTTTATAGCTGCCTTAAATGGAATAAGGTTATTCTTAAACATTCCTCCGGGAAAGACTTCATTTTTGCCCCAATTAAAATGTGGATCCTGACCACCTTCTGTAGCACCTCCACCAGGAAAATGTTTAGTAGTTACAGCTACGGAAGATGGACTTAATTTTTTGCCCTGAAACCCTAAAACTATTTCTGTCATCATCTGACCAACCCAGGTAGCATCTTCACCAAAAGTACCTTCAATTCTCTGCCATCTCGGATCTGTAGACAAATCGGCCATATACATATATCCTTTACGCAATCCTACGGCTGCCCATTCCTGCCTTGCTATATCTGCAAAATCCCTGACTAGTTTTAAATCTTTCATTGCAGATAATCCCAACTCACCTGGCCATGTAGAAAACACGGTCTGACCAACACTCAAACCAATGGAAGCATCTTTTGTAATATGATTACGCGGATTAGATGCAATGATAGCCGGTATCCCCAAGCCATCGCTCTCGCACAGTGTTTGTAATTTATTAGCCCACTCCGCAGTCATTCTTGCGCTTACACTTGCTCTTAAGATAAAATGACGAAGATGATATTGTTTCACTGCTTTGGTAGTGCCTGCGGCGGACATAACCGGTATCGGTAAAACCTGATGTGAGAACATATTTATTTTCTGAATAAGATCTTCTTCATTAAAATCACTGGTTACAGGTTCTTTGTTTTTAGGCGCTTCAAATGCCCAGTCATTTTTTAACCTTGTAGTACTTATAATCATGAAGCCAGCTTTTTCTTCAACACTCATTTTGGATAAAAGATCTTTCGCCCTCACCTCAACAGTCAATCGCCAATCTTCATATTGATCTAAAAGTCCATTTCTGTTTAAATCTTTAAATAAAAGTCCATTTTGAGTCAAAACTTTTACCGACCGGTATCCGAGGTTTGGTTGTTTAGTATTAGGTAAAATAAAAGTCTGCGCTGTACTTAAAGAATTTGAAAGTAAAACTCCTACAAAAATCATCCAACCATATTTATTACAGGTTAAACTATGCATACATCTTGTTTTAAATAATTGAACACAGAATTTTATTTTAATCCATCTATTTTATCTCCCTGATCTTAATACTTCTGAAAGCTACTGCATCACCGTGATCCTGCAATAATATCTGCCCCATAGGTGCAGATGCAAATCCCTCATAGCTAGCATATTTACTTCTTGCTACCAGGGCTTTAAAAATATTACTATTGCGTTCGTACTCCACCACTTTAAATCCATTGAGCCAGTGCTGAACCATATTATCCGGTCTGACAATAATCCTCGCCTGATTCCAATCTCCGATCTTACGTTGAAATCTGCCATCTACTTTAGTGGATGGAATAAGATCATATAAACTACCGAGGGTGCGGTTTCCAACAACACCTTGTTTGGCATCCGGATGCCTGGCATCATCCAGGATTTGATATTCCAATCCTATACCTGATTTTCC
>JBDTUE010000312.1:0-4934 GCA_040007895.1 Saprospiraceae bacterium | reverse complement strand
CATCGTTGTCTTTTTGACGAAAGTAAATCGTAGGGAATGGAAGTGCCTGATTAACTTCTACATCAAATTCTATAGTGCCATTTTGAAAATTCATGTCTTTGTAAAATAAGGCTCCTGAATTTTCATTTATCCGGATCGCTTGTTGTCCTTTATATTCAATGAATTCTACTTTGTCTTTTTGAAAATCCCATTTTTCAGGAATTAAAGGCAATCTATAATCCGGGACGGGACCTGTAGTTGGTTTATCTGTTTTCTTTGTTTTAGTATTCTGAGCAGACCCCTCATCAATATGTAAACAGAAGCTAAAAATGATGAAAGCGATGAATGATTTTATCATATCTAAATGGATTTATTTTTTAAAATCCAAATATGATTTAAATCCTTGTACCTCAGTGATTCAAACCTCTGCCAAGTTCTGGCAAATTGATTCCAAGAACAATTACCGGAAATTATCTGCTTAATATTAACACATTCTCAGAGGGTGAAAAAGTTGTTTATCATTTTTTCGTTCCCTGCAATACACTGACTCCCTCCGGGAATGGATTACCGGAACCTCTTCTAAAACTAACTACCTGGCCTACGTGCCACAAAGCATCCGAAATCGGACCGTTGATAAGATTCCAAAATGGATATTCCGTTGTCTTTGTTGGATTTTTAAATATCATTTTGAATTTGTCCAGGTCTGCCTGATCTCCTTTTAATATTTCACTAGACATCTGAAGATTAAGCAACGTAGCTTTCCTCAACTCCTCGAAATTTAATTTTACAACTGCTCCTGCCTGACTTTCGGTAGCCTTATTGTTAACCGTATTGAACAAGACTGAAGTGAGCCCATAAATGTGCTCTAATGTTTCCATAGAAGTCCTTGCATCTTTGCTTGGTTTATATTCAAGGTCTTTTGGAGTCAAACCTTCCGTAGCCCAATAGTACCTGAATCCTAAGCCATCAACCATCCGGGCAACGGCAGTAGTTGCTGTATATTCTTTTGGATATTCAGGGATCTGGTAAAAAAAAGGTTTGTTTTTATCCTGGGCTGTCAAGGAAGGGTAAAAATAGATCAGAAAAATAAAGGGAATAAATAATTTTTTCATAACGATTTGATTATAAGCTACAAAATTGAGGAATATATTGATTGTTGTACAATTCAATTTCATTCCAAGTTCGTTCAAGTTTTGAATTTCTAAAGATAGGTGGTTACCGAGTCAATATAGTTCTGATAAATCCCTATAAGAATACTTACCCACCCGACTGTCTTCTTTATTTTTGGTTCTTCGCTGTTTTATGTGGTTGAAATCGCATTAAAAGAATCTGAACCATTATTTACTATACCGGATATTCAGGATCTAGGGCAGGAGTGTGCCAAAATACTGGTCGAGCAGCAACATAAATACTTGAAAAATGAATCAATTGCCCGTGAAGATGCGATGATAAAGAGCTTACCCCAAAGCGAGTTTCTTTTGGCACGAGTTTTTTTGTTACTTTTTTTGCGGAAAAAAAAGTAAGGCGAATAATTAAGCAAAATTATTTTTAAAATTTACCCACTAAATATGGTAAAGAGGCTTATTTTTTTATTTCCCAGGGTTGATCGTGCTTATGAAGAGCCAGGGTGAATAAGACTTTATTCATAATTGAATTCCGGTAAAACTGATGCCTGGCACAATTGGATTGCCAGAAGACCTTCTAAAACTAATCACCTGACCTACAAGCCAGAGTGCATCCGATATTGGACCGTTAATAAGGTTCCAAAACGGGTATTCGGTAGTCTTGATTGGATTTTTAAATTTTAATGGAAACTTCATAAGGTCAGCGCGATCCCCTTTCAGTATTTCACTTGAGCGCTGTAGGCAAAGTAAGGTGTCCTTCCTGATTTCTTCAAAGTTTAATTTTACCACAGGATCTGGTTGACTTTCTTTCACTGAACTGCAAACAGTATTAAATAAGACCAAAATAAGACCATAGATATGTTCTAAAGTGTCCATAGAGTTTCAGGCTTCCTTGCTTGGTTTGTATTCAAGGTCTTTTGCCGTCAGTCCTTCGGTAGCCCAATAGTATCTGAAGCCTAAACCATCCACCAGCCGCGCAGCGACACTAGCAGCTGTATTCTGATGGATATTCTGGTATTTGCGAATAAAAAGTTTTATCCTGGGATTTATCCTGACCTATCATAGGTGGACAAAAATAAAACAATAATGGCAAGTGAATAAATTTTTTGAGTGGCCAAATCCTCAAACCAGATGTAAAATAATCCGGTAATCACAAAAGTTATATACGAATCAATTCATTTTAGTATCATTGCTGGTCCATACTAAAGGAAGAGAACCCGGTATTTTTTTATAATTTTTTTGATTTAAATTATGGTGAGATTCCAATTTAGTACTACCACAAGAAGGATTTATTCCCTGACCAATCCATTGATAATAGTTACTCTCTTATTACTCGTATCATCAGGGTTTAGTATTGAACATAGAGAAGGCATAGGTAAACAGCTTTCAAAAAGTGACTCCTTATTGATTCAAACATTACCGAAATCCGGTAAACTGGTTAAAGGAAAACCTGTAGGAAAAAATTGGATTGATTTGCTCACTTCCTTGGATGAATGGAACGTAGAAAAAAATTATTGGGAGCTTAAAAAGCATATTTTGCACGGAGATTATCAAGGTGGGAAATTTCATAATTATATATGGACTAAAAAAAGATATACTGACTTCGAATTACAAGTACTTATAAAATTAGATGGAAAAGATGCCAATTCCGGAGTCTGTATCCGGTTGAATCCGGTAGACGCTGACAATGCGCCGGGATATCAGATAGACATGGGAGAAGGATATTGGGGTAGCCTATGGGAAGAGAAAAGGGCAGGTATGGTTCAGCAATTTCCTGTTGAATTAGCAGCTAAGCTGGTAAGAATGCATGACTGGAATCATTATTATATTATAGCAAAAGGGCATCATATTCAAGCATGGTTAAACGGAGTTAAAACGATTGATTTTGTTCACGAATCCGGTTTTGAAGAGGGCTCACTTGGATTTCAACTATGTCATGGTGAAAAGCATACGATCGTTGATGTCAAGTCTTTATATATCAAAGAAATAAAGTAAAAGGGTTAATAATAATAACACTATTCTTTTGTTTTCCCGGGATTTTCAGTATCATCTCAGGGAAACAGGTAAATCGAAGATTAATCATTTCATTAAGGGCTCTATAAGCTGTCTTGCTATAAAGCCAATAATTCCGGAACATCAAACGTTGTTCCTGATAATTTTAAAAATTCATTTCAGTTTCATTCCAGTGAAAATTTACTTCCATTTTTTTTGATTTTTGAAGCAATTGATTTTTCACCTAATATTGATATACTAAACATAAATTTATACAATCATGTCAGATTCAAATGAATATCAATGGATTTTAATTTGTCTTGCTAAGATTGAGCAAAATCTGGGCTGGGGGACTAGTGCTGATTGGAATAATTTTGATTTTGAAAAACTTAGTAATGAAATAGAATCAAAGACGACAGTTTTATTAAGCGTAACTACTTTAAAAAGACTTTGGGGTAAAATCAAATATGATCATGATCCTTCGCTAACTACACTGAATACATTAGCTCAATATCTACGTTACGAAGATTGGAGAACATTTAAACTGGATCAGACCAAAAAGGAATCAATAGTCAAAGAAAAAGTCATACCATTTGAAGAAAAAAAAGTATTAATAAAAGAAAATAAAATAAGAAAGTATAAAACAACTCAATTGGTGTTTGCTACTTTAGCTTTCCTCGGACTTATCTTTATTTTTGCTTTAACTGCAAAAGATAAACCCGCCTTAACCAAACGTGTGATCAACCCTGATCTATATTCTTTCATGGCGGATAAAGTTCTGTCAACAGGTGTACCGAATTCAGTAGTTTTTCATTACGATGCTACTGCTGCTTCAACTTCGGACTCGGTTTTTATAGTTCAGACCTGGGATATGCGCAGAAAGACATTAGTAGATAAAAATAATCACGAACATTCAGCCCTTTATTATTTCCCGGGTTACTTCAAGTCTAAATTAATTATAGATAGCATCATTGTAAAAACACACGATTTACAAATTGCAACGGACGGATGGCTCGGGCTGATACAAAACGATGCATTGGGAGTCATAGCCCCAACTTATTTTGATACAAAAGATATAAATCAAGATGGTGTCCAGGAAGTTGACAAAGCGGTATTGAAAAAATATGAAGTTCCCTTGTTGCCGGTTTCACCTAAAGTCAGATTTTTTAATCAACGGGATCTCGGTGATTTAATGAATGATAATTTCATCTTTGAAACCAGTATCCGCAATGACCACAAAGAAGGGGATAATGCTTGTCAGTTTGTACAGGTACTGATCCAATGTAAAGACGATATTATTATTATTCCGCTTAGTGCAAGTCCATGCATAGGTGATTTGAGACTTATAGTTGCAGGTATCACGGTGGATAGTAAGAGTGCTGATCTCTCGGGTTTTGGAGCTGATCTTAGTCAATGGACTGATCTTAAAGTAATCTGTGAAAATAAGTTGATGAAATTTTATGTCAATAATAAAGAGGCATTTCATTTGACATTCCTTCATCCACCTGTAGGAATCGTCGGAGTTCAATATAGATTCAATGGAGTAGGAGCGGTGAAGAATACATCCTTTACTAATAAAACTGGTAAAATTGTTTTATGATAGTTAAGGAAGGTAAGTGAAGGGGTGACTTTGAAGTCACCCTTTCACTTAGAACCCTAAAAATGCATCCAGACAATTCCACCTTGTTCAAACAAGGAATACAGACCTACGTTGTTTGCCCGGAGTCACATATATAAACAATGTAGGTCTGTTGTAAAATATAATTCAAGTACAAAACCAAATTCAAAACAAATGTCTTTCGAATTTCTAATTTCAAATAAACAGATTCAACTTTTGAT
>JBDTUE010000311.1:0-4957 GCA_040007895.1 Saprospiraceae bacterium | reverse complement strand
AGATGGAAAAGGCTCTGGATTACCCGGAGTTACTGTATTACAGAAAAGTTCTACTGTTGGAACTATTACTGATGTAGATGGAAATTTTTCATTAAATGTTCCCAATAATGATGCAATCTTAGTATTTAGTTATGTTGGTTTTAGTACGCAAGAAGTTGCAGTGGGATCTCAATCACAAATTAAGATAGTTCTCACGGAGGATGTAACAGCACTTTCTGAGATTGTGGTTACGGGGTATGGAACTCAAAAGAAAAGTCAATTGACAGGAGCCATTTCCAGGATATCTGCAAAGGAAATTTCTGAACTTCCTATTACCAACCTAGCTCAGGCTCTTACTGGACGCGCGTCTGGTGTAAACGTTACTCAATCTGGCTCTAAACCAGGATCTGTTCCCAAGATATTGATCCGTGGTCGCCGTTCATTTAATGCAGGTAATGATCCTTTGTATGTGGTGGACGGTATTCCGCTTTCGGGTGGTTATGAAGATATTAACCCAAATGACATACAGTCATTAGAAGTGTTGAAAGACGCTACCGCCACAGCTATATATGGAGCAAGGGGCGCCAATGGTGTAATTATTGTAAGTACTAAAAGAGGTTCCTCTAAAAAAGGTAAAACTACTGTTACGCTAGATACGTATGTAGGTCAATCCAAAGCCTTAGACAAATTGGAGCTTTTTTCCGGTGATGAATTTGCTGAATATGTCAGAGAAGCGTACAGAGCTACCGGTGGATACAAAGATGCTGCCGGCAATCCTGTCCCTACAGGCGTTGCTGATGCTACAGCAGATGCAAAAGTAGCGGTATTAGGAGGAGATCCTCAGGTAGCAGCGGGTATATTAGCCCATCGCAACAATGACTATCAGGACCTGATCTTAAAATCAGGCTTAATGCAAAACCATACAATTGGTATTCAAGGTGGGAATGAAAAAACTGAGTTTTATATTTCGGCCGGATTTTTTAAGGATAAAGGGATTTCTGAGGGTCTTGATTATTCAAGATATTCATTGAGAGCTAATATAGATCATAGCGTGAATAACTTTTTAAAAGTGGGCCTTTCATCGTACGTGATGTATTCCGAAAGGAATGGAGAAAGCCTTAACCCATATTCATTAACTTTACAACAAAATCCATTGGGTAGACCATATGATGATAATGGTAACCTGATATTCTCTCCGACTAATGATGCACTGCTTACAAACCCACTTTATGAAATAATACCAGGTGCTCAGGTAGATAATACAAAAAAATATCGAATTTTTAATTCACTATATGCTGAAGCAAAAATTATGGATGGCCTAAAATACCGGGTAAATTTTGGACCCGATTTTACATTGGCTCGCAGAGGTCAATTTGTTGGTGCTTTGACCAATGCACGCAAAGGTGGAGATGCTCAAGCTGCTAATGAAAACCGCTTTGGATTCAACTGGACGCTTGAAAACATCCTGACCTATAATAAGACTATCGGTAAGCACAATTTTAATTTTACCGGTCTTCAATCTATACAAAAAGACAATTTCGAAGCTTACGGATCTTCTGTAACCGGAGTGCCTGCAGAACCTCAACAGTTTTATAGCCTTGGATCTGCAGCATCCGTACAATCTATAGGTTCAACTTTGATCCAGTGGACAATCAATTCTTATATGGGTCGTCTTAACTATGATTTTAATGATAAGTATTTATTGACCCTTACTCTTCGCCGGGATGGATCTAGTCGATTTGGTGACAATACCAAATATGGTAATTTCCCTGGAATAGCTGCCGGATGGAATATTGCTCATGAGCCTTTCATGAAATCAGTATCCTGGATAGACGCACTTAAATTAAGAGCTGGATGGGGAAAAGTAGGTAATCAGGGTGTGGTACCCTATCAGACACAAGGATTATTGAGCCGTACTACTTATGCCTGGGGTGCTAATGCAGCATACGGATATCGCCCAAATACCATTGGCAATCCTGATCTTAGGTGGGAATCATCTGCTACCGCTAATGTAGGATTGGATTACTCTTTATTCAAAGGAAGATTGCAAGGATCTTTAGAAGGATATGTTACCAATACTGAATCATTATTATTATCAGATTTTTTACCTGGATCGACCGGATTTAATGCAGTTACCCGCAATGTAGGTCATACGCGCAACAAAGGTATCGAGCTTAATCTGACCTCTGTCAATATTAATACTAATAACTTTAAATGGGAAACGGATTTGTCATTCTCAAAAAACACAGAAGCTATTATAGAGTTGTATAATGGTAAAATAGACGATATAGGTAACAGATGGTTTATCGGCCAACCACTGAATACATATTTTGACTACCAAAAAATAGGCATATGGCAAACCAATGAAGCCGATGCTGCAAAATCATTTGGTTCTGAGGTAGGCCAAATTAAAATTCAAGATACAAATGGTGATGGTAAAATAAATGCCTCTGATCGGGTGATACTTGGAAGTGATATACCTGATTTTCAAGCAGGCATGACCAATCGATTTAGATTTAAAGGATTTGATCTCAGCTTTTTCTTTTATGCCAGCATTGGGCAGAAGATTGTATCTGGTTTTCATCAAAACAATAATCAGTTGGCAGGCCGCTATCAACAGATTAAAGTAGACTATTGGACACCACTCAATCCAACGAATGAATTCCCCCGACCAAAAAGCTCACAAGAGTTTCCTGTTAATAACACAGCTATTATTTATTATGATGGTAGCTTTGTTAAATTAAGGAACATTAATTTTGGATATAGTTTGCCTGCTTCATTGACCAAAAAACTAGGAGCAGAATCTGTCCGTATTTTCTCCAGTATTCAACAACCAATCATTTGGTCACAGTATAGAGATAAATACAATGGTGTAGACCCGGAAGCTACTATTACCAGCTCAGCTACTGGAACTACTTCTGTGAATAGTGGAGTCACTCCAGCCACCAGCGTAGTTACATTTGGCTTTAATTTCAAGTTTTAATCATTAATAAATTTATTTTGAAATGAAAAATTTTATTAAAAATAATCTAAAAGCAAGCTTGGTGGTCTGCTTGATATTCACGTATAGTTCATGCAGTAAAGACTTATTAAAAGAAACCGTGATTTCTAATATTGGCAATGACTATATAAATACTGCGAAAGGTTTTGAAGATGCCGTCAGAGCAGCATATTCCTCCTTAAGAACATTTTATGGTACTCAAGCGGGATTGACCCTAACTGAATATGGTACTGATATTTATGCTACAGGGGCAGATGGAGGTTATAAAGGCTTTCATTTTTATGATGCTCAGTTGCAGCCTACGGTAGATTATCTTTTCGTGGTCTGGGATGAACTGTACCGTGGTATTAATACCTGTAATGCTATTATTGAACGAGCTGCCAATGTTATCGGAGTGCCTGATGCTACAAAAAAGTTACGGGTAGCGGAAGCTAAGTTTTTACGTGCTCATTATTATTATATTTTGCATCAAGAATTTGGGGGAGTAGATTTAAGACTTTCAGAGGTGGTAGCCCCTACAAAGGCGACTAAGCGGGCTTCCGATGCGGAAATGTATGCACAAATAATCAAAGACTGTAATGAAGCAATTGCTGACCTTGAAAATAAGGGACAATCAGCTGATTACGGACGAGCTACTAAAGCATCTGCGGAAACGTTGTTAGCAAAAGTTCTTCTTGCTAAAGCGTATGGACCTGCTAAAGCTGCAGATGATTTTCAAAAGGCTGCAGATTTATGCGCTGGCATTATCAGTAAATATGGATTTAAATTATTAGATGATTATGCTTCCGTTCATGATGAGAATAACCAGGTCAACTCAGAGGTAGTATTTGCCGTACAATATACCACAGATCAGCTGGCAAACACTTCTAATAATACTTCTGGTAGCGATGGTGGAGGTGATAACCTTCACTTGTTTTTTGGTATGCAATACGATGTACAGCCTGGTATGCAAAGGGATGTCTTCTATGGCCGTCCATTCAAAAGATTGCGCCCAACTGCATATTTATTAAATACTGTATTTGCAGAACGTTTAAACGACTCCAGGTATGATAAGTCATTCCGAAGCGTTTGGAAAAGCAACAATCCCGGCTCGAATCTTAACGCTTCATTTGATGACTCAAAATCTAAACTCAGTTTTGCGTCTGGTGATACAGCCATCTTTATCCCTGGATTTGAAATGAGCAAAGCAGAACGAGCAACGAAAAAATATCAGGTATTAGTACCTAGTGCATACAACGAAGCCTTGTTCCCAACCTTGCAGAAATTTTTTGATACCAAACGTGCTGATAAAACTGAACCTCGGGGCAGTCGTGACTATTTTGTGTGGAGATTAGCGGACATTTATTTAATGCAGGCAGAAGCATTACTTAAAATAGGAAAGATTAAAGAAGCCACGGATGCCATTAATGCAGTACGTTTCCGTGCTGGTTTTCCAGGCAAAAAAGATTTAATGAAAATCACAGAGGCTCAAATGACTTTTGATTTTTTAATAGAAGAGCGTGCACGTGAGCTTGCTGGTGAGCAGATGCGTTGGTTGGATTTGAAACGATGGGGATTATTAGTCGAGCGTGTTAAAAAATATAATCCTCAGGCTTCTGCTATTACCGATAAACACAATGTAAGACCTATTCCTCAAACTCAAATAGATCGTTCAGATCCGGGAGCATTTACGCAAAATGCGGGATATTGATATCTGAATTTATTTAATCTATATTATTATAAAAGAAAAGGTCTCGAATTCGAGACCTTTTCTTTTATGTTTTTATAAACCTATAATCGCTAATGCAATGAAGAATTTTTTAATTATTTTTTTTGTATTGAGTTTTATTTCAGCTCAATCCCAGGTCTGGACCAGTTTATTTGATGGTAAAACATTAAAAGGATGGAAACAATTGAATGGTAAAGCAAAGTATAAGGTTGAAAATGGTCAAATCATTGGAAGTACCGTAACCAATACTCCAAATTCATTTTTAGTAT
>JBDTUE010000310.1:0-4965 GCA_040007895.1 Saprospiraceae bacterium | reverse complement strand
TTGCATTTTTCTATTTCTTTATGATAATCGTCATTGTCCTTTTTTAATTTTTTCAAATCGCTATCCGATTTCTTATATTCTTTTTCAACGCCTTCCAATTCATCTTCTGCCTGGCTCACTTTAACTGCCTGGGCAAATTTGGCCAATAATTTTCCTGACTCTTCGTATTCCCTTGGATAGGTACTGGAATTTACATATCCGGTACCCAGATCGATCCACATACTTACTTTGGAGCTATTGCCGGCACTTTCAATTTTTGTATAGATGTCAATCGGAGCTCCATTAGCTATAGAAGCCACTTTGGCATCATCACTATACCACTCGTTTACTTTTTTATCTTTTTTGGTTT
Organism: Saprospiraceae bacterium; assembly: GCA_040007895.1. Classification (GTDB taxonomy): domain Bacteria; phylum Bacteroidota; class Bacteroidia; order Chitinophagales; family Saprospiraceae; genus JADJLQ01. Next base: position 4,616 of record JBDTUE010000310.1, on the reverse strand, counting down.
TGGCTTTAAAATCTTTGGTAAAATCTTTATACACATCATCTGTATATTCAGAAGATACTCCGGGGATTTCAATAGTCAGACTGCTTTGCTCTCCTTTACTCATCACATTTTTGGATTCCATGACCTGGGCGATGGAATTAATTCTCAAAAAGAAAAGGGAAAGGAAAATGATAGTAAATAATTTATTCGTCTTTTTCATTCAATTATAATTTAGTGTAAAGTTAGAGTTAAATCAGTTTACGGTGCGCAAATTTTAAAAGCATGTTTTATGATGGTAAACCGGGCAGGTAATTTCCCCAGGTACTCTCCTTCCGCTTCCAGCTTTATGATTTCTTTTTCATCCTGAGGTTCCACCAAAATTTCGCTGGTTTGGAATGCCAGTGCTTTTTTATGTTTATCCAATTTCCCACTATAAAAATGCCGGCTGATCAGTAATACCTGAATTTTATTCAATGGCCTGATGGCAGTAACGGCCAGTAATCCATCATCAGGAATGGCGTGCGGGACGATTTGAATTCCTCCACCAGAATATGGGCAAATACCTACATTAATAGTATAAAATTTATCCTTTACATCCCCTCCTTGCCAAATCAATCTGCTTGCCTGCAATTGATATCCAAACAAACACCGGAAAATAAAATAAAGATATTGTATACCGCCTACCTTCATTTTTTTCTTCTTGGACTCAATATAGTCGGCTATATATGCGTCGTAAGCCATACCAGCAACATTATTGAAATAAGCTGTTTTTTGCAGCCCATCTTCTCCGGTATATTCGACCTGGCCAAGGTCATGCGAATAGGATTTAAACGCATTGATCATATGCAACCAGGGCTCCACCTTATGCGGTATTTTCCAATACCGGGCCCAGTCATTCCCTGTACCGATAGGAAATAAAGTAAAAAGAGTGTCTGGACTCAGCTTACGATATTTATAAAAATATTGCATAATATGGTGTGCCGATCCATCTCCACCCAATGAAATAATGATATCAGGTTTTAATGATAGGCTTCTTTTTACAAGGTCTTCCAATTCGTCCTTTGAAGAAGCCCAGGTCATCGAACAAATACAATTAATTTTTTTTAAAGCTTTTTCCAAATCGACCCATATACCGATGGCTTTGCTTTTACCAGCCTGGGGATTTCCAATGAAAATGAGGTTCATGAGGATGGGATTTCAGATTATATTTATAGTGAATTTAGTCAATATCATTTATCATCCACTCCCGAAGTTTTATCTTACTCCATGGTACATTTTAAGTCAGTAGTATATTCTCAAGGTAATTAAATGGAAAGGATTTCGGTTTTTGATATTTTTAAAATTGGTATTGGGCCGAGTAGTTCTCATACGATGGGGCCATGGAAAGCTGCTCAACGCTTTATACAGGCTTTGGAAGATAAGGGTCATCTAAATCAAACCCTTCAAGTAAAAACTTATTTATATGGTTCCTTAGCTAAAACCGGTGTGGGACATGGGACGGATACGGCCATTCTTTTAGGACTCTCGGGATTTGATCCCGTGGATATTCCTGAAGAATCTATCCCTGGAATCGTACTGGATATTCAGACCAACCATAAAATTAAACTTAAGGGAACTAAACTAATACCTTTCAATACTACAACAGATCTGATCTTCCTGAAGGATCAAAGTTTGCCATTTCATCCCAATGGACTTACGTTCGAAGCCTGGCTTGATGAAGAACAAATTGTAAAAGCTACCTATTTTTCAATCGGTGGAGGTTTTGTAATTGAAGAAAATGAAGAGGCTGGTTTGACCTCCGTTCAATTACCCTATCCCGTTCAATCCAGCAAAGAGCTGGAGGATTACTGTGAAACTACTACAAAGGCTATCCATGAAATCGTATGGCAAAATGAATTGCAATGGAAATCAGAGGTTCAAATCAATAAAGGATTATTGAACATTTTTGAAGCCATGTTGACGTGTGCTTATAAGGGATGTCATTCAGAAGGATATCTTCCAGGCGGATTAAACGTAAGCAGAAGAGCTTATATCATTAATAAAAAATTATTAGGAGCAACAAGTACTTATAGAAATGAAAAGGAATGGATCCAGGCCATCCGGTCAAGCAATCAAAATTTTGAGTCCATCAATAAATGGATAAGTTGTTTTGCATTGGCAGTGAATGAAGTAAATGCATCTTTTGGCAGAGTAGTCACGGCACCAACGAATGGAGCAGCTGGGGTCATACCTGCAGTATTGTTGTATATCTATTGTTTTAATCCTGATGTGAAAGATGATGATATCATTCAATTTTTGCTTACTGCGGGTGAAATAGGAAGCATTTTTAAAAAAGGTTCAACTATCAGTGCAGCTATGGGAGGATGCCAGGCCGAAATCGGTGTTTCATCAGCCATGGCTGCCGCAGGTCTGGCTAGTTTCCTCGGAGGTAGTTATAAGCAGGTATTAATGGCTGCTGAGATAGCTATGGAACATCATCTGGGAATGACTTGTGATCCTATTGGCGGTTTGGTGCAAATACCGTGTATAGAAAGAAATACCATGGGAGCCGTTAAAGCCATTACTGCCGCGCATATCGCAATGGAAAGTAATCCTAATGATGCTAAGGTCTCATTAGATACTGTAATTAAGACAATGTGGGAAACTGCTCAGGATATGAATCATAAATATAAAGAGACTGCAGAAGGAGGATTGGCTTTAAATATCTCTGTTAATTTACCTGAATGTTGAGTCCATACGTTCAGTTTATATAAATGCAAATAAAAAAATAGTTTTATTTCATTTTCAGATTTTCAATCAGTATAATTGCCTGGGGGAACGCTTGACTTCCCGATTGGCAACAATTCAAGCTCTTTATAGAAGTCAAGAGCTTCCCACAAGACAGAACACAAACTTGACTTCTGCTAAGCTTATTGCTGTTTAATATGTTTAATGCCGATATTCCTGAATCGATGCATAGCGCCTGGTCGCCAGGAATCTAAAGGCATTAATTCTGAATGTGCTGAGGAATCATATAATGCAGTCCAATGACTTTGCAAACCAATCATTCCGTTTATTTCCTGACCGATAAAGTCATTCTTGGTTTGTTGTACATCATACATCATGACTTCATTGACCCAAAGAGTGATATGAGGAATAGTACCAACCATTTTTATTCTGAATGAATTCCAATCATTGGCTTTCCAGATGTTTCTGATTTGAGTAGCCTGAGCAGGCACACTTACCGGTATCCGTTCGCCAAGTAAATCACCAAGTCCACCAAGGATATCCAATTCAATCTGGTAAGCAGCTCCGCCTTCATTAGATCGAAGAAATATTCCACCATTTGTAAATGAATCAATTTTTACTTCAATATAAAGTTCATAATCGCCATATTTTTTATCCGTCAATAAAACACCTCCCTGACCGTAAGGATACTGGTGAACTATAATCATTCTATTTTCTACATGAAAATCGGGTGTTGTGCCCTGGTGGGTAGATCTGCTGATATGCCAACCTTTAAGATTTTTACCATTAAAGATTGATTTAAAGCCCTGGGGTAACTGAGCGACTAAGGAAGTAGTACTAAAAAAATTGAATAGAACTAAAAATAAAATTGGTTTATGGACAAACCTAATAGGATTTATGAGGGGCATAAAAAACATTGAATGCCGGACCTGATCTTTACGTTTCACTACAATATTCATTTTAATCCTCTCAGGTTTTAATTTAATTTACTTTTTAAATTCCATTACCAATCGCAACCCAATATCATATCCGCTGCCGGGACCGGCTGCATGAGTCATATAAGTTGCATTTTTTACATCGCCAAAAAATGAAGCCCCTTTCAATACATGTTGTTTGCCCCTTGATGGAGGTACCGGGTCTGCAAAGATTTTTTCATTGTAATAATCCTGGACCCATTCCCATACATTGCCCAGCATATCGTATAGACCCCAGTTATTGGGTTTCATCGTTCCTACTTTTGAGGTAGACACCTTTGCAATGATTGCTGAAGCTTGTATATCCGACCAACTTATATCATTCTCCATCCCTGCTCTTGCAGCATATTCCCATTCAAATTCTGTAGGTAATCGATAAACTATTTTGCCATTTCCTGATTGATTTAATTTTTTGATAAATCGTTGCGCCATTTTCCATGTAACATTGTCTACAGGCTTATCATCACTCATAAAATAAGAAGGATTAGAATCCATTACTTTTTTCCATTGCGACTGTGTCACTTCATATTTACCAAGATAAAATGTTTGTTTGATTTGAACCTTAAATCCAGGCCTTGCATCTTGATTTGCCATGGATATTGCAGTTCGTAATACTTCCTCATTTAATGGTGCAGTCGAACCCCAGAACTTCATTCGTGAAACCGTTGGTTGAAACTTGCCAATCGTAAAATCTCCAACCGGAATTTTGATGAATTCCATACCCCATTGATCAAAGTACTTTTCCTGAGCTATCAGAAAAGAATTTATTAGAAAACTGAATATGATAAAAACTATTTTCATTTGTCATTAGCCTATTTCGGATTTGCGATTTCGGATTTCGGTGAAACTCGTCATTCAAAAAATTCTTTCATTCTTCATTCTTCATTCTTTCATTCTTTCATTCTTTCATTCTTTCATTCTTTCATTCTTTCATTC
>JBDTUE010000309.1:0-4974 GCA_040007895.1 Saprospiraceae bacterium | reverse complement strand
GCGTAGGATCCGAAGGATAAACCATTCATTTCTAATGAATGGTTTGGGTTTAATTTCTTTTCATAAGCATATAATATTACTAATCAGGATGGAATATAATTAGGGTGTATGTCAGATGCATAAGTTTTGGTCTGTACGACTGTCCCGATTTCGGGATCGGTCGGGCTATGGCAATAAGTGCAATTTGTCGTGCGCCCTTGGTTCGGGATGGACTATCTTTATTCAGCATTTTATGTAACTTTCCACCGGATCCTGTAGACAACTTTAAATCAACCTTCGTGCCTGCCAGGTGTGCAACTTGAACTTCCGACCTTTGCCTGTAGCAAATACCCAACGTCGGTAATAAACTAACATTGTAGTCAAGATGTACGCCGATAGACTATACAATGGACATGAACAAAAAAACATTTTGATAATTTCAACTCAAATTCAAAAAAAATATGAAGCGGAGAACTTTTATTAAAAGCTCATCATTGACTACTTTTGGAGTAGCTGCTTTTGGGATCACTGAATCAAGAGGTGAAGGCTTTACCTTAGGCAAAAATTTACAAGTAAACGAAAAGCGTATTGAAACCCGCATCATCGAGTTGTCTAAATTTGGAAGGGACGATAAAGGTCATGGCTATCGGGTAGCTTATACTAAAGGCGATATTGAAGGAAGATCCTGGTTTATGGATCTAATGGCAAAAGCAGGATTAGACCCAACAATTGATGCAGGAGGTAACATTATTGGGAAACGTAAAGGAAAGAATCCATCCCTCAAGCCCATCGCATTTGGTTCGCATATTGACATGGTACCTGATGGCGGTAACTATGATGGTACGTTGGGATCTATCAGTGCATTGGAGGTCATTGAGATACTGAATGAAAACAACATAGTTACCGAGCATCCTCTTGAGGTTATAATTTTTGGAAATGAAGAAGGTGGTACCATTGGTAGCAAGGCTATTACAAGCGGATTGACCAAAGAAGGATTGGAGCAGAAAAGTCAAAGCGGTTTAACCATGGCAGAGGGTATCAGAGCTATTGGTGGCAATCCTGACAATATTCCTAATACCATCCGGAAAAAGGGAGAGATCAAAGCATTCCTTGAATTACATATAGAGCAAGGTGGTATTTTAGAAAAAGAAAAAATACAGATTGGTGTGGTGGAAGGTATTGTGGGTATTGTGCATTGGGAAGTTACAGTAGAAGGTTTTGCGAATCATGCAGGAACTACACCAATGAACATACGACAAGATGCTTTGCTGTCAGCATCACAATTCATCATTGCTGTAAATGAAATCATCAACAGTGTAAAGGGAAACCAGGTTGGAACAGTTGGAAAACTCGACGTTCAACCCGGAGCTTATAATGTCATTCCCGGCAAAGTAGTAATGGGTTTAGAGATACGGGATCTATCGGCTGAAAAAATTGAAATGTTGTTTAGTGAAATTGAAAAGCGAGCCGCTGCAATAGCTTCAGTATCCAAAACAAAAATCAGTTTTAAACGGATTCCGAATTCATCAAAGCCTGCATTGACGGATAAAATCCTTCAACAAACAATCAATACAACAGCAAAATCATTGGGCTTTACTACCAGGTTCATGCAAAGTGGTGCCGGTCACGATTCTCAGCATATGGCAACGATTGCACCTGTGGCTATGATATTTATACCCAGTATAGGCGGCATTAGTCATTCACCTAAAGAATTTTCAACATCAGTTGATATGGCGAATGGAGCCAATGTACTTTTGCGAACGATTTTGTCCGTTGACACACAGTGACTCAGCTTGTACTCCTGACGTGATAATAATATGGTGGGGTGAACTGCTATTTGAAAGTATTATTTACAAATTTGGTTCAATGTCAGCGGGAAAGTCACAGATGTCAAATCCATCATGTCGTAATCATAAAACGTTGGCTGTGGTTTCCTAGTGACAAGATAATAACAGTAAAAAATTAAAAACTGATAGAAAATATGAAAAGATTTCTGACATTAATTATTTCGGTGGTAACCTTTAGTTTTATTATTTCTCAGCCACCTTCGGCTAGCCAGGTACAGGATCGTTTGCCAAAAGGAACAATGATTCATGGTAATATTCCATATAACAACGATACCCTCAAAAAACATTTATTGGATATTTATCTTCCTTCCGATGCCAAAGGTAAAATGCCTTTCGTAGTATTTATACATGGCGGTGGATGGATAGGCAATGACAAATATGCTGACATGGGATATATGCCAAACACTATTGCAGCAATGCTAAATAATGGAATTGCAGTAGCTTCTATTGATTATCGTTTTGCAATGCAAGCGGTGTTTCCCGCAATCCTGCAAGACTGCAATAAGGCAGTTTCTTTTCTGTATGATAATGCCGGTAAATATGGATTAGATAAAAATAGAATTGCTTTGATGGGCTTTTCGGCAGGGGGACACTTAGCATCATTGATGGGTACATCACAAAACAATAAAATAAGTAATTTTTATTTCTCTCACACATATCGTCCTTTCCAATATAAAGCAGTTGTTGATTTTTATGGCCCCACAGATTTAGTTTTGCTACCTGGAAATGAAGATGAAAAATCTCCTGAAAGTCTATTAATAGGAGCTGCTCCATTATTAAGACCAGATTTAGCCAAAGCAGCTAGTCCAATTACATATATAGACAAAAACGATCCTCCTTTTTTGATTTATCATGGTGAGAAAGATAATATTGTGTCCAATAAACAATCAAAATTATTTAGTGCATGGCTTAAATATTATGGTGTAAAAAATGAATTATCCATTGTTAAAGATGCACCACACTTTGGTAGCATGTATGATGTAGAGGAAATCAGAAACAAGGTTATTGGGTTTTTGACTCAAGCGTTGAAATAAAAAATATTAATTCTCCTGGTTCTGTATCAATCTATTTCCTTTGTCGTCGTTTCAATCTTCTTTACTTTATTTCTTTCCACACATTACCGTCCCACTCCCAGGTATCGCCGGAATCATTGGGCCAGCCGGGACGGCCTCCAAATAATACGGTCCTGTCCCTTTCTTTATCATATGCCATGTATCCCATCATCCGGGGTGAAGGGCCCGTTTCTGCTAATAGCTTCCATTCCTTTCCGTTCCATACCCAGGTATCACCTTTAATACCATTCGCATTAGCAGCACCAAATATTAAAAGCATTCCCCACTTCACGTCAAATGTTCTTCACCTGCAGTGCCTGCTCTACTCCACCCAGCTTGATTATATCGCCATATATCATTAAAGAATTTAAAGGACTGTCCTCCATTAAGTGGAGTGCTGCCTCCGCTCAATATTATTGATTTGTTTCCATCATCATAAACCATTTCGTGGTGAGCCCGTCTTTGAGGACTATGATCAGCTATGGGTGGATTTAAAATCAAATCAAGTTTTTGCATCAATTCTTGCCAGCGGGTATCCGTTTTTATTGATTGCAAGTCTCCGTCATTTTCATATTGCCCTTTGGAAGTAAATCCAAAATCTATGGCTAAAAGTAAAGAAGCGATCCAAAACCAACGTTCTATACTGGATATCCGGGATCTAAAAGCGTATTTCGAACCACCATTCCGCGGATTGTTGGCAGCAGATCCAATCGTCGAATATGCGGGTAAAGATCAAATAGAAATCTGATTCTGGAAACCGAGAAAAAAATGAAAGCAGCTTAAGACATGGACTTATCAGTATCGCTGTCTATCAGGATGAATTATTTGCATTGAAGAAAAAAGTGCAACGTTAAATGCAACCTTTAATCCGGAAAGCCACCAAATAATAAACGAGGTTATTTTATCAGGGTTTTAGTGATTTATTGTTATTGAAACAAAATATTAAGTGATTATTCTTCATTGCAAGACATCCACACGGACCATTCTTCCATATGGTCTGTGACTCATATCTTGTTGATGGCATTTTCGCTTACATCGATATTAGCATTGGTATAGCAACTGACTATACCTCGTAGTCCAAGGGATCAGTTTATCCAAACTTTAATCTTGAGATCTTTGGAAGCTACTATTATTATATTGACTATCGGTGATAGTTTGGAAAGAGGATTAGGCATATCAGGAGCCTATGTTAAAAAACTTACTCCCCAATTTAGTTTGTTTCCTAAAGAAATAATTTAGAAAACAAAAATCCACCATTTGAATTGATTTTCTTTTAATAAACCCATAGTAGATATGGCGAGATCTCGGTCAATTGGATGAAGGATTTAGTTATCGTCTGTGCACGGGAAAATAAAATGAAAACGATTTACCAATAAGTATTAGAATGAAACAAATTATAATACCGTGTTTCTTTCTTCTGAGTTACATTGCCTGGTTCAATCAAAATCTCTCGGAAGGGAAACATGTTGTCTATAAAACAATCAAAAAAAGCAAATCTCTTAAACTAACTTTTATGGTTCGTATTAAAATACTTTGTTTGATAAGTACTTTTCTTATTCACAGATATTCTCAGGCACAATCCAATGCTTTCACACAAATTGTAAAGGGAATTGTTGTAGATGCCGATTCAAAGGAACCTCTTGGTGGTATAATGATCAGCTTTAATTCTGGAAATATTAAAACCGTAACTGATTCAACAGGCAACTTTAAAATGACAGGAATACCAGTAGGGCTGCATGATTTTTCATTTTCAGGAATGAACTATGAAACAAAAACCTATCATGGGATTGAAATAAACAGCGGCAAAGAGGTTTTTTTGGAAGCAAGGTTGTCTGAGAAGGTAAATACACTGGAAGAAGTTATTATTCGGGCCAATAAAAAACAAAATACTGTAGTAGCTAATGAATTTGCTTCAGCGAGTGCCCGTGCATTTTCAATGGAAGATTCCAAAAAATATCCTATAACAGGATTTGATCCCGGGAGAATTGCACAAAATTTTGCAGGGGTAACCATGACCGAGGACAACAGTAATGCTATTGTCATCAGGGGTAATTCTCCTAAGGGAATACTATGGAAATTAGAGGGGATCGAAATAC
>JBDTUE010000308.1:0-4984 GCA_040007895.1 Saprospiraceae bacterium | reverse complement strand
TCGTAGACGGTGTCATCAAAGATCAGGCAGAAGCAGATGCTGCTCCTAAATTTGGCACCTACACTAAAGAAGGCACTTTCAAATTCAGAGATATCAATGGTGATAATAAAATCACAGCAGCGGACCGTACGATCATCGGCAATCCTCACCCTGACTTTACGTATGGACTCAATTTAAATGTTGGTTACAAAAATTTTGATCTTACTGTATTTGCCCAGGGCTCTCAGGGAAATGAAATCTTTAATTACGTTCGGTACTGGACTGATTTTAATACATTCCAGGGTAACAGATCTATTGAATTATTGAATAATTCATGGAAAAAATCAGGTGACATTGCAACGTTACCTCGTTTAAATTCAGGAGATGCTACCAGCCAGCAGATATCCTCTTACTTTATTGAAGATGGGTCTTACATGAGGATCAAAAATATTCAATTGACTTACTCTATTCCTAATTCCATCAGCAAAAAAGTAGGTATCAGCAATGCACAGATTTATGTCCAGGGCCAGAACTTGTTTACATTCACTAAGTATACCGGATTAGATCCTGATATCAATTTACGAACTTCAGGAGTAGACAACCAGGACATTCATATGGGTATTGATGAAGGCGCGTATCCCGTATCAAAAACAATGTTGTTTGGTGTTCGCTTGCAATTTTAATTTTTATCAACATTAAATTTAATTGAAATGAAAAAATATATTTTTATCCTATGTTTTCTCGGGATGTATGTATCCTGCTCAGAAGACTTCTTTGACCTGAATCCGCAGGGTAGAGCATCCCTGACTCAATTGAGTAATAAAAATGGAGTGAATGCCTTATTGATCGGTGCTTATTCTTTATTAGATGGTGTAGGTGCAGGCAATACGGGACGGCAATCAACTATATCCAACTATGTATTTGGTGGTATCTCCAGTGATGATGCAGTAAAAGGTACGGACGCCGGTGATCAACCGGAACAATCCTTTATTGAACAATACAACTGGGTAGCAGATAATACTTATTTTTTAGGTAAATGGTGGCATTCATACGATGGTGTTGCACGAAGCAATGAAACTATTCAACTAGCCAATAGCCCTGACGTAAAAGATATGACACCTGCGGAAAAAACACAGGTCATCGCTGAGGCCCGTTTCTTACGGGGCCACTATCATTTTGAAGCTAAGAAGATGTGGAATAACGTCCCCTTTATTGACGAAAACATTTATGTCTCTACGGATGCTAACTCCACTAAAATTCCCAACACAGAAAATATATGGCCTAAAATCGAAGCAGACTTTGACTTTGCAGCAAAGAATTTACCATTGGTTCAAACTCAAAAAGGAAGGGCTACCCAATGGGCTGCTAAAGCTTACCTGGCTAAAGCATATATATTCCAGAAAAAATGGGCTCCTGCTGAAACTCTTTTATTGGATATTTTAAATAATTCCGGTAAAAAATTGGTGTCTAACTATCACGACAATTATCGCACATCCGGAAACAATAATGCAGAATCCATTTTTGAAGTTCAATTTTCTGTAAATGACGGCACGAATGGAAACAATGGTAACGCCGGAGATAATCTTAACTGGCCATATTCATCTACCGCACCGGGCAGAGGTTGTTGCGGGTTTTACCAGGCTTCTCATAACCTGGTCAATGCCTTCAAGACGGACGATAAAGGACTTCCATTCATAGGAACTGCAGCTGACGGAACTATGGATACATACAGTAAAACAGATCTGCCAAACGATCAGGGTATCGGTGCAGGATCAGCATTTACATTGGACAAAACGGTTCCCGTAGATCCCAGATTGGACTGGACCGTTGGACGAAGAGGTGTCAACTTTTTAGATTGGGGACCAATGCCGGGATCTACCTGGATCAGAGACCAGGCATACGCTGGCCCTTTTACAGGAAAAAAATGGATGTATTATTTAGGTGAAGAAGGTAGTACCACACACTCTACCAGTAAACGTAATGTAAATAACAATTACAGATTGCTCAAATTATCTCATGTGATTCTATGGTTGGCGGAATGCGAAATAGAATTAAATAAACTTGCTAATGCAGAAGGTCATGTCAACTTAATCCGTACAAGGGCCAAAACTGGTTCTGTTCAGGATAATACGGTTACTTATAAAGTAGAGCCTTATGCTGCGGGCACATTTGCTGCTATGGGAGCAGACTTTGCACGTAATGCAGTAAGGATGGAAGAACGACTTGAATTTGCTATGGAAGGTCATCGGTTTTTTGACCTGGTCCGTTGGGGTATTGCAGAAAAAGTGTTGAACAGATATGCAGTAGAAGAATCTCTTCAAGGTACAGAACCTTCAGGTCGCAAATTTGGCAAAAGAGGTTATATGGCCGGTAAAGTATTTGCATCAAAAAACAATTATTATCCGCTTCCCCAGGATGAGATATTAAATAGTCAATTAGATGGTAAAGCAACTCTGGTTCAAAACCCAGGTTACTAATCGTTGTAATTAAAAACTATTGTTTAAGACCTCCTCTTTGGTAACATCGAGGAGGTTTTTTTATTTGTATTGAATGATTAAAAGCCAGAAGAGTTTACACTATTCATTAATTCCATTCTTAAAAGTTGGCCGTCATGGCTAAAGCCATATACATTATAAGTAAGTAACCCAGCCTTAAGGCTTTAGTTACTTATAACCACTGAAGACCGGCTTTAACCATTACTTTTATATCTTCTTAGGATCTCATAAAACTTTTGTTTAAATAGATTATACGAAGTGATTTAAGCAGGCTCTTCTAAAATGCGTATTAATTTTTTTAATGAATAATTACGGTTATATATCTATGTTGATGTTTTAATATCTAATTTTATTATAATTCTTTTATCAATACGATTAATTCAAAACCATGCATTATTCAGAGTTTTATGATCGGGCTTTTATCCATCAGAATTATGTATTCCGGTTTCCGTCTGACACATTAAAACCATACATCGATTTTTTTTGGGAATCAGATTATGATCCGGGTTTACAACCATTTACCATTCGGTCATTCCCGAGAATCGGCTCTACCCTACTTTTCAATATTAAAGGAAAATTCAAGTTTTGTAAGGGAGGTTCAAGTTTAATGAATGAAGAAAACATTTATTATAGCAGAAATCAAATCATAGATACCACACACCAGGCCGATTCGAAAATATTCGGCGTCCAATTCAAAATAAATCTCCCCCTGATAGGCAATCCTGGTAAATCTGCAAGCCACAACAATATTTTCACTGCAAATCATTTATTTGCAGCGACGGATAATTCCAGAATCATTGCTTCTGAAAATTTCGATGAAAGAATTGTACTGTGCGAATCTATAATATTAAACCGGTTAACAAAAAAAACGGAGTATATGGCTCATGCTGTAAATTCAGTTATCTCGAATGCGACCATTACTTCCCCGGCAGTCGACTCAAAACCTGGATTTATCCCCCATTCCACAAAAACAATTGAACGGTATTTTAAATCATGTACAGGCACTTCGCCCCAAAAAGCAATAAGGATTCAGAAAACAAGGATGGCTTTGCAGAGAAAACTGGAAAATAAAACCACATTCAATTGCATAGATTTTGGATTTTATGATGAAAGTCATTTTTATAAATGTGTTCATAATCTTAAGTCAGGCTATTAACCCGGATTAGTCATTCGCTTCCAAAGTCTTTAGCATAGATCTTGCATTCACATTCGTTGAATCCAGGGAAACCGACTTTTTATAATTTTCAATAGCGAGTTTCTTATTGCCACTAACCATATAACCCTCTCCCAGGCTATCATACGTATCTCCATTGGATGGATAAGTTTGAACATTAAGTTTAAAAACTTCAACAGCAGCTTCGTTTTTTTTATGGTCAAGGTAAAAATAACCCAAGCGATTGAAATAAGCGAAATGTTCACGGCAAAGATTTGATTTTTTCAATATATGAAAACGCTGCATAGCATAATCTGATCCATATTTTAATTCATCCTGATAAAATATCCTTGCATAAGAGTCTTTCGGTTGCTGGTATGGAAGGTCGTAAAGAATCCTGGTTATATTATCCGCAATCTCAAACATAATAGGAGAACCTACATTTATCAGTGAATTCTTAGTATTTAAAAATATAACCACCAATTTTCCAGCTTCTTTGAAATTGTATGCAAGGGTATGTACTCCATAATGGCTACCCGCACATCGAAGTATTGTGGTACTATCCTTACCACCGGTAAACATTTTATCAAAATACAAACTAAATCCAACTACTTCTCCTTGATCACTCATTGTTTTTGGAGATAAGATCATTTCATTGTATTTCGGTGAAAGTAATCTCCCATCTATTAAGGCTTTCCAGAATAAAAAATAATCTTCTACAGTAGTAACTACACTGCCATTACCGAATGTAAAACTTGGATCATGATATAAGCCCCGCTGAATTTCAGATAGTCGTATGGTGTATCCCGGCGCAAATTTTGGAATTATAAATGGGTCTTCCAGTGTGGTGGAATTTTTCATTCCTGCTTTATCAAAAATCCTTTCTTTGAGCAGTTGATGAAATGATTTCCCGGTCACTGTCTCTGCAATAAATGCCAGCAGGTGATAGCCGAAATTACTATAACTCCATTTTGCACCAGGTTCAGACAACAAAGGTAAGTTCCAAAAACTTTTTATATGCTCTTCATGAGCCTTAGCCATCATTCCCTCTTTTTCCTCAAACCCTTCAATAAAGCGGGAATCGGTAAGACCAGAAGTATGTAATAATAATTGCTGTAGCGTAATATGGTCTCCATCCTCTTTTGGATACCCTGGATAATAATCGGTTATTTTGCCTTCCAGCTTAAGTTTTCCTTCTTCTACTAATTGTAAAATAATGATGGCCGTAATGTGTTTACTGATCGAGGCAATTTCAAATTTTGTATCCGTTGTATTGGGAATATTCCACTCAAAATTGGCTTTTCCAAATCCTTTTTTATAAATAATATTACTTTTTTCAGCTACAAGGACACACCCA
>JBDTUE010000307.1:0-4988 GCA_040007895.1 Saprospiraceae bacterium | reverse complement strand
CTTTGGGGAAGTGGAGACAAAAGAAGCGGAAGGATCAGCTTTTATAATTCAATTGCCCATCGCTTAATTAGATTTCCGATATTGAAACATCACACAATTATTTTAAGTAATTTGCAATTCTATGTCACCATCAGATCAATCAATCAGAGGGCAAAGCCGTCAACTCGCTGCTATACTCTTTGCTGATATCATGGGGTTTACGGGCATCATGGAAAAAGATGAATTGCTCGCGATGCAATTACGTGACAAGCTAAAAATAAATCTCGACGAGCAGGTTCGCATCCATGGAGGTAGGGTCATTAAATATGTTGGGGATGGAGCCTTGTGTTGTTTTAACAGTGCAAGTGAATCGGTTAGGGCTGCTATTGCTGTACAGTTGGAAATGCAATTGCATCCAAAGATTCCACTTAGAATTGGTATTCATCAGGCTGATGTAATCTTCGAAGCCTCAGATGTTTTCGGTGATGGAGTCAATATTGCTGCAAGGCTAGAATCTCTTGCATTACCCGGTAGTATATTTTTTTCTTCTAAAGTATATGATGATATCAAAAATCAATCTGATATTCAATCGATATCCTTAGGAAAATATGTATTGAAAAATGTACAGGAGCCTGTAGAAATATATGCAGTAAGCAATGCTGGTATTCAGGTACCCTTAAAGAAAAAACTGGAAGGCAAAGGAATAAAATATTCTGTTTTTAATACCGCCAGAGGTAAAAAACAAATACTACTTAAAATCATATTGCCGGTCTTACTACTAAGCTTACTAATCTTGTTATTCGTACCGTCCTGGATGAAAAAACAAACAGCACGTAAAGTATGGATTCCGGAAATTCAAAAATTAGCTGAAGATAATTTTTTAATTCCCGGCAAAGCTTTTGAGCTGGCTAAACAAGTAGAACAAATTATTCCCGGAGATTCTACGCTCGGCAATCTTTGGCCAATCATATCCCAAAATATTACAATTGAAACCGATCCGCCGGGAGCAGATGTATATTGGAAAGATTATGATAGTAAGGAGTGGCAGCTCTTCGGAATAACACCTTTAACTAATGAAAAATTTCCTCGTCCCCTCTCCCTTCGGAGAATTAAAATAGAAAAGCCTGGATTTAAAACCATTTATTCTCCAAATAGAATGGTTCTCAAATTAGATAGTTTACAATCCTATCCTGATGATATGGTAAAAGTGCGAAGTGCTGAATCGGGAATGAATATCGTAGGATTGGAACAACATGGTGGAAAACTCGTTGGTGATTTTTTAATGGATCGCCATGAGGTTACGAATAAAGACTATAAATTATTTGTAGATGCCGGTGGATATCTTGATAAAAAATATTGGGAAGCACTTTTACTTTCGAATGGTAATGAAACCAACTGGCAAACTGTATCGACATTCATAGATAAAACTGGCAAATACGGACCATCAACCTGGGAAGTAGGTACTTACCCAGATGGCAAGGAAAATCATCCCGTGACAGGCGTCTCCTGGTACGAAGCTATGGCCTTTGCCCATTGGAAGGGTAAACAATTGCCTACTGTCTACCATTGGAGTATGGTTGCCAATATGTTTAATACGTGGGGCATTATTCCTCACAGCAATTTTAATGGTCAGGGGACTGTGCCTGTAGAAAGTATGGATGGTATCAGCTATTGGGGGGTATATGATATAGCAGGCAATGCCCGGGAATGGTGTTTTAATGAAAGCGACAAAAAAGGACAACGGTTTATTTTAGGTGGTGGCTGGAATGATCCAACGTATGCTTATAATGACGGATATATTCAATCCATGCTTGATCGGTCTCCTTCCAATGGATTCCGTTGTATGCAAATCTTACCCGGTGATACTACCCTGAATAATCTATCTGGTAAAATTGAATTTGCATTTCGTGATTATGTGCAGGAAAAACCTGTAGATGATAAAACCTTTGAAATCTTTAAACGACAATATGCTTATGATCATACACCGCTGAATCCGTCTATCCATATATTATCAGATAACGATCCCTGGAAAATAGAAAAAATAGATCTGGATGCTGCTTATGGAAATGAACGAATGACTTCGTATCTCTTTATCCCAACTAATTTTAGTCCTCCATATCAGGTTGTTGTTTTTTTTCCGGGATCCGGGGTGATCTATAATCGCAAATTTGAAGCCAACCCAGCAATGACCAGAGCCTTTGATTTTATTTTAAAAAGTGGTCGTGCGGTTTTATATCCTATTTTAAAAGGAACTTTTGAGCGTGGAGATGATCTTAACTCAGATTTGCAGGAGCCTTCAAAATTTTATAAGGATCATGTGATATCCTGGGTGCAGGACATCAATCGCTCTTTGGATTATCTTGATTCCCGGCAGGATATTGTTCACGACGCTTATGGATATTATGGTTATAGCTGGGGATCTGCAATATCAGGCATCGTTTGTGCAATAGAACCCCGCTTTAAAGCAGCATTTCTCCATGTAGGTGGATTGATGATGCAAAAAACATTTCCCGAGGTAGATCCTATTAATTTTTTCCCCAGGATGAAGATACCTGTGCTGATGATGAATGGTAAAAACGATACTTTTTATCCAATTGAAACCTCTCAAAAACCTATGTTTAAATTAATTGGCACCGCCGAAAAAGATAAAATAATAAAAGTTTATGATGGAGGCCACCTCGTCCCTAAATCAGACTTAATGAAAGAATCATTATCGTTTATGGATAAGTATTTGGGAGAAGTAAAGTTGTCTAAAAATTGATGTTATTGATTGGGAGGTGGGCTATTAACTTGTACTCTATATTATTTCAATTAACTCTATCGAAGTACATTTATTTCATTGCTAATCCCTGGACATTTTTATCCCATTCATCAATCAGGTCATTTTGATAAGCCTTTGGATTACCCTGCGAAGGATGGCTTTTGTAATAATTTAAAAAAGTCAATTGGCCTTTTGATAAATATTGATCCGCATTTTGTCCTTGCGCTATTGCACTATTTACCCTACTGGCCTGGATAGGTAACATAGGCACAAATTTATAACCTGAATGCAGGAGATAGTATTGCGGTTCATGATCGGCTTTAAAATTATTCATTGGTTTAACCTGGGGATTGATTTTGGATACGATCGATAGATCATCTCCTTGTGCATAGATCTGGCTGGCACATTCTTGTTTTTTCGCTTCAATCATCAATTGCTGAGGACTAACCTGATCTGGGTCAAAAGTAACTTGAACTGCTTCGTGACCTTGTACAAATCCGGGTTCTGTCCGGGTAACACCATTTATTTTACCGAGTTGTTTCTCACCTTCCCAGAAACAATACATACCAAAAGTAATCTGTTGTGTATTGGTTGTAAAAGATTCTTTTAATAATTGAAGATAATCAGGAACTGGTTTTTTGATTTTTGTCAACGCTTTAATCATAACGGAAACTACGCCTTTGGGTGAATAATCACCATCCAATCTATCGACGACATTGGAGAGTGAAGCATCGACAATTCGTACGACAGGATTATTCCACGTTGGTTCATTAAATAATTTAAGTACACGTGCATCTTCACCTCCTTTATTATTATGAATGGCGAGTGGAATGAATTCAGTTTCTATAGCCTCTACAATCAAAGGATGTTTCATGACCTGTGAACCATATCGCTGACAGGTAATACAGCCGGGTATTTCCTGGAATAAAATAAGAATCGATTTACCGGTTTGTTTAGATTGAGTTTGAGCTTTAGCGATATCCCTTAGCCAATGGACGTCACCTAGTTCAACCGGATTTTGAGCAGATACATCAAATGGATTTAATATCATGACGAATAAAACAGTCAATAAACATTTCATCTTGTATAATTTAGTACAAAGGTAAGTGCTCTTTCGCTGAATCATTTCATGATATATCCAGAGGGCGCACGACAGATTGCACATATTGCTATAACCCG
Source organism: Saprospiraceae bacterium (assembly GCA_040007895.1). GTDB lineage: Bacteria > Bacteroidota > Bacteroidia > Chitinophagales > Saprospiraceae > JADJLQ01. Next base: position 1,069 of record JBDTUE010000307.1, on the reverse strand, counting down.
ACCGAATAAATTCAGTCGCACAAACCAAACCATAGTGCAATCTGTCGTGCGCCCTATCCAGGTTCAGTCTTTTGATTTGAACAAGCTGGCTTGTATTCCCAGTTCAGATTTTATTTCAATGTATTCAGGATAAAATCCACTACATCTTTTTTAAACCGCGCAGCAGATTCCGGATGAATGTACATCATATGCCCTGCTTCATAGTACTTATGGATAATATTGTTTTTTAATGTTTTATTTAATCCAAGGTGATCAAAAGTATATTCTGATGCACCAAACGGTGTAGCCAGATCATAGACACCATTCAACACCATGATTTTTAATTTCGGATTATTAGACATTGCATTGACTAAGTCTGGTCCGGTATTGGGAGATACGGCATCACCAAAAATGCCTGCACTACGGGAATGTTTCCAATCCCAATCAAAGCCTGTAAGTCCATAAGCACTACTGTTGTATTTTTTATCCTTAGGTACTTTTAACTCCGTCGTATAATAATTTAAAAATGCAGATATATATGCTGGACTGATGTCTGAAGATTGGGGATCATCGAAAGCGACTTCACTCAATAGGTTTTGAGCAACTCCTTTATACCTTGAATCCAACCTTCCTATGATGACACCTGAATCTCGCAATAGTTCCTGGCAAAACCGGGGTTGATTAACCCGCAAATCTGCTTTAGACCAATAGTCTTTCGATAAACCTGAATACCGGGTAAGTTTATTTAATATGCCATCACGTTCTGTTTCGGTTATCTGACTGCCTTTCATCAATGCAGCTGCATATTCGCCCAATGCAAATGATCTTGCTTCTTTTAAATAGTCTTGTAAATTCGATGGTTTGGGTGAGATCTTATTATGATACCATGCAGCAGCAGCATAGGAGGGCAGATTGAGGATATAGGAAATATCATCGCCCGGGTTAAATGAAAGTGTACGAATGTCCAGTACATTGGAGACCAGGACTACTCCATTGACAGCAATACCCATACGGGATTGCAGATAATCTGCAACACCGGCAGACCTGAACGTACCATAACTTTCACCCAATAAATATTTTGGTGAATTCC
>JBDTUE010000306.1:0-5008 GCA_040007895.1 Saprospiraceae bacterium | reverse complement strand
CAAAAAAGGGAAGGGCAGTGTTTATTGATAAAGAAGAAATGAAATTGTCGGGAGATATTGCGTTGAAATTGCGGTATTGATATGCTTCCAGATTCATCAGATAAATAGGAAATCTTTATCTGGATAAAGAGGAATATACATCGATTCCTTTGGAATTGCTTTATACGAAGTAAGGTGATGTGCATCGTCCCGATAGGTATCGGGATTATTTCGATGGATTTTTAATAGGTAGAAAAATACCGATCAAATAAATTTAGTCGATCAAAAAAATTTTATTGCTTATTGTTCCGTTTGGTCGGTGATTATTTATATTATAAGTAAGCTTATTAAAGTCATTTGAAAATGACTACCAATTAATCCTGATAAAAATCGGGGTGATCGCATCGGAAAGGATTTTTTACTCTTTGGTTACATTTTATATAAAAAGGAGATAAACGAGTGAAAGAATACTTTGAGTTCGCCATCAGGAATTATTAATTATTTCAATCGGACTATTGTGTACAATCTATGAAATGGATGAATTGCATAATTTTAATACCTTTAACATTTCCACATCTATTGATTATAGTCCGGTGAATCTATTTAAATTTTCAACTTCCTCAGTCCAAAAAAAGAAGGTATTAGACTATGGTGATTCAAAAGGGCTATTCGAAGGTTTAAAGCGGGAAGAAAGTGATGCTATCCGGGTTCTTTATTCAAAAATTTCAGATTCTGTTTTCAGTTTGGGGAATAAATACCGGCTTCCTCCGGAGGACATAGAAGAAATGATTTGTGATTGTATCACATTGATTATTCAAAAAATCAGGGAAGGTGCTTACGTATTTCAGGGATATGATCCGGCGACTTATGTAATAGAAATCGCTAAAAATAAAGTAAAATCTTATAGTCAAAAACTTCTAAAACATAGTAGTACATTATTAGATGAAACTACTGACATCGTGGATGAACCGAACATCACTGACTATGCAGCAACGGAGGTACTCACTGGTTTACTCAAAAGATTATCTGAAAACTGTCAAAAACTTATACAATTCAAATACCTGGATGAACGTAGAGACAAAGAAATAATTGAATTAAAACTAACGCAATACACTACAATAGATTCTTTGAAAAGTCATCGAGCACAATGCATGAAAAAACTTTCAGAGCTTGCAGCATCCGCATTAAGCTAAATTGTGAAAAGTGAAGGAAATGGAAAATTATTATTTACAAATTGAATCGTATTTACTCGGTGAATTAAATGAACATGAGTTGCTTGCTTTTGAGGAAGCTCTGCAAAATGATCCAGAACTTGTACTTGCAGTAGACCGAATCAGGGACATACAAAAACGTCTCGCAGCACTTAAATTGCGAAATCAGGTAAGTGCCGTATTAAAAAATCAGGAAAGGAGCAAAAATCCAGGTAATAGGCTTAAAACATTTTTTATCATTGCCGTTGCGCTGGTATTAATATTGATTACAGTTATTTGGCAATTCAAAGTAAAAAAACGAAATCTTGCCAAAGAGGCAACTACGCCGATACAAATAGCTACTCCTCCCACAAACCCGGACTCAATTAATAAAAATGAATTAGTGCCTGCGGGAATTGACACCATTGCTCTAAGAAATCCAGATATCGCAATGAACGATCGCAGTGAAAAAATCTTAGTTTCTGAATTTTATATTCCAGTGAATATCGATTATTTGAGAAGTGTTGAATCCTCTAATAGTCCAAAAACAATTTTACAACAAGCGGATGAAGCATTTAAACAAAAAAAATATAGTAAGGCCGCGACATTACTCCAAGATGAAAAAAAGTACGAATCGGAGGATCTAGGCATTTTTATCCGAGCTCATAGCTATTTCAAACTAGGCCAATATCAAGCTGCTGCAAATGATTTTAAACGACTGATTAATAGTTTTCAGTTTAAAAATGAGGCAAGATGGAGCTTTTTACTTTGTAATATAGCGCAAGGAAAAACTCTAAAGGACCCTGAAACAAAAGTTTTGTTAGACTCCATGATTTCCGCTAGAGTTTTCCCATTCCAGCAAAAGGCTATAGCATTGAAAAGCAGACTTGAGTAATTTATTTTAGGGCACTCACATCCCCGATCTCGATAAACGCTGCCCAGTAATAGGGATGGGCGGTTATACCAGGATGAGCCTTGAGATATGATCTTTTAGCCTTGGCCAAAGCTATATTTTTTGATTGGCCTTGATTCAATTCCTTATAAAATTGAGACATGAGTTGCATGGTGGATTGATCATTTACAGACCACAGTGAAGTCACGATACTCTTGGCACCTGCAAAAGCAAAAGCACTCGCCATACTCACCATGCCTTCCCCTTCCAGCAATTCACCGGTTCCGGTTTCACAGGCAGATAAAGTTACTAAATCGGCATTGAGAGAAAGATTATATAGATCACTATGAAAAAGTAAATTATTGTTATCAGTGTCTTTTGCAGGGGCAAATGCGATAAAAGAAAATTCGCCTTGTTTTTCATTGGCTTTGGCATGAGTACCAAGGTGCAGTATCCGGTAGACACTGGCCATAGTACTAAATTTCTCCCTTGTAGCGTTGGCACCCACATAAATCTGACTCCGACCGCCTATATTTCTTTTTGCCTGAATGACTTCTTCCCCGGAATAAGGCAATGATTTTAAATCTTCATTATTGATCCAGCTTCGTGATGCTTGTGCAATTAGTTTGTCAGAATCGTTCAAATAAAAGGGTGCAAATGCCAACAAATCATTTTCAGGTGTCCTGAGATGTATTTTGTTTTTCATATGAGCGTACATCGTCGCCGAATAGGCATAGCTGATAGTGTGATTACTTACCAAGAATGGATATGTTTTGAAATTAGACAGATCTTCAGGCACGCTGCTGATTAATGCGTCAAAGGAGATGTTATTAAGCTGACCATCGGGTATAAAGATTACTTCTGATGATAAGAATGAAGCAATAGGGGCTATAAGTTTTTGATATAAACTCAGCGAAGCCTGAGCATAATCGGTCAGTGTGGTTTTATATAAAGTCGAAGATTTTGCTTCGGATTCGTAATAGCCTGATATTCCATTGCGAAATTGACCAGTCCAGGTATTCAAAGGAAAATCAAGGCGCACAGCGATTAGCTTGCTTTGATTTTGATTTATGACAAATATGAATATGGAACTATCCCCGGTAAAATATTCGACTATGGTTTGTGCTGGTGAAAGTAATCTTTGTATTTCTGTGATAGATGTGTTTTTAAGGTTATATTTTAATTGATAATATTCCGGATAGTTGATTTCTAAAGAAGAGATGATTTGATGATATTCTTCCCGTGCAGCAAATAACCTGGTATTGATATTAAGGACAGCAGAATCGGTAAGGGATAATCCTTTTCTGTCAATCAGACTTTGCCTGGTTTTATCAAATTCTGTTATTTTTTTTCTGATATTTAATTCTGCCTTTAAAAGTGAATCCGGTATACCTGAAAATGCTTTTGCATTTGATTCTTCAATCGAAGCATTTAATAGAAAACTATGCATGGTTTCGCTTTTTTGCCACGCTTTCTCAAGTAAAGAATGATTTTGTATCTCATTCGTACATAATAAATCTACTTTGATTGATTGTTCTATTATGGGTTTGATTTTGCTTAAAAGGCTTTTCTTTTTTAGATCGAAGTTTTCATTTTGAAGATTCCTTAAAATAATTGTTTGTGCCGTATCAAAATACAAGCGACTTGTTTCTAATAAATCAATATTTCCTGTAGACGCAAACCATCTACGATAATTTTGAGCAATATCTGAAATTGGTAAATATAAATCTGGACAATCCGGACCAAATTGATTCGAAAATATTCTTTTTTCTTCATTGAACGAATTCAATGCTTGAGTAAAAAAACCAATGGAAGATTGACAATGGCCCAAATAATGAAACAAAAGGGCTATGTTGCCATTTTCCTTCCTAGATGCTTTTCTAAATAAATCTATGCATTGAGAAAATAACTCGATAGCTTTAATGTAATTATTTTCTGCATAATACAGTTTTGCAAAGTCTGCTATAGTCCAACGAATATTGATCGTTGTATCCTGACCTCCATTTATCATTTCTGTATTTTCCTTATCAAAATATTCCTTTGCATTAGCATAATCCTTTAACTCTATACAAATCTGTCCTATTTCTGAACAAAGAATGGGGATGTTCACATTAAATTGAGTGGTATTATGTTTTATATTTTCCAACCCCTTAATCAGATACACTAATGCTGTTTCATATTTCGTTTGCCTTGAATACCAGCTGCCCAAACTGCGAAAAGTATTGGAGAAATCTTTATGAAAAGGAGGAAGTATTTTTTGTTGGATAGCTAAACATTTTTCAAGCATAGATAGAGAGCGTTCATAATTTTCAGTGAATAATAATGAAAACCCTAAAAGGTATAATTTATTGGCTACTTCTCTGCTTTCTTCCGGATAGTGCAATCGTGCAATCAATAAAGCTTCTTCTAAGTACAAAACAGCTTCTGAATACATGCTTTGAGGAATTTCTAAATTGCCCAAATAGGTCAGAGTCGTTATTAAGTCTTTATGTAAAACTGGTAATTTAGTTCTTTGAATGGATAAGCATCTCAAAGTAGCTTTTTGAGCCTTATCATATTTTCCCAATTCACCTAAGCTTACCCCTTTGCGAAACCAAGCTTCCGCTTCTCTCAATGATCCCGAAGTATCCTGGGCTGTCAATATTTCAATAGCTTTATCCAATAGCGGCAACGCTTGTCCGAAATATGAAGAATCTTGCAATTGCTTTGCTTCCTGGATTAATTCATTTGCTTTGACGGTATCAACCGATTTATAGGAAATGGAATCAGGAGTTTGCTCTTGGCCATTTAAAGCCTGAAAAATCATAACTAAGGAGGTGATTAGGGAGAAAAGTGAAGTTGGTTTCATAATGAATAAGTTGCTGTGGGTACGAACAAAAAATTGCTCTTAGCTATATGTAAGCTAAAGTTAAAATGTCGGGGATTTTGTACAAGAAATTTATTATGG
>JBDTUE010000305.1:0-5064 GCA_040007895.1 Saprospiraceae bacterium | reverse complement strand
AGTGATGCCTTTAAAATTGGGTGATCTGAATGCAACGGATATCTCCGGCTTTAAACACTTGGTCTTCTACTTCAAGATCAAACCCATCTCTAACTACTACGGTAAGATTTCGTCTTTGAACGTAAGTCCTATTTGTTCACATTCATCATCATAGATTTTTGGACTGCCGGCTCCTCATGGACTTGTATCTGATCTATTCAGGAAGTCACAGGTCACAGTTGAATCTCTTGGGATTCGCCATTTATATGGTATCCATTAAATCCGGGCACAGCTTTTCGTGATCGATCTACCTTATGCTGACCGTTATAGCCTGATTTTCTAAGCGCCCGCTATGTCCTCTTTTGACACTTGGTTACTTCCAAAAATCTGTCTATATTTGCGTCCCGAAAAAAAATTGGTTGAAAAGGCCTTTTCATGGAAGCATTGAAGGAATATACCGTACCTCTGACGGGGTTAAAAGCAGGAGATCATGTCTACCGATATGAAGTGACTCCTGATTTTTTCAAACATTTTGAAAATTCACCAATCGAATCAGGTCAGTTTAAAGTTGAAATTGTTTTAGACCGAAGACCGGAAATGGCAACCATTAATTTTGAAATTTCTGGTACTTATTCTTGTTTGTGTGATCGTTGTTTGATTAAAATTGACTTACCTATTCAACATACGGATAAATTAATCCTGAAATTTGAAGAAGGAGAGGATACGGATGAAGTGATATACCTGGATCCACAGATCTCGGAATGGAATGCAGCAAAAGTAATTTATGAATTTATTTGTCTCGCAAAACCATTGATGAATGTGTATGATTGTAAAGGAAGACCCTGTGATCAGGAAGTGCTGAAGAAATTGAATGAATATGAACATGAGCCGGAACGGGATCAATCTATTTGGAAAGATCTAGAAAATATAAAATTGAATTAATTAGCTAAATAATTTTTTGTCATGCCAAATCCTAAAACGAGGATCTCCAGATCCAGAAAAAACAAAAGACGCAACCATCACAAGGCAGAGTTACCTCATGTGTCTATTTGTAAAACCACCGGCGAACCTTTCTTAAGACATCGTGCCTATTGGCATGAAGGTGAATTGTACTATAAAGGAAGAGTTTTAGTCAAAGGGACTGCAGAATAAGCTAAGCCCTTTTTGATTGCTGTTCCCCGGTATCGGATTGACCTATAGCCCAGGAAATATTCTTTGCCTGGTTTTTCAGTTGCAATAGGAATAAAAAAGATTCTATGAAAGAAATCATCAAAACGGAAAAAGCTCCATTACCTATAGGCCCATACAACCAGGCTGTCAAAGCTAATGGTTGCCTTTATATTTCAGGCCAGATTTGTATCAATCCTGAAAATGGAACCCTTGTAAACGGATCTCTTGAAGACGAAACTCACCAGGTCTTAAAAAACCTGGGAGCAATCCTGCATTCAGAAAACCTTGACTTTTCCGATGTAGTGAAATGTACCGTATTTATAAAAGATATGAACTCATTCTCCAGGATCAACGCAGTATACGGTCAATATTTTGCTGAAGCAACGGCCCCTGCGAGAGAAACAGTGGAAGTTAGTCAACTTCCGAAGTTCGTTCAGGTTGAAATATCCGCGATTGCAGCATATTAAACCATTATGCAACCTGCGCCACCCATAGATCAACGCGACAGAGTTCTCTCCTGTATGCAGCCCACAGGGAATCTTCACTTCGGAAGATATTTCGGTGCCGTCCAAAATTGGGTCAATCTTCAATCAACTTATCAGTGTTTTTATGGTATCGTAGATTACCATGCTATGACCCTGTTTTATAATCCAGCTACTTTGAGAGAAGCTACCTGGAATGGTATTTTTGGATTGATTGCCTGCGGTATAGAACCGGAAAATCTTTTTATTCAATCTCTGATCCCGGAACATGCTGAGCTCGCATGGATCCTGAATTGTTTCGCGAGTTATGGAGAGGCACAACGCATGACTCAATTCAAGGACAAAACTTCTCATGCCAGTGAAAAAGATAAAGATGCATTTATCTCAGTAGGATTGTTCACCTATCCGATATTACAGGCAGCTGATATTTTAATCTATAAACCAAAGTATGTTCCGGTTGGAAAAGATCAGGAACAGCATCTGGAGTTGGCACGAAATATTGCGATCCGATTGAATCATGTTGTAGGAAAAGAGCTGATTCGTGTACCGGAAGCATTATTTACAGACATACCTAAAGTGATGTCGACAGCCGACCCTACGAAAAAGATGAGCGCGAGTCTTGGTGAAAAGCATAATATCAATTTATTTGCAAGTGCTGATCAGATTCGTAAACAAATAAAATCAGCGGTCACGGATGTAGGTAGTGAACCAACTGATAAAATGAGTGCAGGGGTTGAAAATTTATTTTCATTATTAAAAGCAAGCGGATCGTCGGTCTATGACGACATGATGATAAAATATGTAGATAAAACCTTAAAATACTCTGAACTCAAAGAGGTGGTGGCCGATGCATTGATTTCTTTGACAGATCCAATGAGAGAACGTATGCAGGATATTCAAGACAATAAAAAAGAGTACAAACAAAAAATAAAAGCAAGTTCCGAAGTGATACGGGCAAGGGCCAAACAAAACCTGAATGAGATCAAAGAAGCTGTCGGTTTGATGATGGTGTCGTCTTAATTTTTTTTTCCTTTTCTTATTTCAATTACAGTAGTCAATAAATCACTGAGCAATGAAAATTATTTGTGTTGGGAGAAATTATATAGATCATGCCAAAGAATTAAACAATCCTGTTCCCAAAGAACCGGTATTGTTTATGAAACCATCCACAGCATTGCTTATTAACCAACGTCCATTCTATTATCCTGATTTCAGTCAAAACATTCACCACGAAATTGAATTGGTGATTCAAATCAGCAAACATGGCAAAGCCATTGATCCAAAGTTTGCGCATAAATATTATGACAAAGTTGGTCTCGGCATTGATTTTACGGCAAGGGACATTCAGGATAAGTGCAAAGAGAAAGGTCTTCCGTGGGAAATAGCAAAAGCCTTTGATTATTCCGCGGTATTAGGAAATATGATTTCTATAGATCAACTCAGGGACAAAGAAAATATCGCTTTTGAATTAAAGAAAAATCAACAAACAGTACAATCAGGTTTTTCAAAGGATATGATTTTTAATTTTGATGCTATCATAAGTTATGCTTCGCGTTATTTTAAATTGCTTAAAGGAGATTTGATATATACCGGTACTCCCGCAGGAGTAGGTCCTGTACAAATCGGCGATACTTTAGAAGGTTATCTTGAAGGACAATCTATATTATATGTAAGTATTAAATGAAATAAGATATTATATTTTTTCATATTCAATTTTTATATATACTTTTGCCACCGACATTTTAATTAAGTGAATTATAAACAACCTGGATTATTTTTATGCCATATCTTTTTACATCTGAGTCTGTTTCAGAAGGACACCCTGATAAAGTAGCAGACCAGATATCTGATGCATTGATAGATCATTTTCTTGCTTTCGATGCAGATTCAAAAGTAGCTTGTGAAACATTAGTAACTACCGGCCAGGTAGTTTTAGCAGGCGAAGTAAAATCTAAAGTATATCTCGATGTACAGGAGATTGCCCGCGAAGTCATTCGCAAAATAGGGTATACCAAAAGTGAATACATGTTTGAAGCTAACTCTTGTGGTATTTTTTCTGCCATTCATGAACAATCTGCTGATATTAATCGTGGTGTAGATAAAACCGATCGTGAAGATCAGGGTGCCGGTGATCAGGGTATGATGTTTGGTTATGCCAGTAAAGAAACTGAGGATTATATGCCGATGCCGCTATACCTGGCGCATAATCTATTAATAGAGCTTGCTGCCTTGCGTCGGGAAAACAAACAAATTAAATATCTTAGACCGGATGCTAAAAGCCAGGTTACCATTGAATATGATGATAACAATAAACCGGTTAGAATTGATACCATCGTCATATCTACTCAACACGATGATTTTGCTTCAGATGAAGTAATGGCTAAAAGGATTCACAAGGATATTGTGGGAATACTTATCCCACAATTATTGAAAAAATTAAAACCTGAAGTTCAAAATTTATTCACTAATAAGATAAAGTACCATATCAATCCTACCGGGAAGTTTGTCATCGGGGGACCTCATGGTGATACCGGGCTTACAGGAAGAAAAATCATTGTCGATACATATGGCGGCAAAGGAGCTCATGGAGGTGGTGCATTCTCCGGGAAAGACCCATCTAAAGTTGATCGCAGTGCTGCATATGCGACCAGGCATATAGCTAAAAACCTGGTTGCAGCCGGAGTTTGTGATGAAGTTTTGGTTCAGGTATCCTATGCTATTGGTGTTGCTAAACCCATGGGTCTTTATGTAAATACATATGGCACTTCAAAAGTGAGTATGGCGGACGGAGAAATCGCTGAAAAACTGCTGAATATTTTCGATATGCGTCCATATGCAATTGAAAAAAGACTAAAACTGCGAAATCCGATATATAGCGAAACAGCCTCCTATGGTCATATGGGCCGTAAACCGCAAATTGTTGAAAAAGTATTTAAATCTCCTGATGGTAAAATAAAAAAAGTAAAAGTTGAGCTTTTTACGTGGGAAAAACTTGATAAAGTAAAAGAAATCAAAACAGCTTTCGGCCTGAAATAGACAATTATCCTTTAATTCAATAGGCAAATACAAAAGAGGCTTCGAAACATTTTGAAGCCTCTTGTTGTTTTTACAAAGGCTTGAAAAATATTCAGGAATAAGAATATAAAAAAATCATATTCTTTAATTTTTCATGTGTGCATCTTTGTACTTTTGTCCATCACAAAAAAAATAATATGTCGCATCCTCATCAGTTTGATTTAAGGCATCTTGGTAATTCAGAAGAAGAAGTAAAACAAATGCTGGATGTGATAGGCGTGGATAGCCTGGATACCCTTATAGATCAGACTATACCAACAGCTATTCGCCTACCGGATTCTTTAGACATTCCTGATGCCCTGGATGAACAGGAATATGTGAGACATCTTCAAGGTATTGCCAAATTGAATAAAGTGTT